>JAHECW010000108.1 GCA_024641545.1 Acidobacteriota bacterium
CCTTTGCATCTTCCCCGGCGGTCGCCGACGAGACCCGATGGACGGCCGACCAGGTCACCGACCTCGGCAACGGCCAGGACACCGTCTTCGTTCTCGTCCGCGACGAGGACCCCGATCTGGCCGCGGCGACCGCCAACGCGGTGGAAGCGGCCGCTCGGCAGGTCCGTGGGGCGCGGCTCGAGCAGGGGCTGCGGGAAGCTCTCGTCCCGCTCGAACGCGAGCGCGAGGATCTCCTCTCCGGCCTCGAGGATGTCGAGGTGGACACCGGCCGCACCCGGCCGGTCGAGGGTTCGCTCGACGAGACCCTGGATCGTTTTCGCCTCGAGATCGCCCTCGAACGAATCGTCGCCCTGGAAACCCAGATGGCGCGGATCCGCAGCCTGATCGCCGCTCCGCCGCCGGACTGGCGGGTGGTCGAGAAGGCATCGCCGGGACAGCACGCGCTCCGGGATCAGAACCCGGCGGAACCGCTCGCTGCGGTGTTGGTGCCGACCCTGTTGGCGGCCATCGTCTGGTTGATTCATGACGGCCGGCCGCGCCGCAGCTGACTCGTCGCCTCCGCACCCGCTCGCCATCACCGTGATGGCGGTCGTCGCCGGCCTTTCCCCCTTGGTCGTCTTCGGCAACAAAACCGCCATGGGGGTCCTCGCCGCCGCCGCCCTGGCCGCCACGCTGGCGATGGCGATGCTCCGCCCTCGAACCTGCTGGCTGCTCGCGATCGCCTGCCTGCCTATCACCATGGTCTGGCCGATCGCGGCCACGGGCGCCGAGATCGGCGTCCCGCTCGAGGTGCTGGCGGGCGTCTTTGCACCGCTGCTGCTCCTGGCGCTGGTTCGGGACCCGCGGCCCGTTCGCCGGTTGCTCCTCAACCCGGTTTCAATCGCGGTGTGCTTCCAACTCGCGTGGATGACGGGGGCGACCGTCTTCAGCGTCGATCACCTCGTCTCGGTCAAGGCGCTCGCGGTGCGGGTCGTCTATCTCACCGTGTTCTATCTCGGCGGTCTCATCGTCCTCGACCGGGCGCGCTCGGGGCCGGATCCGGACCCGGTGAAGACCACGACAGCGGCCACCCTCTGTTTGGCGGTTCCCATCACCGTATGGACCCTCGCGCGGCACGCGGTCTTCGGTTTCGCCCGGAGAGAATCCTACGAAATCGCGCAGCCCTTCTTCTCAAACCACACCGAGTACGCCACGGTCCTGGTGGTGTGGTTCTGCCTCGCGGTGGGTCTGCGCGAAAATCTCCCGGCTCGCCATCGAAGGTTGCTCACGCTGCTCCTGGCGTTGCTTCTGGCTGCGGTGCTCGCCGCCGGCGCCCGCTCGGCGTGGATCAGTCTCCTGGCCGCGCTGGTGACGCTGGCGGCGTTACAGTTCAAACCCGATCCGTGGCGGCCGGCGGCGGTCGCCGCCCTGATCGCGCTGGCGGCCGGCGCGTCGTTCCTGACGCTGTCCGGTCATCGGCTCGAGCCCGACTCGTTCTCCGATGGAGCCACCGTGCAGGCGCGGGCCCTCGACACGCTGCTCACCTACGATCTCGTGGGCGGCGAATCGAGCAAGGAGCGCCTCAACCGGTGGCAGTCGGCTCGGCGGATGCTGCGCGACCGGCCGCTCTTCGGCTTCGGTCCGGCGACATTTGAGGCATCCTACGGGACCTACCAGCAGTACCAGCAGCTGACCCGCGTATCGACCTTTTCGGGAAATCGCGGCGGGGCCCACTCCGAGTTCATGACGGTTGCGGCCGAACACGGTCTCGGCGGAATTCTGTCGCTGATTGCCGTGCTGGCGCTCGGTCTGGTCAGCGGGGTTCGTGCCGTGCGCCAAGCCGCCACGTCCCGAGATCACTGGTGGGCGACGGCCTGGACCGCCGCACTGGTCGCCCTCATCGTCAGCAGCTGCTTCAATTCGCTGCTCGAGCTCGACAAGACCGCGCCGCTCTTCTGGCTCAGCGCCGCGGTGCTGGTTCACCTGGATCTCAGGTCAGGAGCTGCGCCCGAGCACGCCGCGAAAGACCTCCAAGGTCCGTTCGGCGGCCCGCGACCAGCTGAAGACGCGTGACCGGTTCAGACCTCGCTTCTCGAGATCGCGGCGCAGGCCGTCATCCGCGAGGACGCGCGACAGCACCCGGGTCCAGCCCTCGAGATCGCCGGGCGGGACGAGTTCCGCCGCCGATCCGGCGACCTCGGGCAGCGAACCGGCGTCGGCGGCCACGACCGCGGTACCGCAGGCCATCGCCTCGATGACCGGCAGCCCGAAGCCCTCGTCGAGAGACGGAAACGCAAAGACCGAAGCCGCACCGTAGAGGGACACCAGGGACTCGTCGTCGACGTCCTCCAGCACCCTGATCCAGGGTTGCGCGAGCGCCGTGTGCCGGGCGCCCCAGCCCGATCCACCGACGAGCACCAGCGGCACCGTCTCCGCCCGGCCGGAGTTGAGCCGGTTGAAGACCTCGAGGAGAAAGCCGAGGTTCTTCCTCGGTTCCCGTGTGCCGACCCAGAGCGCGAACGGCGCGGTGAGCTCGAACCGCCGCCTGGTCTCGGCCTGCCGCTCTCGAGAGGAGGGTTCGAATCTTCCGTCGACGCCGTGCGGGACGATCTCGATCCGGTCCGGTTCGACGCCCGTCAGAACAAGGACATCATCGCGCGTCGCCTCGGACGGCACGAGACACGCCGCCGCCCGCGGCCAGCGCCGGGACAACCACTTCCAAACCGGGCGATAGCGCAGTGGGAGGAGCCCGGGCCGTTTGAGGAAGGCCAGATCATGAATCGAGATCACCGTCGGGATCCCGGTTCCGCCGGGGACCGATCCATAGGTTGAAAAGAACAGATCGGGTGCTGCCCGGCGGAGGTGCGGCGGCAGCTGCCAGAGATCCCAGATCGGCCGCAGGAGGGTCTGCCGGGCGCCCCGGACGAGGTGGAACTCGACCCGGTTTGAATCGGTCGGGAACCGGGCCGACTCGTCGTGGGCGAAGAGCGCCAACCGGAGGCCCTCGTCCGCCTCGAGCAGGGCCGGCAGCAGGTTCTCGAGATAGCGCCGGAAGCCGCACGGCCGCTCCGCCAGCGGTCGTGCGTCGATCCCCACCCGCAGCGGACGGCACCGCCGCGCAGCCGGGTCGGGTCGATCCGAGGATCCGGTCACCATCTCGCTCAACAATGATGGCGCACGGCGCTTCTTGCAAGGCCCTCACCTTCCGCCTCCTTGACTTGCGGATCATCACGGTCCACTCTGGCGCCCTCGGAGGAACGATGGCAACAGACGAGCAGAAGGTGATTTTTTCCATGGTCCGGGTCTCCAAGACCCACGGCCAGAAGACCGTGTTACGTGACATTTCGTTGGGGTTTTTCTATGGCGCCAAGATCGGCGTCCTCGGGCTCAACGGCGCCGGAAAGTCGACCCTGCTCAGGATCATGGCCGGGACCGAGGAGTCCTCCAACGGCGAGGTCGTGCGGGCGCCCGGATACACCGTCGGGATGCTCGAGCAGGAGCCCGAGCTCGAGGCGGGCAAGACCGTGCTCGAGATCGTCCAGGAGGGCGCCGTCGAGGCCACGGCCCTGCTCGCCGAGTACGACGCCCTCGCCGACCGCTTCTCCGAACCCATGGACGACGACGAGATGCAGCGGGTCCTCGACCGCCAGGCCGAGGTCCAGGACAAGATCGAGGCCATGGGCGCCTGGGAGCTCGACTCGCGACTCGAACTCGCCATGGACGCGCTGCGCTGCCCGCCGGCGGAGACCGTGGTCGACGTGCTCTCGGGTGGCGAACGGCGCCGGGTCGCGCTCTGCCGGCTGCTCATCCAGCAGCCCGACATCCTGCTCCTCGACGAGCCCACGAACCACCTCGACGCGCTCTCGGTGGGCTGGCTCGAACGCCACCTCAAGGACTACCAGGGCACCGTCATCGCGGTGACCCACGACCGCTACTTCCTCGACAACGTGGCCGGCTGGATCCTCGAGCTCGACCGCGGCCACGGAATCCCGTGGAAGGGCAACTACTCGTCGTGGCTCGAGCAGAAGGAAGAACGGCTGCGGCAGCAGGAACGCAGCGAGGGCAAGCGGCAGAAGACCCTCGAGCGCGAGCTCGAGTGGATCCGGATGGCGCCGCGGGCGCGCCACGCCAAGGGCAAGGCGCGGGTCAACGCGTATCAGGAACTGCTGTCCCAGGAACCCGAAACCCTGGCCCGCGATCTCGAGATCTTCATCCCGCACGGCCCGCGGCTCGGGGATGTCGTCATCGAGGCCGAGGGACTCTCGAAGGGCCACGGCGACCGCCTGCTCTTCGACGACCTGAGTTTCTCGATCCCGCCGGGCGCCATCGTCGGCATCATCGGCGGCAACGGCGCCGGCAAGACGACGCTCTTCGAGCTCATCACCGGCGCCCAGAAATCCGACACCGGCAGCCTTCGAATCGGAGACACCGTCAAACTCGGCTATGTCGATCAGAGCCGCTCGACCCTCGACCCCGAAAAGTCGGTTTGGGAGGTCATCTCCGAGGGCTCGGAATCGGTCTGGCTGGGTCGGGTCGAGGTCAACTCGCGCGCCTATGTCGGCCGCTTCAACTTTACCGGCTCGGATCAGCAGAAACCGGTCAGACAGCTCTCGGGCGGCGAGCGCAACCGCGTCCACCTGGCGCGGATGCTCAAGGAGGGCGCCAACGTCCTCATGCTCGACGAACCGACCAACGACCTCGATGTCAACACCCTGCGGGCGCTCGAAGAGGCGATCCTCGCCTTTGCCGGCACCGTGCTGGTGATCTCGCACGACCGTTGGTTCCTCGACCGGGTGGCGACCCACATGCTCGCCTTCGAGGGCGACTCGCATGTCGAGTGGTTCCCGGGCCCCTACTCGGACTACCGCGCCGATCGCAAACAGCGCCTCGGCGACGAAGCCGACCGGCCGCACCGGGTCACATATCGACCGCTGACGCGGTAGTGACCGCCGTTTCCGGAAGGGCATCATTGCGAAGCGGGGTTCATTCTCCGGCTCTGGTATGATTCAAAGCAACTGAGACACATTGTCGATATCAGTCGACCTTCGACGCTTTCTCCGGCTCGGACGCGATCGGACTGATCAGCTGAAAGGAAACCACCATGAAGAACATCCTCATCGCCGTCGCCCTCGTGGCCGTCGCCCTCCCCGCCTCGGCCGGCGTTCTTTACGAGGTTGAAAGCTCATACGGCGGCACCGCGTCCGAGGCGGGCATCGCCGTCGACGGCGTCAAGATGAAGATGGATGTCGCATCCGGTGAGAAGAACTGGAACGGCGATTTGATCTTCGACGGCAACCGCCGCGAGATGATCGTCGTCAACCACGACAACAAGACCTACTTCGTCATCGACGAGGAGCAGATGAGGAAACTCGGCGAGACCGTCAACCAGGCCATGGCATCCGTGGAACAGGCGCTGGCCGGCCTGCCCGAGAGCCAGCGCGCGAAGATGGAGCAGATGATGAAGAGCCGCATGCCCGAGATGGGCACGCCGCGGCAGCCCTCCGAGCTCAAGAAAACCGGCGCCGGCGACAGCGTCAACGGTTTCGACTGCGAGGTCTACGAGGTCTGGCGCAGCGGCGTTCGCGAGCGCGAGCTCTGCGTCACCGGCTGGAACAACGTCGCCGGCGGGAGCGAAGTCGCCGAGGTCTTCAGCGGGATGGGCGAGTTCATGACCGAGATGCTCGACAGTCTGCCGAAGATCGGCGGCGGTTCCCTCGGCGACGAGACCTACGAGCACATCAAGGAGATGAACGGTTTCCCGGTCCGTACCCGTGAGTACGACGACAACGGCAAGCTGGCCGGTCAATCGAACCTGACCTCATCGAAAGAGGCCGATTTCGACCCGGCGGACTTCGAGCCGCCTAAGAACTACAAGCGGAAGGACCTCATGAAGGGGATGAAGTAAGCACTCGGACCCATTCGGCCGGCGGCCTTCCCAGTCCGAATGGCGGTGGATGACCACCTCCGTCGCCGGGGCTCGGTCACGCCCGGGGCCATGCCTCGAATGAACCGCATCTAGTTGGGGATGCGGCGGTCGCCTCCGGCCCGCCGTTCGCTCGCCCGTCGGTCCTTTTCGCTGCGCCGCTCGTTTTCCTCAGGCCAGTTCGGATCGGCCTTGACCCTTCGATCGGCTCCTGACCTCCGGTCCGCGCCCGTGCGTCGGTCTTTCCCGGTCCGCCTCTCGTCCATGCCCGCCTCCTTTGGAACACTTCCACCAAGGGTAGCGCGGCGGCGATCGACTCACAAGTCGATGCCGGCCCTGGCGAGGCCATCTTCGAGCCGCGCCACCCGTTCCTCGAGCTCGGCAACCCGTTCGGCGAGACCGGACGCCGGGGGTTGGGCGGCGGAGGCGACGAACACCGACGTCGGTTCGTCGGGCTCGCCGCCGACCAGGTGGGTCCAGCGCGCCTCCTTCTGGCCGGGTTGCCGGACGAGGTGGACGACCAGGGGGTCATCACCTTCGGCGAGACCGGCAAGGGTGTTCTCGACATCTGCGCTCGAGGTGAAAGGGTGCATCCTTTCGGTCCGCGCCCGCAGCTCGCCCGGGGTCTGCGGTCCGCGCAACATGAGCACCGTCATCAACGCCATGGCGGCCGGTGAGAGGCTCCACTTGCGGTCGAGGTTGTGAGTCCATTTGAGGGTCCTGGCGCCCTCCTCGGGCCACACCAGGACCTCGCTGCGCAGCCGAGCGAGGACCGACTCGACCTCGGTTGCCGTCAACCGCATCACCGGCTCCCGGTTGCTCTTCTGGTTGCACGCCGACGTCAGCGCGTTGAGCGAAAGCGGATAACCGTCCGGGGTCGTCCGCTCCTTCTCCAACAGACAGCCGAGCACTCGAATCTCGATGGGGTCGAGCTCGCGGGGAAGACGCATGGAAGCCTCCAGATGAGGCTCATTGTATGCCCAACCGGGGCGTCAGTTCAGCACGCTTTCCAGGAACCGTCCGTCGGCTTTCGCCACCTCGCCCATCGATTCGCCGACAACGCCGCCCATCATCTTCGCCATCATCGAGATGTTCATGTGCGAAACCCAAACTTTACCGTCCGAGAGCTCGTAGACCGACCACGAGCACGGCATGATCGCGGAGAGCTTCGGGTTGGCGCCGAGGACGGTCTTGGCCACCGACGGGTTGCACATGAAGTAGAGCCGGATCTTCCTGACGTTGTCGGGCAGGGAGTTCTTGGCCGCGAGCTTGGCCGACATGTCGAAGCTCTCCATCGGGAAACTCCAGCCCGCGGTTCCGGGAACCACCTCCTCGATGGCCGCACAGGTCGCGTCGAAGGACTTCGAGCTGCGCTCGGGGACGATCATGGACGAGCGCATGGTGAGGACCACAGCGACGGCGGCGGTGACGAGGCCGAGGATGAAACCAATGATCAGGGCGATGGGGATTTCCATGGGTGCTCCCTCCGTGGTTCGAACGAGCATCAACTATATCACTATATTAGCATATAGTATAAACTTTTCTCATTTCCACCACTTCCAGCACCCGTCCCTCATCTCCGGCCTTTCGGGCCACCTCCTGCGTCCCAGCGTCGCACCGGCGGCTCGAACGGGCAGGGACGCAGGAACGATGCCCGCGCGCCGTGGAGTGCCCGGTATGACATTGTGCCGGCGGCCACGCGCCTCCGGATGGTCCCAGGGGCTCAATGTCAAACCCGGCCCGTCCCGGTGGAGACGTTTTCCCGCGTGCCTGCGGCGCTGTCGCGGCCGCGAACGTGATCCCCAGTACATCCGCCGCCGGGGCGAAAGGCTACCCTGGGATGAACGGTCGGGGGTGAAGGTTGGTGGATATCCGTTGCTCGAAAATCGCGGCGTTGGCCGCCTCCGTCATCCTGGTTTCGGTGACGGCCGAAGCGCGCGACTGGCACGTGGCGCCGGGCGGAGTCGACGGCGGCGCCGGCACCATCGGAGACCCACTGGCCACGATCGCCCACGCCGTCAGCCGCGCGGCCGCCGGCGATGCCATCCTCCTCGAGCGCGGCGGGACCTACTTCGCCGACGATCTCGCCGCCGGCTCCGGCCTCAGCGTCGCGGCCTACGGCAACGGCGTCCGGCCGATCGTCACCGGGAGCGTCCGGGTCAACCTCGCCGGCACCTGGGGCGCCAACCCTGCGGTCCGCACCGGCACGGTGGCCCAACGCGTGGTGGCCTGCTATGTCAACGGCCGCTTCGTGCGGCTGGCGCGCTGGCCCAACATCGCCGACGGATTCCTGCGCGTCGACAACGACGACAACCCCAACCGCATTGTTGACGCCGAGTTGGCCTCCCGTCCCGGGGCGGCCCCAGGCCGTTGGAGCGGCGCCTGGGTTCGCTGGCGCCGGTGGAGCTGGTGGTGGGAAACCCGGCCGATCACCCAGCACTCGCCGGTGAACACCCTCGATCTCGACCCTGCCGGCGCCTTCAGCGACCCCTTCAGCGACCCCGGGTCGGGCTACTTCATCGACAACGATCTCGATGAGCTCGACGCGCCCGGCGAGTGGCACTGGCAGGCCGGGGTGCTCTATCTCTATCCCCCGTCCTGGGCCGATCCCGCCACCATGAAGGTCGATGTGGTCACCACCACGAGCACCGATCTCCTGGTCGATCACGGGACCGAGCCGGTCGGGGTCAGGACCTCCGGGACGTCATTCCGGGACATCCACTTCTCGCGCTACTACGGCACCGCCCTCGCCATCAACCGGCCCGCCACGATCGAGGACTGCACCTTCTCCGAGCTCGAAAGCACCGCCGTGCTATACACCTGGGACTCGCAACCCTTCACCATCCGGCGCTCGGTGTTCTCCGACATCCGCAACATCGCCATCCGCGGTTGGGCCGACCTCGCCGACCCGCCGGGCTCGCTCATCGAGCGCAACCTCTTCATCCGCATCGGCTCCGAGCCCGGCTACGGCGGTTGGGGATCGTGGCACGCGGCCGGGATCATCCTCGGTCAGGCCACCGCCGCGGTGGTGCGGCTCAACCGATTCGTCGACACCGGCTACGCCGGGATCATCCTCGGCAGCGACGGCCAGACCGTCGAGAACAACGTCTTCGTCCGCGCCATGGGAACCCTCAACGACGGCGCCGCCGTCTACACCAACTGCAACGCTTCGATCATCCGCGGCAACATCATCCTCGACACCATCGGCGACCTCGAGTACTCCCACCCGTGGTGGCCCATGGGTCACGGAATCTGGCCCGAGTTCCTGTCCGAATTCCACGACACCGTCATCACCGACAACACGCTCTACGGCAACAACGGCCACGGCATCTTCCTGCCCAACAACTTCGACTGCACCATCAGCGGCAATGTCATCGTCGACAGCCGCCGGGCCGCGCTCGGGCTCTATGTCGATGCCGACCCGAACCAGAACCACGTCATCACCGGCAACACCCTGGTCTCCACCGAACCGACACGGCGCATCGATCGTCCCGAAAACCTCTCGCACTGGTGGCTGCCGCCCTACACCGAACCGATCCCGGTGGCGCTCGAGTACGACGCTCCCGCCGACTACGGCAGCATGAGCCACACGACATTCGTCGCCCCGGCCGCGCTGGCCGGGGTCATCCGCAAGGAACCCGCCGGGACCCTGTTCTCGACGCTCGGTGCGTGGACCGCCGACGCGCCGTGGGCCTCGGCCACCGGCAGCCTCATCAGCCGCTCCAACGCCATCCTCCTTTTCAACGACACCGAGGCGGCCGCGGTCATGACGGTGCCGTCCGGCACCTGGACCCGGCCCGACGGGTCGGCCGTCGGCCCCACCGTCACCCTGCAACCGTGGCGCAGCGCGGTGCTGGTCACGGCGAACGTGGCGCCGCCCGCACCGCCCTACTTCGCCGCCTCCGGGATCAACTGGCGGGCGGAGACCCCGGTCGAGAGCTATCTCGGCGACGACGGCTCGATCTTCAGCGACGGTTTCGAGTCCGGCGACCTCCTGGCGTGGGCCGTCCCGGGTCAGTGATAGAGGTTCTTGCCGGTGGCGGGTGCGAGCCCGGGGGCCTCGAGACTCCCGTTCGCTGAAGCCCAGGCGAGCCGCTCATCAACGCTCCCCGGCCAGGTGCGCTCGACGATGGTCCCGGTTGCCGAGGCGCGAAGCTCGGTGAGCAGATCCAGCTCCCGGTCCGCGACGAGGATGATCCGATCACCTCCGTCGACGAACTCGACGCCCGGGTGAGTCCCCTTCCTCAGCGCCAGCTCCGACGCGGCGAACGCCAACCCGACCTCCCCGAGGTCATCGACGTCGAAACCGTCGGGGGCCCTCAAAATTACGGCGGTGGCCTCGTTTCTCGCCGCCGGTCGGGTCTCGAGCCCGGCGATGACGGCCCAGACGAGACCGACCGCCGCGACCACGAACACGATCGGGATGAGTTTGCGATTCATACCGGTGACAACCGATACCAACCTCGTCAGATTTCCTCGGTTCCGGAATTTCAAGCGTCAGGATTATCAATTCCTCCCGCAAGACCTGAAAAGGCGCCGGATTGGATGAGCAGGCCGGTATCGAGAACGGCCGAGGGGCTCCCCCCTCGGCCGGTCGTCAGCTCAAGATGGACATTAAGGGCAAGGCGCCCCCAACCGCGCGCGCAGCGCGCCGCGCCGTTACTCGATCGTAAAGGTCTGCAGTTCCACGGGAAGGCTGTTGTACTCGAAGAGATCGACGCCGATGTAATCCGAGTTGGATCCGCTGGGGCCGCCGTTGGTCACGTAGTAACGGAAAGCAAAGCGCCCCGGGGTCGGCGCCGCAACGCCCGAGATGGTGACGCTGTACTGGGTCCAGACGTTGGGGTAGCCGCCCACCGCCAGGGTCGGGTTGATATCAAGCAGCAGGGTCGTGAAGTCGCCGACGTCGTCCGGCAGGGTGCCGCAGTTGACGCTGGCGCCTGCGAGACTCATGCGAACCTGGAGCCGGTCCGGGTAGGTCGAGGCGTCGGGGCCGCGGGTCCAAAACGCCACCGTGTCGCCATTTTGAATGGTCACCATCGGCGTGATGAGCCAGTCGCTGATGGTGCTGGAGCCGGTGGTGGCGTTGTAGTTGTCAGCGATGTAGCCGGCGCCTGAATAGGCCGCGAACACGGCAGGGTTGCCCTGGAAATCAGCCCCTCCTGCCCGGGTCATCATCTCCACAGCCGCTGGCGCCCAACTCAGAAGGCCCACGCCGGCGCTGTTGTTGTCAAATGCCCAGCCCGCGGCAGCTAAGGTGGTGATGTCCTCGAACTCTTCGCTGAAGGTCTGGGCGAAAACCGGCGACGCGCACAGGACCAGCGACACAGCTCCGACCATAAGAATGCGACGTAACATATCCTTCTTCCTCCTCTCACACATCAGACAGCAGGCTAACACGTTTTCGCACCACATCGTCATTCTTCCTTGCACCCGCCGCCCGGGTCGGCCATAGTGGATTCAAGCACCATGAACGGCCGCAAGCGCATCGTGATCTGTCTCGACGGGACCTGGCAGAACCCGTACCAGGTGAAGCAGCGCGACGACGGCAGCAGTGTGCTCAAGCCGTCCAACGTGCTCAAGCTCGCCAGAGCGGTACTCCCCGTCGATCCGGTGGGCCACATGCCGCAGATCACCTACTACGACGTCGGGATCGGCGCCGTGGTCACCTACCCCGGCCGGCCGAACGCGGTGCTGAGCCTTGCCGATCGAGTGCTCGGCGGCGGTTGGGGCGCCGGTTTCGAGAGCAACGTGGAAGAGGCCTTCCGCTTTCTGACCCACAACTACCGCACGGGAGATCAGATCTTCGTCTTCGGGTTCAGCAGGGGGGCCGCCGAAGCGCGCGCGCTGACCCACTTCCTCGACTGGCTGGGCGGGGTTCCGGCGAAATCCGACGCCTACTTCGGACCGCTCTTTTTTCTCCACTACGTCAGAACCCGCGGCGCGGGCCGGCCCGACGAGGTGACAACCGCCGACGGGGGTCGTCCCGGCGCACCGATGATCCCCGTCGAAATCGAGTTTCTCGGCGTCTGGGACACGGTCATGGCGCTCGGGTCGCGGTTCCACGCCACCAGGAGGACCTCGACCGCGGGGCGGGTCTTCTACGTTTGTGACACCCCGGCGGCGTGCGTCGGAAAGGCCCGCCAGGCTCTCGCCATCGACGAGCGGAGGTACGACTTCCGACCGGAAGTGTGGCGTCGGCCCGCCGGCATCCAAGACCTCGAGCAGCGCTGGTTTGCCGGCAGCCACTCCAATATCGGCGGCGGCTATGTTCACGACGGACTGGCGAACATCCCGTTCCGGTGGCTGATGGATGAAGCCGAGGCATCGGGTCTCGCCGTCGACCGCGAGTTCGTCAGACCTTACAAGCCCTATCCCCAGGCGCGGCTGTACCGCTCGACCGGTCCCGTCTATCAGACCCTCGAGCTTGTCCGCCTCCGTTTCGGCAAGGGCAGGCGTCGTCTCGTCGGCTATCCGGTTTCCGCCGGTTTGACCCTCGATCGGTCGGTGATCCACCGGCTCCGGTCGGACCCCGGCGACCACCCGCAACTCGAGACATACCGCCCGGACAACGTCGTCGAGCTCCTGGCGGCCCAGGACGATCTCGACGGGTATCTCGCCACCCTCGGTTTGAATCCCGAGGAGCGTCGCCTCCCGGACGATGTCGTCGCGGAGATTCGGGCGATCCGGCGCAAGTACGGGATGATCCGGTGAGTGATCGCCGATACCGGGGATCCATCGCCCGCGGGTTGGAGGAGGCGCTCGACCGGGCGGCTCGGCGAAGCTGGGACGCCGCGTCCGACCGAATCGTCGTCTTTTCCGATCTCCACCGGGGCCAGGGCGATCATGCCGACGACTTCAGGGTCTGCGCCGAGACCTACCGCCGGGCCCTCGATTTCTATCTTGCGGCCGGCTACCGGCTGGTCGTTCTCGGCGACGCCGAGGAACTCTGGGAGGGGTGGCCGAAGAAGGTCCTTCCCACCTACCGGGAGCTCCTGGAAACGGAGAACCGATTCCACACCGCGCCCGGCGGGCGGTTCATCAAGATCTGGGGCAACCACGACGATCTCTGGCAGTATCCCGAACAGGTGGCCCGTCACCTGTTCCCGATCTATGGCGAGCTCGATGTCGTCGAAGGCATCGATGTCACGATGACAGCCGCCGACACCGTCCTGGGACGCATCTTCCTCGTCCACGGCCACCAGGGAACCGGCTCGAGCGATCGTTGGGGCGGAATCAGCCGTCGTTTCGTCCGTTGGGTCTGGCGACCCATCCAGCGGCTCTTCAAGATCAGCCTCAACACCCCGGCCACCGACTACGAGATCCGCGGCAAACACGACCGCGCAATGTACCAGTGGGCGGCGGGGCGCAACGATCTCATCCTCATCGCAGGCCACACCCACAACCCGGTCTTCGTTTCAAAGCCCCACGTCGAGACCCTGGAGCGCGTCCACGACCACCTCGGCGCGACCCCAACCGAACGCCGATCGGCGGACCGGCTCGATCTGGAGATCTCCTGGGCCAGGGACGAGGCCGGCGACGACCCACCGGATGGTCCGACCCGGGATCAGAGCTGCTACTTCAACTCGGGGTGCTGCTGTTTCTCCAACGGCGACGTCACCGGCATCGAGCTCGCCGAGGGCGAGATCCGGCTCGTGCGCTGGACCGCCGGTCCGTTCGATCCGGACGGCCGGGTGATCGAAGCTCGCGACCTGAGCTCGGTCTTCGCCGGACTGAATGCGTCATGACGCCAGCCGAAGCCGGTGCTGTCCACGCCGCCGCTCTCGTCATCGACGCCCACGTCCACCCGTCGCTCAAGACCTATCTCTTCCGCAGGAAGCTGGACAAGAATCACCGGAGCGGCGGCGCGTTCAACCCCTTCACCATGCGGGTCGATTTTCCCAAGGCCAAAGCGGGCGGGGTCGATGCTCTCGTGTCCTCGATCTACCTCCCCGAACGCGGGTTGCTCGACGACTGCACCGCGCTCAAGCTGCTTGCCAAAGTCTCGCCGAAACGGATCCGTCGGCTCTTCACGGGCGATCCGTTCGAGCGGACCATCGAGATCCTCGATGACTTCGAAAAGGCCATCGAAAGGGCGAACGGCGGCGGCGCCGAGCTCGCGAGAGTGGTGAGATCGACCGAGGAGATCCATGCGGCCAGGGCCGACGGCGTCATCGCGGTCCTCAACGCGGTGGAGGGAGCGCACAGCCTCGGCGGCCGGGTCGACAACGTCGAGAAACTGTGGAGCCGGGGCGTCTGCATGCTCACCCTCGCCCACTTCTACGCCAACGACTCGGCGGCGCCGGTGGTCGGCATCCCCCCCGAGATGCAGAAACTCGGCTGTTTCAGACAACCCAAGAACCTCGATCTCGGTCTCGGTCTCCTGGGGCCACCGGTCATCGAGGAGATGATCCGCCTCGGGATGGTCGTCGATCTCACCCACTGCACACCGAAGGCGCGCCGGGAGGCCTTCGAGATCTGCGGCACTCGGAGGCCGCTGGTCTTCTCGCACGTCGGGGTCCAGCCCCTCGCCGACGATCCCATGAGCCCCACCGAGGACGAGATCCGCCGCATCGCCTCGACCGGCGGGGTCGTCGCCGTGATCTTCATGAACAGCTGGCTCGGCGAGCACCGGAGCAGGAACGGCCTCGACGCGATCATCGCGACGATCAGCCGGATCATCGAGGTCGGCGGGATCGATACCGTCGCCATCGGTTCCGACTTCGACGGCTTCACCGACCCGCCCGACGATCTCGAGGACATCTCCCGGATGCCGAAGCTGACCGAGGCGCTGCTCAATGCCGGATTCAGCGGCACCGAGATCGAAAAGGTACTCGGTCTGAACATGGAGCGGGTCCTCCGCGCAGGTTGGCGTTAGATTGAACCGCCAGGACGCACAGGACGCCAGGCCATCGAAGGAATGATACGAAAAGGTCCCGCCCGAAATGTCGCAACCCTCACGGCCATTCGGCTCACCGACTCGCGGGACCCGAACGGTGTTCGTGAAACACCAAGGGCGCGAAGAACCACAAAGCCGACAATTGCAAAGCATCGCAATCTTGATTGAGTCCTGAAGGTGGGCTCAATCCCACCCTCAATTGCGATGGCTTTGCGTTCGTTGCGATGGGTGTTCTTGGCGTTCTTTGCGGTTCAATCCTGCGATGGTGCGATGTCCTTGTCATCGAAATCGCTCGCTTCAGGCACCTCGCGGCCGTCGAGCCAGGCTTCGATCATCGCGTTGACGGTCTCGGGGGCTTCCTGCTGCACCCAGTGCGAGACGCCGGGCAGATAGCGCAGGGTCAGGTCGCTCACGAGCTTCTCGGTGCCGATGGTGAGCTCGCGCCCCAGCGCCGTGTCCTCCTCGCCCCAGAGCATCAGGGTCGGGGTCTCGAGCGTGGTGTACACGGCGCGGGCGAGCTCCTTGTCGACCCCGTGCCGGATATAGGCGCGGTAGTAGGCGAGCATGGCGGCGATGGCGCCCGGCTGGGCGGCGTTGCGCCGGTAAATCTCGAGAACCTCGCCGGGGAAACGGTCCTTCTTCACGGCGGTCCCGCGGATCATTCCCGAGACCCTGCGCGCGCCGTCGGCGCCGAGGACCCGCTCGGGCAGCCAGGGGAGCTGGAAGAAGAAGATGTACCAGGAGCGGCGAAGTTGTTTCCAGGTTCGCAAACCGCGCCGGAAGAGCCGCGGGTGCGGCAGGTTGATCGCAATGAAGCGCTCGAGGGGGCGGATCTCCGCCAGCGCGAAGATCCACGCCACCGCGCCGCCCCAGTCGTGGCCGATGAGCAGGGTCTCCCCGGCGCCGGCCGCGTCGATGAGCCCGGCGACGTCGTCGACGAGGTGCCGCATCCTGTAATCGCGCACCCGACCGGGGCGGGTCGTGCCGCCGTATCCGCGGAGATCCGGCGCCCACACCGTGTAGCCCATTCGGGCCAGCATCGGCATCTGGTTCCGCCACGAGTAGTTGCACTCCGGAAACCCATGCAGACAAATAGCGAAACGAGGGCCGTCGCCGCAGGTCGCGACTTCGAAGTCCAAGCCGTTGGCATGAACTCGAATGGTGTTGATGGAAGCGTGAGTCAAGTCAATCCCGGGGCGATCATCGCCGCCCGGACACGGCCGGACACCCGGCGTCACAGACCGGCCGCAACCCGACGCAACGTTGCCGCGGGTTCATCGATGATCGGCAGATGGTGCGAAACCACGATTCTCTTGAGATCGGGCGTCTCGGCCAGCCGCACCAGGGTCATAACCCTCTTCAGCGACATCCCCGGCACTGTCCCGGTGACGCACCACATGTTCGGTTCGATCCGGTCGATGGGTCGGTGACGCAATACCCGCCAGTCTTCGTTGACCTTAGCCATCTCGGTCTCCCTCGGCTGATTCTGGTCAACCGAGAGTATCACCCCATCGTCTTCGACAAACCGCGGTGCGTCAGCCCGGAAGCCGCGTCTGAGAGACGCCGGCAGGCCCCACCGGAGCGGTGGGGCCACCGGCGCGAACCGCGATCAACTGGTGACGAGATCCATCCCGCAGGCGCACGTGCCGGGTTCGGTGGCGACGAAGTTGCACGAGCAGGAACCACCGCAGTTGCAGTAGTAGAGGCCCTTGCCCTCGAAGCTCACCTGTCTGACCGGGCTGCCGCAGCCGCACTTCGTCGGATCCTGCGCATCGAGTTCACAGGTGCAGTCTTTGCCGCAGGTGCAGACCGAGGCGACGTTGCCGTCGACCTTGAGCATGTGGACCTGGACGAGATCGCTGCCGCAGCCGCATTTGCCCGCCTCCAGCGCAACCGCACCGCAGTCACACTCGGGCCCGCACGAGCAGACGTACAGAACATCGTGCCGCGCCTCGACCACCGCTTCCTCAGCCGGCGCGGCCTCGACGACCGTCTCCTCGACGACGACGGGGGTCTCGGTTCCCGATCCACCGCAACCAAAGGTCAGAGCCAGGGCCGCCAACATCACGATACAGAATGTGCTTCTCATCATTTCAACCTTTCACAGCGCCGCCATCCGCGGCAGTCTTCTTGCTGCGACGCAGAGTAGCACTTCTGCTCTGGTTGTCGACAACCATGTGATCTGCGGCACCGGCGCCGACGGACGAAACCGATAGCTTGATTGAGGGAGATCGCGATCATGACCAGCCACGTCCGCCAGCGTCCGATCCTCGTCTTCGTTCTCATCGTTACGGCAGGGACCGCTGCGTGGTCGCAAGAGCTCGTCTTTTCGGACGATTTCGGTTCGGGTGATCTCTGGGGCTGGAACGCGGCCATCGGCGGAACCACGGCGGTCGGCGCCTGTCCCTGCGAAGCCAGCGTCCGCGGGTCCGATTTCTTTGTCGATCCGATTCTCGGCAACGATGTCACCGGCGACGGCAGCGCCGGCAACCCGTGGGCCTCGGTCCAATACGTCGTTGACTCCCTGGTCGATTGCACCGATCAGTACGGA
>JAHECW010000109.1 GCA_024641545.1 Acidobacteriota bacterium
TGCATTGGCCTGGACATCAGCGGACTCGGACCATACGTTCAGCGTGGCGTGGGGGGACTGGGACGACGACGGCGATCTCGACCTCGCCGCCGGTAACAACGGTCTGAACCGGGTGTACGCCAACACCGGTGGCGCCCTGATTCCGGCCTGGTCCTCCGCCGAGTGGGAAGACACCCGGAGCTTGGCCTGGGGGGACTGGGACGGCGACGGCGACCTCGACCTCGCCGCCGGCAACAGCGGCCAGCCGAATCGGGTGTACGAGAACCTCGGCGGCGCCCTGGCGTCGGCATGGACCTCCAACGAGTCGGACGCCACCGCCAGCGTGGCGTGGGGTGACTGGGACGGCGACGACGATCTCGACCTGGCCGCCGGAAACCACAGCCAGCCCAATCGCGTGTACGAGAACGCCGGCAACGTCCTGGCCCCGACCTGGATGTTCATCCCGGCTGCGGCGGTGGCGGGCGGCGCCCAGGGCGCCTTCTTCCAGACCGACGTCGAGATCAACAACCAGAGCGCCTCGGACGACGCCACCGTCACCTTTGGTTGGCTGCCGCGCGGCGCGGACAACTCCGAGTTCGCGACCTCCGGCCCGATCACGCTCGGCCCCGGTAGGAGCCTGCAGTTCGAGAACGCCCTGATCGAGCTCTTCGGCCTCGGCCCCGACTCGCTCGGCGCGCTCGTCATTATCTCCGACACTCCGTCCGTCGTCGGCATGAGCCGCACCTACAACCTGCCCGGCGGCCAGGCGGCCGGCACCTTCGGTCAGGGACTGCCCGCCATCCCGACAACCGAGATGATCTCGGGCACCAAACCTCAGCGCATCATCTTCGTGAGCGAGGACACCGACTCCAGGGCCAATGTCGGCTGCGTCAACGGCAGCGAACGGGCCACCAGAGTGTTCATCGAGCTCTTCAACTCGGAGGGGGTTTCGCTCGAGACCAAGACCATGTACCTGCCGCCCTACTCCAACAACCAGATCAACCGGGTGTTCCACGACTATGCGCCGGTCAACGGCTACGTCGATGTCTGGGCCAGCCGCGACGATGCGCTGTACACCTGCTACGGGTCGATGCTCGACAACCTGACCTCGGACCCGACCACGATCCTGCCCCAGGCGCTCTCGGACCGCAAGATCTTCATCCCGGCCGCGGCGCTCGCCGCCGGCCTCGAGGGCGCATTCTTCCGGACGGATCTCGACCTCAACAACGTCGGCTCGACCGACATTACGTATGAGCTGCTGTGGCTGCCGCGAGGAGCGGACAACAGCGATCCGGTCCGCAGCAACCTCCTCGTACTCAGGCCCGGCGCCGGCGTGCGCTACGCCAACGTGCTCGGTGAGGTTTTCGGCCTCGAGCCGGACCGCGTCGGCGCGCTGGCAATCGATGCGAGCGGGGTCAACCTGCTCGCCATGAGCCGGACCTACAACAGTCCGGGCGCCAAGGCGGCCGGCACCTTCGGTCAGGAGCTGGCCGGCGTGTCACCGGAGTGGATGATCACGAGCGGCCGGATCAAGCGCATCATCTTCATGCACGAGAACGATCACACCCGTGCCAACCTCGGCTGCGTGAACGGCGTCGACCACCCGATCCTGGTGACCATCGACATGCACGATGCCGACGGACGGCGCCTGGAGACCAAATTCATGCACCTTGGGCCGTGGTCCAACAACCAGCTCAACCGGCTGTTTCGCGACCACGCTCCGGTCGACGGCTACGTCGACGTCTCCACGGAAACGCCATACGCGACCTTCTTCTGCTACGGCTCGGTGCTCGACAATCTCACTTCGGACCCGACCACCGTCCTGCCTCAGTAGCGCCGCTCAAGTCGGGAGACTCGGATTGATGGGTGCCAACCCTCCGGCGCCCATCAATCCACCGCCACCGTTGAACACACCACCCGGGCGATCTCGGCGGCCACGACGCGATGCCCGAGCTGATTCCAGTGTCCGTAGCACGGCACGGCGTTGTCGTAGCCGCTGAGACACTCGCCGGTGCGATCGGCCACACCCCGCATCGTCTCACCGAGTGGGACGAAGGGCACGGCGTGGAGATCCGCGAGAGCGTGGAGCCTCTCTTCCGAGTAGTCGAGATTGTCGACACCGTAGAAGTCTTTGACCTGTTGCCGATATCCGGCGTCCGGGTGGACCGCGTGCGGCGACGGGGCGTTGGCGAGAACGACGACGGCGCCGTCCGCGCCGGCCTCGCGGTCGAGCTCGACCACGAGGCGTTCGAGCAGCTCCCACCTTAGGATGGCGGCTTCCTCGGTCGGGGCCGCGAAGGTGCCGTCGGGGTCGATGAACATCGGTCCGTCTTCGGCCGGCTCGAGCGGTTTGGGCGCCGTCAGATTTCGGTAGACGCGCAGACCCGCTCCGGCAAGGTGGAGAATGCGGAAGGCGCGCTTGGCGCGGTCGTAGGCGCGAGCGAGCGACGACGTGCGCCGGCGGAAGCTCGGGCTCGACAGGAAGTCGGTGTTCAGCACCAGTTCGCCGTCGTTGAAATCGAAGTACGGTTGGTAGCGTTTGCGCGCGCCGATGGTGTTGTCCTCGATGTCGTTCGGGGCATAGACCATCAACACCACCAGATCGGGTGACCACTGCCGCGCCCGGTGGCGGTACGTCAAAAGCTCCTGGGCCGTCGAGTATCCGGCCACGCCGAAATTCAGCACCTCGACCGCCGCCCGGCCCAATGCCTCGCATCCGGCGAGCTCACGCTCGAGATTCGCCGAGTAGGTCTCGTGTTCCCCGACCTGTCTGCCTTCGGTGAGACTGTCGCCGAGGATCGCGATTCGAAAAACGCCGGGCCCCTTGGTCTTGGAATAGGGACGGCCTCTGAAGCCGTACTCGTTGATCTCGATCAGCGCCTCGCCTTCGAGGTACTGGCGCTGGGTCAGCCCGGGGATCAGCGAGTATCCGAGGAGGGGATCGGGGCGGGTAAAGACCTGATCATTGAAGCCGATGAGCCGCAGGGCGACCTCCGCCAGGACCAGAACCGACACGGTGCTCAACCCGAGCGCGAGCAGTCTTTTCCGGAGGGCCGAACCCCTCGACGACACGGCGGCCATCAGTCGGTTCCGCACCAACGGGTCGCGTCGCCGGTTGCGTTCGGCACGATTCCGAGGGCGGGGTCTTCCTGGTGTCCCAAGAATGCCATGCGATCCGTTCCCTTCTGCACGACGGGTCCTGCGGGCGTGACGGTGACGATCATACAAGCACGCGACGGTGCCACGTTCGGAACGAACAGAACGACCGGAACCGTGCCGGGAGAGCCTCTCTCGGCTTGCTGACAGGTACCGCCTGCTAGATGCGGTGCCGCTCTTGTGGCACGCATCATGATGCAACTCCGGATCGAATCGCTGCAGCCTTTGACCCGGCCTATTGACAGGGTGAACACACCAGGATAAAGAACTACTAGCGACATTGGATCGCCCGCCAGCCGGCCTTGGTCGTTTGATTGATCCGGTCCGTAACTCACGATTTTGAGCTCGAACAGGACAGAGGGGGAAGAAAATGCGCAGAATCATGTCGTGCATCGCGGTAGTGTTCATCGTATCGGCAACGCAGGCGACGCTCGCCGAAGCGGGCGTGCTGCCGGCGAGGGAGGACGTCGACACCGCTGACATCACGTCTTCAACGCCGCCGTCGCCGGACGAGATGCCGATCATGTGGGAGCTGCCAGACGCGATCTTCGACAACGGCCCGCTCGTCACCTATCCGGCCGGTGGTTGTGCGGGCGGCGACGCCAGCCGAGTCCAGAGCAGCTCGCTGCTGATGTCGACCCTCGGCTTCACCGCGTCGACCGCGGGAGCGTTCCGGATCGCCGACGATTTCACGGTCACGGCTCCGGGCTGGACCGTCAACAGCATCACCTTCTTCGCCTACCAGACCAACTCCACCACGACGACGACCTTCAACGACGCGCGGGTCCAGATCTGGGACGGGCCGCCGAACGCCGGCGGCACGTTGATCTTCGGCGACACCACGACCAATCGTTTCCAGAGTTCGGCCTTCAGCAACATCTACCGCGACACCGAAACGACGGTCGCGAGCTGCGCCCGCCCGGTGATGGCCACCACGGCGACCATCGGGACGACGTTGCCGCCCGGAACCTACTGGGTCGACTTCCAACTCGGCGGCACGCTGGCGTCGGGGCCGTTCGTGCCGCCGACGACCGTGATCGGAAGCACCAGCCCGTGCTCGCCATGCAACGCCCTCCAGTGGAGCGGCTCGGCGTGGGCCGCACTGAACGACACGGGCACCGGCACCCAGCAGGACGTGAGGTTCGTCGTCGACTACGCCGCGGTGCCGGTGGAGCTGCAGAGCTTCAACGTCGAGTAGCCTGGTTGCGACCGGGCGCCGGTCCCGGATCGCGTCGAAGGACGGCGGACGGGCTCCCGTCCGCCGCGTTCGTCGGCGCCGGCTGCGGGTACGACCCCGCACCGGTATGATGGATGCCACCCCTCGCAGGTGGCACCCAGCTATCGAGCGTAATAGGCCAAGATACGCGGGTCGTTGGTGATGCGGTCCCGGTGCTCGGCCAGAGCCGGCGCGAGCTCTTCGACGATGTCCGTCGGGACGTGGTCCAAGACACCCTTGGCCAGGCTCCGGGTGGCGACGAAGACCTTGAGGTCCGCTACGGTCATGCGCCCCTCTGCAAAGAACCTGCCGCCACCGCGGGCGAGGAGCCCATCCAGACCCTTGATGTAGGTCGTGAGCCGACCCTCGACGAGTTCGGTGCGTGCCTGTTTCAGTGCGTCGCCCTGCAGACCGTATGTTCTGCCGATGGCGTGACTCAGATCCTCGACCGCGTCCATCGCCTCGTCGCAGTAGAGCGCCTGCATGTCGTCAGCGGGGTAGAGGCCCACCAGCTTGCCGACGTAGCGAACGAGGGCGGTTGACTGGGTGATCGGCTGACCGTCGATCTCAAGCACTGGAAGCGCGTGGAACCGAAAGGACTGCCGCGCTTCCCGGAACTCGGGACCCGTCAGCCGGGCGTCCTCGAACTCGAGGCCGCCGATAAAAAGAGCGAGCCGGATCGACTCCCCTCTGCCGCCGTCGATATCGAAATAGGTGAGCTTGAATCGGTTCATGATGCGCTGTCTCCTTTGGGTCAGGACCGCCGCCCGGGCTCCGATCTACAGGTGTCAACGTCCGGGGCTCGCGAAACATTCTGGCCTATGAGGACCGGGTCGGCAGTTCCGCGGTTGTGCTCCCTGACTGCAAAACCGCGGACACGACACACCTCCATCTGTGAACGAGACACCTATCTTGTGAGGTTGTGATCAGTGGCAACTATCCCAGTGCCGCGTTCAACCCTGCAGCATGCCGGGTGTCCCGACGCGGCGTCGCCTGACTTCAGGGTGGTGCCGGGACCAACGTCCTCACGATGCTTTGAGAGTCGCGGGCGGGCGCATCACTGCGAGGATCCGCAGGTCGAAGCCAAGGTCTTCAAATCGTTGGGCTTGGCACTCCTTATAATCGCCTCCGAGGCGGGGTAAGCGAGGAGGCGCCAAGAAGTCGGCAAGTGTACACATGTGTGCGTGGCACCCATCCGTCACCATGCAACAATACGGCACGCGGCACCCATCTATCTGAACCCATCTGCCGGACTTGGAGATCACATGACCCTGGAAATCGCCTTTCTGTTTTCGCTTCTCGGTGTGATGGTCGTTCTGTTTCTCACCGAGAAGCTCCCGGTCGACGTGACGGCTTTTGCGGGGCTGTCGTTGCTGGTGGCTACGGGTCTCGTGACCTCCGGCGAGGCGTTTCAGGGGTTTTCGTCGCCTGCGGTGATCACGATGATGTCGGTATTTCTCCTCAGCGCCGGACTCCAGTACACGGGCGTTGCCGAAGCCCTCGGGAGCCGGATCTACAAGGTCGTCGGGGCTCGAGAAGTGCCGTTGATCGTCGCGATCATGATTGTTGCGGGCGTCCTGAGTGCATTTATGAACAACATCGCTGCGGCGGCGGTGCTGCTCCCAGCCGTCGTCAGCCTGGCCCGAAAGGCCGGCGTGCCGCCTTCGCGGCTCCTGATGCCGCTGGCGTTCGGTGCAATTCTCGGTGGTACCACCACCTTGGTCGGAACACCGCCAAACCTCCTGGCTTCAGAGGTTCTGACCGATCAGGGACTGCGCCCCTTCGGACTCTTCGAGTTCGCGCCCTTCGGCTTGGCGTTGTTGGCCGCCGGTATTGTCTTCATGATCACGATCGGCCGCAAGCTGCTCCCGGACCGCAGCGGCGGCATGGCCGAGATGGAGAGGGCGAACCTTGCGGAGGTCTACCGCCTCGAGGAGAGTCTGTTTTCGATCACGATTCCCATGATTTCGAAGCTCGCCGGCAAGACCCTGGCGGAGAGCCGGCTGGGCAGCCTGCTCGGGATTCAGGTGGTGTCGATCTTTCGAGATGGCGAAGAAGTCCTCGCGCCCGCCGGTGATTACAGGTTGAAGGCGGGAGATCGTCTTGTGGTCCAGGGTCGGCGGCGCGATCTCCACGATTCGATGGATTTGCGGGAGATCGAGGTGGCCGATCTGGGTTCGACGTCGATGATCTCGGCCGCAACCTCGGTGAGCGGGATTGTGATCCGGCTGGCCGCCGACTCGGAGTTCCTGGGGAAATCGGTCAAGGACCTGGACGTGCGGAACCGCTTTCGGGTGACCGTGGTCGAAATTTGCCGCAACGGCCAACCGATTCGGGACGGGTTCGTCGATCTTCCGTTCGAGGCGGGAGATGAGGTCCTGGCCCTGGGACCGGTCGTGTTGATCAACGAGTTGGCGTCGAGGACGGAGGTCGACGTGGTCGCCGAGGGCCGCGATGCCATCGAACGTCTGGAGGAGGGACTCTACGTCCTGCGGGTCTCCGAAAGCTCGTCGATGGCCGGCTCGACCGTCGCCGAAACCCATCTCCGCGAGAGGTATGACCTGACCATCGTCGGGGTTGTCAGAGGCGATGAAACCGAGCTGGTCGTGTCGCCGAACCAACCACTCCTCGCCGGCGACAAGCTGCTCGTCACAGGCCGGCCGGCCAAGATCGCGCAGCTGCTCGAGCTCGGTCAGGTTGAGGTCGATGACACGACTCCGGGCGCCTCCCTTGAGTCGGACGACGTGACGCTGCTCGAAGCTGTGGTGGCGCCGAGATCGGCGGCCGTCGGCCACAGCCTGCGGGAGCTGGCCTTTCGAAAGAAATACGGACTCCGCGCCTTGGCGATCTGGAGAGGGGGAGAACCTCTTCGAGCAGGTTTGCCGGACATCAAGCTCCGCCTCGGCGACGGGCTCCTGCTGCACGGCCGTCGTGACAAGGTCGCGCTGTTGAGATCAGACCCCGATTTCGTGGTGCTGTCGGAGGGAGAGTCCGGGCCGCGAAGGCCTGGTCGGGCGGTGTTCGCAATCGGGGCGTTGCTCCTGATGGTCGGCCTGGTGGTCGCCGGGATCTTCCCGATTCAGGTCGCCGCCTTCTTTGCCGCAACGCTGGTGATCCTGACGAGGACCCTGCGTATGCACGAGGCCTACCGGGCCATCGAATGGCGAGCCATCTTTCTCGTCGCGGCCATCCTGCCGGTCGGGGCGGCCATGGAACGTACCGGTGCGGCCCAGTTGTTGGCGAACTCCGTGGCCGGTCTGGCGGGAGACGCCGGCCCCTACGCCGTTCTTCTCGCCCTCATGGTGTTGTCGAGCCTGTTGAGTCAGGGACTCGACGGAGCGCCGACGGTGGTCCTCCTCGGCCCGGTGGTGATTTCAACAGCCGCTCAGCTGGGTCTTTCGCCCTTCCCGCTGATGATGGGCGTCGGTCTCGCCGCCTCGGCGGCCTTCATGACGCCCTTCAGCCACAAGGCCAACCTCCTGGTCATGGGAGCAGGCGGATACCGCTCGTGGGACTACCTCAAGGTCGGGACGCCGCTGACCCTGGTCGTGCTGGCCATCCTGACTCTGATGATCCCGGTGTTGATGCCGTTTTGAGTGACGCTGCCACGTAAACACTTCAACACGTGCTCGGCGGTCAGCCCCGGTTCGAGATGGCGGCGTCGAGTTGGTCGAGCCTTTCCTTGAAGGCGGGGTCGTCACGTTAGGAGCGAAGCCCGAGATTGCGCCGTTTCGTTACCGAGTTTGGGTGTTTGTTGAAAACGCCGGCGGCATCTCGGACCCGGAGCCCGCAGCGTCCGGCGGCGAGCGCCGGAGAGCGATCTCGGTGGTCTTGAGGCCGAGGTGGTCGTGGTTTCTTTTCAAACACCACGCGAAGATCGTCCATCCATTAACTTTTTTGAATCTGTGGAGGGCTCGGGCGGGTCACCGCCCGGGGCTGCCCGACCCCGATAAACGAGAATCGGTCTCTTGACACGGGGAACAACCGGGGGTATGGTTAATCTAATATTGAGAATAAGTATTTTTCTTGTTAAAAAAGGAGGACGCGTGAAAAATAGAGTCTTTTTGGTTTTCGCAGTGGTGCTCGGAGGCGCGGCGATGATCGCCGGCGCCTCGGTTTTCCCCGGCGCAGGCGTGGGCCCGATCCCGGACGGCGGACCCGCCTGCGGGCCCGTCGGAGCGAACCTCGACATCACGTTCACGGTGGCCGGCGAGCCTGCCGGAGCGCCGGTCGGTGTCGGTGTGGAAATGTCCATCAACCACACCTGGGTCGGTGACGTCACCGCGACGCTGATCGCGCCCGACGGCGTTACCGAGGTCGCCATGTTCGGCCGCACCGGTGTGATCACCGCCACGGGTTGCGGCGACTCGAGTGATCTCGGCGCCGCCTACGGCTTCTTCGACGCCACCGGCAACGCCACCAACTGGTGGGACGAGGCGACCGCACAGGGTGGAGCGGCCGTGATGACGGCGGCGAACTACAAGGCCACCGCGGTGGGTGGCGCCGGACAGGTCAATCCGCCGCCGTTCGTCGTCATCGACACCGCCTTCGCTGGTGTGGCGGACCCGAACGGGACGTGGACGCTTCGCGTCACGGATTCGGGCGGCGGCGACACCGGCGACGTCAGCGCCGCGAATCTCTTCCTCGGTCAGCCGGTGCCGGTCGAGCTGCTGACTTTCAGCATCGAATAACGCCCCCGACCATCCGACGATGACGAGTTCGAACGGGCTCGGCTCTTGGAGCCGAGCCTTCCTTTTGTTCGGCGCGACGGCCCACGCCGCCTGCAACGGAGCGCCGGCGGTCGAGATCGCGAACCCGGCGCGGGCAGGTCTCGTGGTTCTCCGAGAGCTGCGGCCGGCGACCGCCACCCGTCCGTCGAGCGCATTCCTGCCGGCCGAGATCTTCGGCTCCGGCGCGGCCCTGCTCGACTTCGACGGCGACGGCGATCTCGATGTCTACCTCCGTGATCCGGCGAAGAACGTCTCGGGGGGAGTTGGGGAAAGCGCCGGCGGGGCGGTAGGGACCGCCGGAGACCGGCTGTTTCGCAACCGGTGGAAGGACGACGGCACCCTCGATTTCGAGGACGTGTCCGCCGCGGCCGGCGTCGGGGGAAACGGCACCGCATTCGGGATCGCCGTCGGCGACGTCGACAACGACGGCGACCCGGATGTCTTTCTGACCAACCTCGGTCCCGACGTGCTGCTGGAAAATCGGGACGGTGTGTTCGCGCGGCGACCGGGTCCTTGGAATGACGACTCGTGGAGCGCACCTGCGAGCTTCTTCGACGCCGACCGCGATGGCCTGCTCGACCTCTTCGTCGGCCGGTACGTCGCGTTTTCAGCCGACGGACACCGGCCGTGCCCCGGCCCGGACACCCGTCCCGATTACTGCGGCCCGCTCAGCTACGACCCGCTTCCGGACGCCATCTATCACAACCTCGGGGCGGGCCGGTTCGAGGCCGTGGTCGCGCCCCTCGGTATCGGCAGCCTCCGCGGCAACGCCCTCGGCTCGATCACCGAGGACTTCGACGAAGACGGCTGGCTCGACGTATTCGTTGCCAATGACGGCGGGGACAACCACCTGTGGTTGAACCGCGGCGGTCTGCGCTTCGAGGAGCAGGCCGTGATCCGCGGGCTCGCGGTCAACGCGGTCGGCCAGCGGGAAGCCGGCATGGGGGTCGATATGGCCGACTTCGATCGTGACGGCGACGCCGACCTCATCATCACCCACCTCACCGGGGAGAGCCACACGCTCTACGTCAACCTGGGCGACGGCACTTTCGACGATCAGACTCGAGAGCGCGGGCTCGAGCTGCCGAGCCGGCCGCGGACCGGGTTCGGCGTCGGGTGGATTCATGCGGATGACGACGCTTGGCTCGACCTTCTCGTCGTCAACGGCAGAATCCACGCGATTTCCGAGCAGCGAGCGGAGGGTCGTCTCTGGCCTTACGGGGAAACGCCGCAGTTGATGCTCGGAACGGAGCGAGGCACCTTCCACGAAGGCGCCGCCGGTGCGGGCGATTTCCTGGAACGCACCATGGTCGGCCGGGCAGCGGCCTTCGGCGACCTCGACGACGACGGCGACCTCGACCTCGTTGTGACCGACAACGACGGCACCGTCCTGGTGGTCGAGAACCGGAGCCGGTCAGCGCTGCCGTGGATCGGGATCGTGCCCCGAACCGGCACACCGCCGCGGGATGCTCTCGGGGCGGGAGTCGCCGCCGTTCTCGATGACGGTTCGGTGCTGACGGCTCGCGCGCGAACCGACGGCAGCTACCTGTCGGCGAGAGACCCCCGGGTTCTTTTCAGGCTGCCCCCCGGGAGATCGCTGAGCTCCCTCGAGATCAGATGGCCGTCCGGTTGTGCCGAGACCTTCCCGGCGCCGGCACCGGGCAGCTATCATGTCATCCATCAGGAGTGTGCGACCGATGCGTGAGATCAGACCTTCGGCCCGTCCGGTGGGGTCAGCGACCCGGAGGAGGCAGCTGCTGTGCGGCCTCAGGGCGGCGCTGGCCTTCGCCGTTCTCGTCAGTTTCGGGTGCGGCGAGCGCCGCAGCGACCTTCGCGACGTGGCCCTCGACCTCGACGGCATGGATCCTGCGGTCGTCGTTCAACTGCGGGCGGCGGAGGCGGTCGCGCTCGCCGCTCCGGTCGATCCGGCGGGCGCCGAGGCGTGGGGCGTGCTCGGTGAAACCTGCCAGGCTTATGCGCTGCTCCCGGCGGCGTTCGACGCCTACGCCAACGCCACCGGTCTCGCCCCGGAGGAGCCTCGCTGGTGGTACCTGATGGGCGCGGTCGCGGTGGAGGAAAGCCGCTTCGACGACGCTTCCCGTTACCTTTCCCGGGCGGTCGAGCTCGCCCCCGACCGCTCGCCGCCGCTGGTGGCGCAGGCAACCCTCGAGCTGATGAGGGGGAACGCTGACGAAGCGGTCCGCCTCGCTCACCTCGCGATCGCCGCCGACGGGGCCGATATGGGCGGCTGGCTCGCCCTGGCCGAGGCCGAGTCCGTCCGAAACCGGCCGCAGGAGGCGGTCGACGCCTATCGCACCATCATCCAACGCCAGCCCGAGGCGACGAAGGTGGTCGCTCCGCTGGTGTCCAACCTGAGGCGTCTCGGGCTGCACGACAAGGCGGCGGAGCTTCAGTTCCGCGGCGGCGACCGGCCGGTCGTCCGCAGGGACCCATGGATGGAACGGGTGCTGGCGCGGCGCGAGGGCTTCGACGCCGAAACCCGTCGAGCGAGCCAGCTGTACGAGCTGGGGCGGTATGTCGAGGCGGCCCTCGGCTTCGAGGCCGCGCTGGCGCTGCGGCCGGATGACGTGCCGACGATGGTCAACCTCGCGGGCTGTCGGCTCAGGGTGGGGGAGTTCGACCTCGCCGCCGAGGTGCTCGGACGCGCTCTGGAGCTCGATCCCGACAACCCCACCGCCTGGTTCGACCTCGGATCGGCCGAGGTCGGCCGGGGAAGGGACGAAGCGGCGGTCGCCGCGTACCAACGCTCGGTGGAGCTGCGTCCACAGTCGCTGATGGCCATCGGTGAGCTGGGAGACGCCTTGCGCCGGTTGGGGCGGTGGCAGGAGGCGCTGGACAGGTACCGGGCGGTGCTCGAGCAGCAAGGCGATCTCGAGCCGGCCCTCGCCTGGGGCGCGGTCTGCCTGGTCCGCCTCGATCGCTTCGTCGAGGCGCGCCAGTGGCTCAAGAGCGCCCTCCAGAAACGGCCGGAGAGCACCGCGCTGGCGGGCCTCGCGGCGCGCCTCCTGGCGACCGCCGCCGACCCCGCCGCCCGCGACGGCGCCCAGGCACTGAAGGTCGCCCGCCAGCTCGAGCAGATCGTTCCCGCGCCGGTCCATCTCGAGCTGGTAGGCCTCGCCCTGGCGGAGACCGGCGACTGGTCGGCGGCGATGGAGAAGGTCGATCTGGCTCTCGCTGCGCTTCCCGAAGGGCGGTCGGAGCTCCGCGACAGGCTCGAGCGCGAGCGCATCGAGTATGCGGCATCGAGGCCGTACCGCGATTTCGGGGGCGAGGACCTGTTCATTCGCGACGCCGTTCGCGATCGCCTGCGGCTCGCCGGATCCCGCTGACGGTGGGCGCCGACGGGCGGTCGGGGTCCGATCGGGCGGTCGACGGACGCCCGGCGGGCGCCGGCCTCCTCGGCCTCGAACCGCTGCTTGTCGTCGTGGTTTCGTGCCTCCTTGCCGCCATCGCCATTGCGCCTGCGCTCGACGCAGGCTTCGTTTACGACGACCATCGGCAGATCGTCGAGAACCGGCTCATCCAGGATCCTGCGTACCTCGGGCAGGCGCTGACATCCGATGTCTGGTCCTTCAAGGGCGAGCGCGGCGAACCCTGGAGTGCTTACTGGCGTCCTGTCTTTGTCGCCTGGCTCGCCCTCTGCTACCACGCGTTCGGCCTTGCCGACACCCTTGGATGGCATCTCGCCAGCGTCGCGCTGCACGGTGTCGCGGTCGGGCTCGCGTGGTTGTTGCTCCGGCGACTGGGCGCCGGGCGCGGTTTCGCCTGGTCCGTGGCCCTGCTCTTCGCGGTTCACCCGGTCCACGTCGAGAGCGTCGCCTGGATCTCGGGATCGCCGGACCTGCTTGCGGCCGTCTTCACTCTCGCCGGCCTGCTGCTCGTGCTCGCCGGCGCCGACGCCGGTCGCGGTGATGCGCAGGCCCCCGACGCGCTCCCCGGAGCCGGCGTCGGGGGTGGGTGGTGGTTGGTGGCCTCGGGCTGGCTCGCGGGCGGTCTGGCCCTGTTGTCCAAGGAGGTGGCGATCGGGCTGCCGATCCTGGCGGCTGCGGCGTTGTGGTTGCGCCCGTCAGCGGTGCGTCCGACGGTGCGGGCGCGAACCGCCGAGGTCGTTCGGCTCGCGCTGCTGCCCGGAGCGGCGGTGGTTGCGGCCTACCTTGCCGCGCGGGTCGCGGTACTCGGCGGGATCGCTCCCCGGCCGCCGGTGGCGATGTCAACGGTCGAGCTCGGGCTGACTGCGATCAGAGCGCTGGCGTTCTATCTCCGGCAGTCGTTTCTTCCGACCCTGATCTCCCCGTCGTACCCGCTCCGCGCGGTGTCGTCGGACGGCGCCGCATTGCTTGCGGTGGCGGCCCCCATGGTGCTGGTGGTCGTGGCCGGCGCCGTCGCTCTCGTGTTCGCACGGCGATCCGTTCCGGCGGCCTTCGGCATCGTTGTCTTCGTCGTCTGTCTCGCGCCGGCGCTCAAGGTCGACAGCTTCCTTCCGGACCACATCGTTCACGATCGCTACCTGTACCTTGCGGTGCTCGGGCCGATTTTGCTGATGGTGAGCGCGGCGGCTCGAGGCGTCGACGGGACGCGGGCGGGGCCGGCGACTCGACGGGCGTTGATCGGGGGAGCGGTTGTGCTCGCGGTTGCCATGCTCGGCGCACGGTCGCGGACCGCGGCCGGATGCTGGACCTCGGACCTGACGCTGTGGGAGTGCGCGGTCGCGGGCGATCCCGGCTCGGCCTACAACCGGGCGCAGCTGGCCGACACTCTTCTCGCCGCCGGCCGGCCGGCGGACGCACTTGCCGAAGCCGAACGGGCGCTCGAAATCAGCCCGGCGACGACCGCGCTGCTGGTCCGCGCCGACGTGCTGACCGCGACCGGTCGCCCGGCCGAGGCGGTGGTCGACCTGAAGGCGATCGTCGATCGGTTTCCCGACCACTCCGGCGCCTGGGAGCGGCTGGCGGTGGCGTATCAATCCCAAGGGGAGCTCGGAGCTGCGGAGTCGAGCCTTCGGATCGCCCGTGACCGGGTTCCCTGGCGTGCCTGCTCCCTGACCGCGAACCTGGCGGTGGTTCTCGTCATGCAGGGGCGGCCGGCCGACGCCCTCGCCGAGCTGAGGGCGGTTCTCGACAGCACCGAGGACACCTCCGTGTGCCGGCTGGCCCCGTATTACGCGGCCCGCCTCGAGTTCGGGCAGGGGCGAATCGAGGACGGGGCCGCGCTCCTGCGCGACTTTCTCGTCCGTAGCGAAAGGCACGACGACGCCGACACCCTCGACCAGCGCCGCGACGCCGAACGAACGCTCGAGATGATCCGGTCGCGACCCTGAAGGCAGCTATCGGAGTCGCGACAGATCGCTCCGAGAAGGAGCAGACGAGGGTCTCTTGGCGTGGGCGTGCACCGATGCGTGAGCGGGACACCCCAGTCCCATTCAGCCCACCCAAGAAATCAACAAGGGTGCAATTGTCCACGTGGTGGCCATCCACCCGACCGTCTTCCTAGTCGCCGCGGAGAGCTCGGTTGGGATCGAACCTGGCCACTCTCAGGGCCGGGACAACCGAAGCCACCAAGGCCACCAATAGTAGAATCAGAGCACCAATCGCGACCGGCATCGTGGTGATCACACTGACGCCGTAGAGCTGGCTCTTGATGACACCGCTGAAGAGCAGGAACAGCAGCGATCCCGATACCAGCCCAAAGACCGCCAGACGGGCCGCCTGCCACAGAACCATTGAGACCAGATCGGAGGAGACTGCCCCAAAGGCAACCCTGATGCCGATCTCTCGGGTTCGCTGCGCAACGTTGTGGGACATGATGCCGAACACACCGGCGGCGGCGAGCAGAACCGCGATGACCGCAAACAGGCTCACCAGCAGCAGCAGGAACTGACGTCCTCGCGTCGCCCCGCTCAACACCTGTTCCATGGTCCGTACATTGGAGATCGGCTGGTTGGGATCGAGGTCGAGCACCTGCCGGCGGATTGCCGGCACCAGCTTCGTGACCTCACCGACTCCGCGGACGATGAGCGTCGAGTCCGGTTCGGGATAGTTGAAGTAGGGCTGGTAGATCTCAGGCAGCGCTCGGTATTCCGCGCCCCACTGACGTACGTTTTCCACGACTCCCACCACCACCGCAGACCACTGCGAGTGCTCGGCGTCCTGGCGAATTCGCCGACCGAGAGCATTCTGGTTGGGCCAGTAGTGGTCGACGAACGCTCGGTTGACCACAGCGACACGCTCGGCGTCGGTGCCCTCGTTCGACTCCATCGTCCTGCCGGCGAGCAGAGGGATGCCCATCGCCTCGAAGTAGCCGGGGCTCACGAAGGATCGCTCGACCAGCTTGGTCTGCCTCTCTGGATCGTAGGATTCGCCCTCGACCAGGACCGAACCGTTCCTGGTGCCCCCTTCGAGAGGGAGTTTGGTCGTGACCGCAGAACGCTCCACCCCCGGCAGGGCGTCGCACCGCTCGACAATGCTCTCCCAGAAGTCCACCCGAGCCTGATCGGCTACGGGATCACCCTCTCCTCCAGCGAGGGAGATGCTGGCGGTGAGCACCTGGTCGGTATCGAAGACCTGTGGTGTATTCAGCACGTTCTGATAGCTCTTGACGAGCAGCACGGCGCCGTTGGTGAGCAGAAACACCACCGCCAACTGGGCCACTGCAAGAGAGCGAAGCATGCGGTTCCGTGCCAAGCTGCCGGTGATCGTGCCGCTCGACTGGCGGAGGTTGCCCATGATGCTCGTCCGGGACGCCGTCAGCGCCGGCGCCAACCCGGAGGCCAGACCCACCAGGGGCGCCAGGACCAGCGCAAACAGGATGACTCCGCCATCCAACCCGATCCCACCGGATCGGGGTATCGAGGCGGGAATGATGGTGCGGAGAAAAGAGATGCTCCAGGTGCCGAGCAGCAGTCCGACCGCGCCCCCCAGCAGCGACAGCAACAGACTTTCCATGAGCTGCTGGGAAAAGATCCGCGCCCGGCCTGCTCCCAGCGATGCCCGGATCGCCACCTCCTGCTGCCGACCGGCGCCCCGGGCGAGCAGGAGGCTCGCGACGTTGGCGACCGCGATGAGCAGCACCAGCCCGACTGCCCCCAGCAGCACCATGATCTGGCCGGACATGCGCCCGACGATCTGCCGCAGCAACGGGTTGATCCAGACCGTGGTGCTTGCGTTGCTCTCCTGATACCGCTGCTGCAGCCCGGCAGAGATGCTCTTGAGCTCCGCCTCGGCCGCCTTCCATTCCACCCCCTGCTTGAGCCGGCCGATGGCCAACAACCAGTTCTTCCCTCTGCCCTCAGGACCGGCGAAGGATGGTGGGATCTCGAGGGGGGTCCACAGCTTGATGTCACCGGCCCGGGTCCACGGCGAGAGAAACACGGCCCCCGGCGGCATGACACCCACCACAACGTGGGCTTCACCGTTGATGGTGGCGGTCGTGCCGACGATTTCAGGATCGGAGTTGTAGCGTTCCCGCCAGAGCTGGTCGCTGAGAATCACCACCCGGCTGCCGTCTTCCTCCTCGGCCTGGGTGAAGAACCTGCCCAGAGTCGGCTTGATGCCGTAGGCCTTCAATACACCGGCGGTGGCCATATTGCCTTGCACACGAACCGGCTCACCATCTCCGATGTTGTAAGAACAAGGGGAGAAGACCCCGAAGGCGTCGAAGCTGGAACTTCCATCCCGAAGGTCGATGTAGTCCGGATAGGAGAGGGGCTGTTGCCATACCGACTCAATAGGAGACTCCCAAACCTGCACCAGGCGGTCGGGCTCCGGGTAGGGCAGCGGTTCGAGCATCATCGCCTTGATCACACTGAAGATCGCCACGTTGGGGCCGATGCCGACGGCCAGAGTGATCACCACAATCAGCGCGAAGCCGGGTCGCCGCAGAATCAGTCGTCCAGCCAACAGCAGATCGTGCAGGTGGCCTCGCAGAAACGACGTTTTCCGCTGGTTCCCGATGTCGATCTGCCGCTCTTTCGGATCGTGACTCATGACACCTCCCGACGATTCATCCGTGACCTACCTAGCAAGAGCCGGGCCAACCCACACCGACCCACTCCGAGGCGCAGGGCGGGTCAACCGTTCATTCCCGGGCATCGGCTGTCCGTTTTCGAACAGGCTCGATCCATCTCCCATTGCCACCCGATGAGATGGCGCCGAGGTGTGTGAGGTTGGGATTTCGAACTTCGGCACCCATCGGGTCAGAGCGAGACGATGTTGAGAGGTGGACCCCGGAATTCGGACAGCTTGC
>JAHECW010000273.1 GCA_024641545.1 Acidobacteriota bacterium
ATACCGAGCCGGATCTCGGGCAGGCCGGCCATCCCATGTCGGCCCTCAACTACCTGGACTCCGCCGAGCGGAACCGCAGTTTCGAAGCCATGGCCGCGATGTTTCCGGAGAACCTCAACCCGACCGGAGGAGACTCGCCGGAACGCGTGCCGATCTCGAGGAAGTCAACGAGTGGCTGCGACGCGAGTACCCCGACGCCAACCAAAAGCTGGGCGTCGGCATCTACCCTTTGAAGGAGAACATCATCGGCGCCGTTCGACCCTCTCTGCTGGTGCGGTTGGCCGTGGCCAACGAGACCTTCGTCGCCGTCTGCGCCCTTCCGGGGAGGCTGTCGAACACCGGACGACGAGCGCCGATCCCGGCGACCCGGAGGCCGATCGGCGGAATACCCGGCAGGGTCATGGTTCTCATCGTGAAGCCGGGGCTCGTCCCCGTGGCATCTGGCCTGATCCTGAGGGCGGCCGCCACATTGGTTGTGATGCGCGTTCTGACCAACCGGCCGTTCGGCGTGGTCGCCCACGACCCGCCGGCGCTTTCCGGCACCGCACTCGTGGTCCTCGGGATCTCCGCCTTCGCGACCTGGCTCCCGGCTCGGCGCGCGACTCGGATCGATCCGGCCATGGTCCTCAGGAGCGAGTGATGGGCAGGACCGGAAGCTCCTCCGCTGGTGTCCGATTCCGGACACTCATCGCCCACGAGCGGACGACGGCGCCCCACTCCATCCGCCTGCAGACCGGTTCAGAGTTGGCACGTGAATTGCGCTGTCAACCGCCGAGAGGTTGATGATGGACATTCTTCGACAAGGGATCGTCGAGAAGAAACGCCGCAACAGGTGGCTGCTGGTCGCCGCCGGGGTCGTCGCGGTCGCGGCGGTCACCGCGGCGCTGGCCGGCCTCGACCCCGCCGCGCCCACCGTCGACCGGGACACGGTCTGGATCGGCACGGTCGAGCGCGGGAGCTTCGAACGCCAGGTTCGCGGCCACGGCACGCTGGTGCCCGAGAACCTGCGTTGGATCCAGGCTCGAACCAGCGGCCGGGTCGAGGTCGTCCATGTCAAACCCGGCCATCGCGTCGAAGCCGACGGCGTCATCCTCGAGCTCTCCAATCCCGAGATCACCCGCTCGGCCATCGATGCCGAGAATGCTCTCCGACGGGCCGAGGCCGAGCTCGAAAGCCTTCGCGTGACCCTGGTTTCGTCGGAGCTCGACCAGCGCGCCCGGGTCGCCGAGCTCGATGCCGAAGCCACCCGGGTCACCCTCGAGGCGGAGGCCAATCGGGAGCTCAACACCAAGGGTCTGATCTCGGAGATCAACCTACGGTCGTCGGAAGCCATGGCAAAGGCGTTGGCGACACGGCAGGAGATCGAGGCGCAGCGGCTGGAAATGAATCCCAAGGCCAACAGCGCCCTGCTGGCAGCGAAAGAGGCCGAGGTGGAACAGCACCGGGCTCTCTACCGGCTGCGCGCCGAGCAGCTCGATGCGCTAGCGGTTCGCGCCGGTATCGCCGGCGTGGTCCAGGACGTCCCGGTGGAGATCGGCCAGGAGGTCGCCCCGGGCACCATGCTCGCCAAGGTCGCCGAACCGACGCTTCTCCAGGCCGAGCTGAGGGTGCCCGCAACCCGAGCCCGCGACGTTCGACCCGGACAGGCGGTCAGCGTCGACACCCGCAACGGGCTCGTCGAGGGCACGGTCAACCGAGTCGATCCATCGGTGCACGAGGGTTCGGTGATGGTCGAAGTCCGGCTCGACGGCTCCCTGCCCGAGGGCGCCCGTCCGGACCTGGCGGTGGACGGCGCCATCCAGATCGAAGTCCTGACCGACGTCCTCTTCATCGGTCGACCCGTCCAGGCCCAGGAGAACGCGACCATCGGGCTCTACCGGCTCGAGGCCGACGGCGAGCACGCCCAACGGATCAGCGTCCAGCTCGGCAGCTCGTCGGTCGATGCGATCGAAATCGTCGATGGTCTCCAGGAGGGCGATCAAGTGATCCTCTCGGACACCTCGCGCTGGGACGACAACGAACGAATCCGATTGCGCTGAAAATAGAGAACAAGGAGCAGAACCGTGACCACCACCGACACACCACTCATCCGAATGGCCGGGGTCAAGAAGGTCTTTCTCACCGACGAGGTCGAGACCCATGCCCTCTCCGGCGTCCATCTGGACATCCAACCCGGCGCCTTCGTCACCATCGCCGGCCCTTCGGGCGGCGGCAAATCGACCTTGCTCTCGATCATGGGTCTGCTCGACACTCCGACCGAGGGAATCTATGAACTCAACGGCCACCCGTCGCAGGATCTCACCGTGCGCGAGCGGGCGCAGCTGAGAAACAAGGCCATCGGCTTCATCTTCCAGAGCTTCAATCTGATCGGCGACCTCACGGTCTTCGAAAACGTCGAGCTCCCGCTGGTCTATCGCACGACCCCGGCCTCGACCCGCAGGATCATGGTCCGCGAGGCGCTCGAACGGGTGGGGATGGAACACCGGCTCAACCACTATCCGTCGCAGCTCTCCGGCGGCCAACAGCAGCGGGTGGCCGTCGCCCGCGCCCTTGTCGGACAGCCCTTGATCCTGCTCGCGGACGAGCCCACCGGCAACCTCGACTCGCGCAGCGGCGAGCAGGTCATGAGCCTGCTCAACGAGCTCCACGCCGGCGGCGCCACGATCTGCATGGTGACCCACGATCCCCGTTATCTGAAGTACGCGGAACGCACCATCCACCTCTTCGACGGGCAGGTCGTCGACGAGACCGACCCGATGTTGCAGGCGGCGGCGATCTGAGACCGCAGACGAAGAGGGAGCACCCGTGATGATCGACCTCGGAAAAGACCTCCGTTTCGGACTCCGAATGCTGCTGCGGCACCCGACGGTAACGGTGATCTCGCTGCTCACCCTCGGTCTCGGCATCGGCGCGAGCACGGCCGTGTTCAGCGTCGTCGACGCGACGCTGCTCTCGCCCCCGCCGTTCGAGGAGCCCGACCGCATCGTTCGGCTCTTCGCCTCCAAACCGGCGGCGGGGTGGGACAGAATGACCATCTCGGCGCCCAATTTCACTGACTGGAGCGAGCAGAGCTCGTCGTTCGAGGCGACCGGGATCTTCGGCGCCGGGGCGGTCAACGTCACGGGCGAGGAGCACCCGGACCGACTGCGGGCCATCCTCGCCTCATCGGGAGTCCTCCAGGTGCTTCGGATCACCCCGACCCTCGGCCGGACCGCCGACGCCTCGTACGACCATCCCGATGCGAAACACGTGGTCCTGCTGTCGGACCGGGTGTGGCGGGAGCGCTTCGCCGCCAGGGCCGATGTCGTCGGCAGCGTACTGCGGATCGACGATGTTCCGCACGAGGTCATCGGCGTCCTGCCGCCCGAATCCGAGGCGGCCGTACGAGCCTTCGACCTCTGGCTGCCGTTCACCTACGGCGAGGTTGCGGAGGTTCGCGGAAATCGCCACTACGGCGGTTTCGCCCGATTGCGCGACGGCGTGAGCGTCGCCGATGCCGATCGCGAGCTCAAGACCATCGCTGAAGATCTCGCCGAGGCTTATCCCGACTCCAACCGGGGGCACACCGCCACCGTCGTTCCGCTGACCGAGGTTCTCCTCGGCGCCAGGAGCCGGTCCGTGCTCTACATCCTGTGCGCCGCGGTCGGTTCGGTGCTGCTCATCGCCTGCGTCAACATCGCCAACCTCCTGCTCACGACGGCCGGAAGCCGTGAGCGCGAGTTTGCCGTGAGGACCGCCCTCGGCGCCGGTCCGACCCGACTCCTGCGGCAGCTGATGATCGAATCGGGTCTGCTGGCGGTCGGTGGAGGTCTCATCGGGATCATTGTTGCGTACTGGAGCGTCGACATCCTCACCGCGAGCCTGCAGACGTCCGTGCGGTTCCTCGGCGAACCGGGGGTCGACGGCAAGGCTCTCGCCTTCACGCTCGTGGTCCTCGGCATGACCAGCCTCGGGTTCGGTCTGCCCGTCGCCCTCCGCGCCTCGCGATCCCGGTTTGCCGACGTCATCCGCACCAACGCCAGGACCGTGCTCGGCACCCGGCGCGAACGGCTCCGGCGGGACCTCCTGGTGATCGGCCAGGTCGGCCTCGCCCTCGCGCTCATGATCAGCGCGGTCCTGATGCTCCGCAGCCTGATGGCGCTGAAGGCCGTCGACCCGGGCTTCGAGACCGAACGGCTGCTCACGATGCGGGTCTCCCTGCCCGGCGAACGATACCCGACGGGGGCCGAGCAATACGCGTTCTTCCAGGACGGTGTCGATGAGATCGCCTCTCTGCCCGGCGTGCAGTCCGTCTCGGCCACGTCGATGCTGCCCCTCCTCGGGAGCAACAGCAACTCGGGCATGAGCCTCGAGGACCACCCGATCTCGGACCCCGCCGACACCATCTTCGTCGGCAACGAGGCCGTCATGCCCGGGTACCTGAGGACCATCGGCATCCCGCTGCTCGAGGGCCGGGACTTCACCGCCTTCGACCGTGCCGACACGCCACCGGTCATCCTCATCAACCACCTCATGGCGCGCCACTTCTGGCCGGACGAGAGCGCCATCGGCA
>JAHECW010000110.1 GCA_024641545.1 Acidobacteriota bacterium
CCGGTCGAGGCGGAGAAAGTACGAATGGCTGAAAAGAACTCTCATGGTGCGGCCGGTCCCTGCTCTCGGATCACCACTCCGTGACGGCGTTCAAAGGCCGCGATCTCGTCGTTGAGACGGTTGAGAACCCGCTCCTGGAACCCTCTCGGGTGGTGTTTGGAGGCATGCTTCTCGGTCCGCAGCGCGACCTCGTGCCGGACGTCGAGGTGGCCGTAGCGGCGTTGGTTGCGGCCGCTGATCAGGCGATGACTCAGATCATCGAGACGGCCCCCGCCGAGGAGGTCGGCAAGACCCTCGGTCAGCGATTTCGCCGGACCGCCCGCCAACGGGGCCACCCGGTCGCCGCTCCGCCGCCGCCAGTTGGGGAAGTAGTCCTCGATCCACGCGTTGGCGTCGAGAAAACGACCGTAGATCGACGGGTTGACGGTGGGCAGGAGCCAGGCGATCTCGGTCGCGGTGAAGACATCGTGGTCGGGGATCTCGAGCCTGTCGGCGGCCAAGAGATAGTTGATGCAGAACAGATGGTGGGAGTTGAGGAGCACGACCTTCTTGAACCCCATGAGCAGCAGCCGGCACAACCACACCCGATCGGGTTCGGTGAAGACCAGGTAGTCGAGATCGTCGCCCTCCTTCATGACCCCCTTGGAGAGGGTGCCGCTGATGGCGACCCCACGGACATAGGGAAACCGACCGATGAACCGCGACCACCTGACGGCCCGCGGGAGCGCCGCACGCGCCCTCGCCTCATCGGCGGCCCGCTCGTCGACATGGGAATGTTCACCGACGAAGTAGAACCCCCGGTCGGTCCCGACGAGCGAGCGCGCGACCAGGTCGCGGGCCGATTTTTCGACATCGGCGGGCTCGTTCCACGGCCGGCTGGAAAACCGCAGAATCTCCGCGGCGGTGAGCGGATAATCAAAGATGTGGTAGTACAACAGGGTGCGCACCACACTCTGCTGGCCTGCGGAAAGCTCGGATTCCACGACGACGGGGGCACTTGATCGGATCGTATTTCTCCAGGGTTCAAACACGGCCTCGGGACCGTGGGACAGAGCGAACTGATTCGATGACTCTGGTCGATTCTAACCGTGACGCCGCGAGACTTCCATGACCACCACCACCCGAACCCCCGATCCGAACCGGCGGAGACTCGGGTTCTCCCGCCACCGCGTCGCGACCTTGGCTGTGGTCAACCTCGTCCTCTTCACCGTTGCGGCGGTGCTCATCGAGGCCGCCTACCGGGGCCAGTGGATTGATTTTCACCGCGCCGATCTGATCGCATCCAACCCGCCCGAAGCCCTCGAGCCGAGCTCGCGACCGACCATCCTCGCCCTGGGAGACTCGTTCACCGCGGGCCGGGACAACTGGCCCGGTCACCTCCAGGACCTCCTCGGTCCCGCAATTCGAGTCGTCAACTCGGCGGTCGGCGGGAGCTCGATCCGCCAGATGCGGGCCGTGCTCGACCGCAGGCTTCGACGATTTCGGCCGCAGTGGGTCATCTGCCAGGTCTACACCGGCAATGACCTCGCCGATCTTCACCACCCAAGACAGACGGCGTCCGTCAACCCGCTTCGCCGCCTTTACTGGCTCGCCACCGATCGCGGTCTGATGTCGCCGTGGTTCTTCAACACCCGGCTGCGGCTCGCCGCAGATCGGCTCGCTCCGGTTTACCGGCTGCCGGCCGCCGAGCGAGAACGGATCATCCGGGAGATGGAGGCGCGGCCGTTCTCGGTCGGTGAATACAGCCCCCGCAGCCGCACCCTCCTCGCCGCCGACCCGACCCTGATCTCGGATCAGATCGCCGTCGCCGGGGAGATGACGGCCGCGTGGACCGAGTATCGAGAGGATCTCGCCGCACTCATGGAGAGCTGCGCCTCCCACGGCGCTCGCCTCACCCTGGTGGTGGTTCCGCACTGCACCCAGGTCGACCCGGTGTACGTGGAACGTTTCACCTCACTCGGCGCGCGCTTCCCCGACCCGGCGCTGCTCGAAATCGACGAGTATCCGTTCATGCTCCGGCTTCGGGAAACCGCCGCCGGACACCCCGGAGTCGAGGTGCTCAATGCCCTGCCCGATCTGCGGAAGGCGGAGTCCGCGGGCGAGCGCCTCTATTTCCCCAACGACCCCCACCTCGATCACAGCGGGCGGCAGGTTCTGGCCCGAATCATCATGAGTGCGTGGAAACCGCGGTAGGCTGTCCTCCGGATGTCGTCCAGACCCTCGGTTTCCGTCATCATCCCGGTCTATCACGGAGAGGCGTATCTGCCGCGCCTGTTGACCTCGATCCGAGGACAGAGTCTCGCGTGTGACGAAATCTGGCTCGTGGTCACCGATTCCAACCCCGAGATCGAGGCGCTCGCCCGATCCGCCGGCGCCCGTCACCGCGGTGTTGACCGGTCGTGCTTCGATCACGCCGGCACCCGATCGGAGGCGGCGGCGAAGGCCGCCGGCGAGGTGCTCGTCTTCCTGACCCAGGATGTCCTGCCGGCCCACGACACCACCATCGAGACGCTCGTCGATGCGCTCGTCGCCGATGCAGGCGTCGGTGCCGCCTACGGCCGCCAGATCCCCGATGAAGAAGCCCTTCCGGCGGCAAAGGTCAAGCGGCTCTTCAACTACCCCGACGAGTCCCACACCAAGAGCTCGGACGATCGTGCGACCTTCGGTCTGAGGACGCCGTTCATCTCCAACGCCTTCGCCGCCTACCGAAGATCCGCTCTCGAGGAGATCGGCTTCTTCGGCCGGCGCGAGCTCATCTGCGAGGACTTCTGCGCCGGCGCGGCGCTGCTCTCCAGGGGCTGGTCGATCCGCTACGAGGCCGCCGCCGTGGTCCACCATACCCACCACTTCAGCATCGTCCAGGAGTTCCAGCGCTACTTCGACATCGGCGTCGCCCACCGGCATCACCGCTGGATCCTCGAGGAATTCGGCAGTTCGGATCGCGAAGGGATGCGCTACCTCGGGTTGGGAATCGGCCACTTCAGGCGGCACCGCCAGTGGTTCGGGATTCCGGAGTTCCTCCTCCGCGGCCTCACCGGCCGGACGGCCTATCTCCTCGGCCGGAACCATCGGCGGATGCCACGATCGTGGTGCCGGTCGATGTCATCGTTCCCGGATTGGTGGGACCGAGATGAAGTGGATCGGGGCCGAGAATGAAGAGCGAAAGATCGTCGAGGGTCGCGATCAGATCGAGCCCCGGATCCCGCCGCAGCTCTTCGTAGGTGGACGCCGGAGAACGGCCCCGCCACTGGGTCTCGATGTTTGCTTCATCGATGAGGAGATAGGCGGGCCGGCGGTCGTCCATGGTCGTTCGGACGACGCCGGGATCGAGATCGAAAAGCTCGATGGTCTCGAGCCCGCTCTCGAAACGGAAGGTGGCGGTGTACCAGAAGGTGATGAGGCGGGCATCGTCCTCGACCAGCTTCTCGACCCAGCGGACGATCTGAAGATGGCGCGCCTTCTGGCGGACGAGGTCGACGGTGTAGAACCAGCCGCCGACGGCGGTCCACCCCACCCCGAGCACCGCCGCGGCGGCAACCAGCCGTCGTCCCGAAGGCACGAGCTCGGCGACTCTCCACACCCCGAACGCGGCGAGCAGGGCCAGCGGCGGCAGATAGGTCAGGGTGAAGCGCGGGTTGCGCAGGGCGATTCCGCCGAGAAAGACCAGGACCAGCGCCGCCCATGAGACCACCAGCGCCGCCTCGCGCCACGGGCCCGATCGTGACCGGATGGCCCCGAAGGCGGCCCAGAGACCCGGGAGGAGGAAGAGAGCCATGACCGGCGCCAGGACCGATGGATGGGCCGGTGCGACGGCGTAGTAGACCGCCGGCGGCAGGGCGAGGTGCTGAGTCCCCTCGGCGGAGACGGTGGTTCGCTGCACGGCGTGGGCCGGGCTCCACCTCGCGGCCGCAAAATCGGCGCTGAAGCTCGGCGCCTCGGAACCGAACTCAACGAGGACCGGCGAGAGCACGATGAGCGTCACCGCGGCGGCCGCCGAAAGGTGAACGAGGGCCCGGCCGCGGGGCAGTCGAACAACGGCGGCCAGGGCGTAGAGGGTCACCGGAACCGCGACCAGACCCATGGCCCAGCGGCAGAGGACGGCCGCGGCCGCGGCACCGGCGGCGGCGACCAACCAGGCGGCGCGGCCTGACCGTCGGTACTCCACCACCAGCAGCACCGACGCGGTCGCGGCGGCGAGGCCGCAGGCGTCGGACATGACCGAGATGCTCGCCCGGCCCAGGTGGCCGTTGACGGCAACCAGCGATCCGGCCGTCACCGCGAGCCAGGGCCGATTCGGCCACACGCGCCGAGCCAGCAGTGCGGTGAGGACGGCGACGAGGAGGCCGGCGGCACAACCGAACAGCTGCCCGACCCACGGGGCCGGGCCGAAGACGAGCACCCCGAGCGCCACCAGGTAGGGGTAGCCCGGGGGGAAGGGGAAGGGCGGCGGGGGAAAGACCAACGTACCGTCGACCACCAGCGAGTCCACGGCATAGCCGAAGTAGGCGTAGGCGTCCTGCCCGATGAGGCCGTTGAAGCCCGAGCTCACGACCAGTGCGGCGCGGGCGGCCGCGACCGCCGCGAGAACGAAGGCGAGCGCCAACCAGGGCAACCGATGACTCGATGGGTTCACGGCGCTCATTATCCCAGTAGAATCGGCCGATGACGATGCCTGACCTCGCGAGCTCCCGGATTGACCCGTGACCGGGCCGATTTCTCCCGTCTCGGCGCGCCGGGCCACGCTCCTCGCAGCCCAGGGTTGGGGGCTCCACGGCGAGGTCGAGCCCCTGACCGGCGAGTTCGACTTCAACTTTCTCATCCACGCTCGGAGCGGCGGGCGATTCGTCCTCAAGGTCTCGCCCATTGACACCGCCCGGGAGTCCCTGGAGTGTCAGATCGCGGTGCTGAGACACCTGCAGGCCAGTCCCGTGGCGCCGTTGTTCCAACGGCCGATTCCGACCACCGACGGACTCGATCTCCTCGCGACGGAGGACAACGACGGAAATCACCGCTGGGTCCGCCTGGTCTCCTACCTCGAAGGCGTCCCCCTCGTCGCACTCGACCGCCGACCGCCGCGGCTGCTCGAGGAGATCGGCGCGACCCTCGCCAGCCTCGACCTCGCGCTGCGCGGTTTCGATCACCCCGGCGCCCGGCGGCAACTGCAATGGGACCTGACGGCGATGCCCGCGCTGGGGCGTTTTGCCGAGTTCATCTCCGATCCCGCGAGGAGGGCGCTGATCGAGCGCCGGATCGACCGTTTCAACCGGGTCATCACGCCTCGACTCGCCGAGCTCGAGTTCGGGGTGATCTACAACGACGCCAACGACCGCAACCTGCTGGTAAGGACCGATGAGGACGGCACACCGAGGCTCGGCGGCATCATCGATTTCGGTGACATGCTCCACACCGTGGTGGTGGCCGAGCTCGCCATCGCATGCGCCTACCTCATGCTCGACCGCGACGAACCCCTCGCCGACGCCGCGAACGTCGTCAGGGGGTACAACGCGGTCCGCCCCTTGACCGTGGTCGAACGGGAGCTCCTGCCTGAGTTCATCGTCGCCCGGCTCGTCGCGAGCGTGCTGATGTCGGCCCACGGCCGGCACCGCGACCCCGGCAACAGCTATCTCCAGATCTCCGAAGCGCCGGTGTGGCGGCTGCTCGAAAGGATGACCATGATCGACCGGGACCGGACCGCTGAGGCCATCGAGACCGCATGCCGACACCATCCCGCGCCCGTGCGCAGCATCGACGAGATCCTCGCCGTCCGCCGGCGCCACGTCGGGCGAAATCTCAGCGTCTCCTACTCGGCGCCGCTCAAGATCGTCCGCGGCAAGGGCCAGTACCTCTACGACGCCGACGGCCGGCGCTACCTCGATCTGGTCAACAATGTCTGTCACGTGGGGCATTGCCACCCGCACGTGGTCGCCGCCGGTCAACGCCAGATGGCTGAGCTCAACACCAACACCCGCTACCTGCACGACCACCTCGCGGAGTACGCGCTCAGGCTCACCGCCACCTTCCCCGACCCCTTGAGCGTCTGCTTCTTCGTCTGCACCGGGACCGAAGCCAATGACCTCGCGCTGCGGCTGGCGCGCACCCACACCGGAACGAAGGAGATCATCGTCCTCGAGCACGCCTACCACGGCCACTCGCCGTCGCTCATCGAGATCGCCACCTACAAGTGCGAGGGACCGGGCGGCGAAGGCCTCGCCGACCACGCCCACGCGGCGCCGATCCCGGACGCCTATCGCGGGCCCCATCGCGGCCCCGACGCCGGCTGGCGCTACGGCGACGAGGTCGGCAGGATGGTCGCCGGCCTCGAGCGGGCGGGCCGGCCTCCCGGCGCCTTCATGGCCGAGTCGTTCATCGGCTGCGGCGGCCAGGTCATTCCGGCTCCGGGGTTCATGCCCGAGGCCTACGCCGTGGTCCGTGCGGCCGGCGGGGTCTGCATCGCCGACGAGGTCCAGGTCGGCTTCGGCCGCGCCGGCAGCCACTTCTGGGCCTTCGAAGCGCTCAACGTCGTGCCCGACATCGTCACCCTCGGCAAACCCATCGGCAACGGCCACCCCATGGCCGCGGTGGTGACCACCCCGGAGATCGCCGAGAGCTTCGTCACCGGAATGGAGTACTTCAACACCTTCGGCGGCAACCCGGTGTCCTGCGCCATCGGTCTCGCGGTCCTCGAGGTGATCGAAGCGGAGGGCCTCCAGCGCCGTGCCCGCGAACTCGGCAGGCAGTTCCTCGAGAGCTTCCGCGAAATCGCGCCCCGCCACCGGCTCATCGGTGATGTCCGCGGGCTCGGGCTCTTTCTCGGCGTCGAACTGGTTCGCGATCATGACACCCTCGAACCCGCCGACACCGAGGCCTCGGCGGTGATCGACGCCATGCGCGACCGCGGCTTCCTGCTCTCCACCGACGGTCCGCTGCACAACGTCATCAAGATCAAACCACCCATGGTGCTGACCACCGAGGATGTCGCTGCCGTCGTCGAAAACACCGACGAGGTCCTCACCGAGATCGAGGCCCGCCGATGAGAGACGACGTCCTCGCGGCGAAGGCTCGCATCGCGCCCCACGTTCGGCTCACCGAGTGCCGGCACTCGCCGGCGCTGAGCCGAGTTGCCGGCGCCGAGGTCTTCCTCAAGCTCGAGAACCGGCAGCTCAGCGGTTCCTTCAAGCTCCGCGGCGTGATGAACCGCCTGCTCATGCTCGCGCCGGAAGAAAAGGGCAGACGGCTGATCGCGGCATCCACCGGCAATCACGGCGCGGCCTTCGCCCACGGCGTCACCCAACTCGGTCTCGAGGGTCTGCTCTTTCTCCCGACGACCGTGACCGCGAAGAAGCTCGAGGCCATCAAGGCCTCAGGAGTCCCCTACGAGCTGGTGGGCGACGACTGCGTCGTCACCGAGAACCACGCCCACGCCTACGCCGTGGCCAACGGCGATGTCTGGGTTTCGCCCTACAACGACCCGATTGTGGTCGCCGGTCAGGGCACCATCGGTCCGGAACTCCGCGACCAGGTCGACGGCATCGGCGCCGTTCTCATCCCGGTCGGCGGCGGCGGTCTGGCCGCCGGAATCGCCGGTTTTCTCAAGGAAACCGACCCGGAGATCACGACCATCGGCTGCGAACCCACCGCATCGGCGGTGATGTCGGAGTCGGTCAAGGCCGGGCGCATCGTCGAGCTTCCCAACCTGCCGACCCTGTCCGACGCCACCGCGGGCGGGATCGAGGAGGGCTCCATCACCTTCGATCTCTGCCGAAAGTATGTCGACCGCTACGAGCTCGCCGCCGAGGACGAGATCGCCGCCGCCATCCGCTTTCTCCACGACCACGAGGACATGGTCGTCGAGGGCGGCGCGGCCCTGCCCGTGGCGGTCATGCTGCGCCGGCCGGAGTACCTCGTGGGGATGCGGGTGGTCCTGGTCATCACCGGGTCGAAGATCGACGAGGCGGTGCTGGAACGGGTACTCAGCCGGTAGGCCCGAGACCGTCACAAGCCCCGACGACGAGCAGAAATCCCAATCAACGGAAAGACCTGCACCTGTTTGGGTGTTGTCACTTGCGAGAATCGATCTCAGATGGAACGAACCCACGGCGGCGGCCGGAAAAGAGGAAGACAGTGATCAGTCGATGTGCGCGAACCCTTCTGACCATACTCGCGGTGGTGGCCGCGATGACGCTCACTCCCATCACCTCGGAGACCGCCGAAGCAGCCGACCACGGAGACGAATCCAGGACTGTGCTCATCACCGGCGCCAACCGCGGGCTCGGGCTCGAGTTCGCGCGCCAGTACTCGGCGGCCGGGTGGAAGGTCATCGGCACCGCCCGCTCACCGGAGAAGGCCACCGACCTCGAGGATCTCGGGGTGCGCGTGCTGCAGCTCGACGTGGCCGACGCCGAGAGCGTGGCGAAGATGGCTGCGGCCCTGGCCGACGAACCCATCGATCTGCTCATCAACAACGCCGGCATGGCGAACCGTGACGGGATGTCCTTCGAGACCCTGAGCTTTGACAGCGTCGAACAGGTCCTGGCGGTCAACACCATCGGACCCATGCGGGTGACCCGGGCGCTGCTGCCCAACCTCCGGCTCGGGACGACCAGACAGATCGTCCACATCTCGAGCGGGCTCGGCAGCATCGAGGAGAACACCGGAGGCGGCTACTACGGCTATCGCGAGAGCAAGGCCGCGCTCAACATGTTCAACCGGTCGCTGGCCGCCGATCTCGAGAAAGAGGGCTTCACCTGTGTCGTCATGAGCCCGGGTTGGGTCCGCACCGACATGGGCGGACCCGAGGCCAACCTGAGCCCGGAGGCGTCCATCACCGGGATGCGAAAGGTCATCGCGGCACTCACGCCCGCCGCCTCCGGGACGTTTCAGAGTTGGGACGGCACCATCCGGGCCTGGTAGTCGACCCCGGCTGCGTCGCGATATTCGTGAAGCAAATTCTTGATTTCAGGAATTTTGCACGATCGAGACCAGTGGGCGGGTGTGAAAGCGCAGATTTTTTTGCGGCAAACCCCTTGATTCTTCACCCCAAGCTGTGGCATATGCGAAGAGTGGCGAATTCGGGGAGGATCGTAATGGCTGCCAAACAGAAGAAGATGTGGTTCGGGTTCCTCGAGGCGGGGACCAAGGGGAGCCCGGTGGTTCGGGACGCCACGCTCGAGACCGGCGATCCCAAGACCGTCTATCTCTTCAACTACATGAAGGGCAAGATCCTCGAATACCGGCGTGACATCGTCGAGATCAAGCTGCGCGAGTTCGAGTCCGAAGAGCTCACCATGATTCCCCAGCTGCGCAAGGCGTTCAAAGAGGTCCGGGAGTCATTCGAACCCCGCCCGGCAAAACCCAAGCAGACGGCTTACCGAGCCAAACCGGCGCCGGCCGAAGACGACGACTTCCCGGAGTTCGACGCCGGCGACGACGACGATTTCGACGACGTGCCTCCGCCCCTGCTCGACGCCGACGACGAACCGGCAACCGCCTTTCTCTCCGACTGACCGATCGCCGCGGCGGCGCGGCGCCTGCCGATCTTGGTGGCGGCTCCCGGCAGCGTCGAGACCTCGAGTTTTGTAAAGAAACCCTCAGTTTGTTGTTTTCGACGGGCTCTCGCCGCCGGGAACGGCTATCCTCTCAGAAACGGGGCGATGGTTCTGCTCCACCTCGCGGTGAACCGCCCCGGTCGGATGTCTGCGCTCGAACAACAACGGGAATCGCCCACCTCCGCGGCCGTGTTGTCCTGGAATCCGGACGACCGCCCCGGCCGAGAGTGGGTTCAGATCCGGATCAAATCCGGCCTCGAAAGTGAACACGCCATGTTTGACGGAACGACACGCCTATCGACGCCGCGCCGCGCACGCCCGAGCGCCGGCTTCATCGCCCTCGCTCTGGCCGCCGGCCTCCTCGGGATCACGGCCTGCGCCGGCCCCGACGCTCCGACGCCCTCCGCCGACGGACCGCCCGCCGGCAATGGTCGGGGCGGGGGCCGACCCGATTTACCGACCGTGTCGGTGGCGGTCGAGCCGGCCGCCCGCGGCGACATCGCCACCTACTATCGCGCCACCGCCTCCCTCGACCCGGACAAGCGCGCCGATATCCTCGCTCGGGTCTCGGGGGTGATCGAACGCATCGTCGCCGAAGAGGGCGACCAGGTGAGCACGGGCCAGGCCCTGCTCCACATCGAGGACGCCGAGTACCGCCACCGCGCGACCATGGCCCGGGTCGATCTCGAGAAACAGCAGGCGCGCCTCAATCGAGCTCAGAAGATCTTCTCCCAGGGCCTGAGCTCGGCGGAGGACTTCGACACCATCCGCACCGACACCGCCTCGGCCGCGGCCGCCCTCGAGCTCGCCGAGCTCGAGCTGTCCTACACCGATGTCCGGGCGCCTTTCTCCGGGCAGGTCGTCCGGCGGCTGGTCGATCAGGGTCAGACCGTGTCCAACGGCACCCCGCTCTACTCGCTGGCCGACATGCGCCGCCTCCTCGCCCGGGTCTTCATCCCGGCCAAGGAGTTCCGCACCATTCGGCCCGACCAGCCGGTCCGGCTCGTGGTGAGCTCGACCGGCGATCAGCTCGAGGGCCGCATCGATCTCGTCAATCCGCTGGTCGACCCCGCGAGCGGCACCATCAAGGTCACCGTCGAGGTTCGAGACTACCCCGTGACCACCCGACCCGGCGATTTCGTCGAGGTCTCCATCATCACCGACCGCCACAGCGACAGCCTTCTGGTCCCCCGGGTGGCGGTGGTCACCGAGCGGGGTCAGCGCTCGGTCTTCGTCGTCGACGGCGACACCGCCCACCAGAGGCCGGTGACCGTGGGCTTCGAGGACGATGCCCACGCCGAGATCGTCTCGGGGCTCGAGTCCGGAGAACAGGTCGTGATCCAGGGCCAGCGAACCCTGCGCGATGGTCAGCCGGTCAAGGTCCTCGACGCCCTCGAGCTCGACATCGAACCCGCCGTAGAGGACGCGTCCCCAAGCTCGACCTCGGCCGGCTGATGCGCGCCCTGGTTGCCCTCGCCGTCCGCCGCCGGGTGACGGTGCTCATGTGCGCCCTCGCCCTGGCCGCCTTCGGAGTGGTCGGCTATCAACGGCTGCCGCTCGACCTCCTGCCCGACATCTCCTACCCGTCGCTCACCGTCCAGACCGATTTCCCCGATACCGCGCCCGCCGAGGTCGAGAACCTCGTGACCCGCCCGGTGGAGGAGGCGGTGGGGGTGCTGCGCGGTCTTCGAACCGTCCACTCGGTCTCGCGTCCCGGAGTCTCCGAGGTCACCCTCGAGTTCGACTGGGGCGCCGACATGGATCTGCTGCTCCTGGATGTGCGCGAGAAGCTCGACCGGCTGATCCTGCCGGAAGAGGCCGATGATCCGGTGGTGCTCCGGTTCGACCCTTCGCTCGACCCCGTCATCCGCATCGCCCTCGGCGGCACCGGCGATCTCGTCGAGAGCCGGCGGCTCGCCGACCGCCGCCTCAAACAGGCCTTCGAGAGCCTCCCCGGCGTCGCCTCGGCGCGCATCAAGGGCGGGCTCGAGGAGGAGATCCACGTCGAGGTCGACCAGGAGCGGCTGGCGGCCCTCGGAATCTCCCTCGACCGGGTTCGGCAGGTGGTCGGGGTCTCGAACGTCAACCTCCCCGGCGGCTCGCTGCGCGGCGCCGACACCCAGTTTCTGATCCGCACCGTCAACGAGTACACCTCGGTCGAGGATATCGGCGACCTCGTGCTGTCGGACGCCGGGGCGTCGCAGATCAGGGTCCGCGACATCGCCACCGTGAGCTGGGGCGCCCGGGACCGCGAGGAGATCATCCGCGTCGCCGGGGTCGAGGCGGTGGAGATCGCCATCTACAAGGAGGGCGACGCCAACATCGTGAGAACCGCGCGTGGGGTGCGCGACGCGCTCCCCGAGATGGCGCGCCTGGTGCCGGAGGGTTACGAGCTCACCATGCTCTTCGACCAGTCCCGCTTCATCGAGCAGGCGCTCGTCGAGGTCCGGTTCACCGCGGTGGTCGGCGGCGCGCTCGCGGTGCTGGTGCTCTTCGTCTTCCTCCGCGATCTGCGCTCGACGGTGATCATCGCCACCGCCATCCCGCTGTCGGTGCTCTTCGCCTTCATGGCCATGTACCGCCTCGACGTCTCGCTCAACATCATGAGCCTGGGCGGCCTGACCCTGGGGATCGGAATGCTCGTCGACAACGCCATCGTCGTCCTCGAGTCCATCCATCGAAAACGCCTCGAGGGGCTGAGCCGCATGGCGGCCGCCATCGACGGCACCAGCGAGGTCGGAAGCGCCGTGGTCGCCTCGACCCTGACCACGGTGGCGGTCTTTCTGCCCATCATCTTCGTCGAGGGGATCGCCGGCGCCCTCTTCGGCGACATGGCGGTCACCGTCACCCTGAGCCTGCTCGCCTCGCTGGTGGTGGCGGTGACCCTGATCCCCATGCTCAGCGCCCTCGGCGGGTCGGATGACACGGCGACCGCCCCGGGCCCCGACCGCAGCCCGGTCGAGGCCAGCCTGGGCGTCGTCTCGCGCCTCTACGACGGCCTGCTCCGCGGTTCGCTCCGCCACCGGTGGGGAACGATCGCAGCCGCCGCGGCGGTCTTCGCCCTCGCCGTGGCCGGGATCTTCCGGATGCAGACCGCGCTCATCCCCGACATCTCCCAGGGCGAGTTCTACTTCGAGGCGACGCTTCCCGAGGGAACCTCGGTGCAGGCCACCGATCGCGTCCTCCAGCAGATGGCGACGCCGATCGCCGGTGACCCCGATGTGGCGGTCGCCTACTCCACCGCCGGCAGCCGGTTGGTCTCGGGTGGCCTGAGCCTGAGCACCACGGCCGAGCACTACGGCCAGCTCAACATCGTCCTCGCCGACCGCAACGACGAGTCCGCCGAGCAGCGGGTCGCCGGTCGGCTTCGGGCCGGTTTCGCCGCCATCCCCGAGCTCGACACCACCTTCGGCAAACCGACCTACTTCAGCCTCAAGACCCCCATCGAGATCATCCTCTTCTCCGACGACCTCGAGGCTTTGACCGCCTGGGCGCCGGTACTCGCCGACAAGCTCACGAAGGTGCCGGGCCTGGTCGATGTCCGCTCCTCCCTCGAAGAGGGCAACCCCGAGCTCCAGATCATCTTCGACCGCGACCGGTTGGCGTCGCTCGGGCTCGACATGCGCACCGTCGCCGAGACCCTGCGCGACCGGGTCCTGGGCAGCGTCCCGACCCGCTTCCGCGAGGCCGATCGTCAGATCGACATCCGGGTCCGCAACCTCGAGGATCAACGTCGAACCGACAGCGACGTCCGCAATCTGATGATCCCGGGTCCCGACGGCCGTCAACTGCGGCTGCTCACCGTCGCCGAGGTCCGCTCCGACCGCGGTCCGGCCGAGATCCACCGCATCCAACAGCAGCGGGCGGCGGTGCTCAGCGCCAACCTCGAGGGTCGCGGCCTCGGCGCTGCGGTCCGCGACATGGAGGCGCTCCTCGCCGCCAACCCGCCGCCGCCGGGAGTCCTCGCCGAACTCGGCGGCCAGGTCGACGAGATGCAGACCTCGTTCGCCAGCCTCCGTTTCGCCCTGGCGCTGGCGATCTTCCTCGTCTACGTCGTCATGGCGGCGAGCTTCGAGTCCCTGATCCATCCCCTCGTCGTGCTGCTGACCATTCCCCTCGCGCTCGTCGGGGTGGTGGCCGGAATCCTCACCACCGGCATCGATGTCAGCGTCATCGCCCTCATCGGCGTGGTCATGCTGGTCGGGATCGTGGTCAACAACGCCATCGTCCTCATCGACACCATCAACCAGCTGCGGCGCCGCGGCATGGCCAAGGCCGAGGCGGTGGTGCGCGGCGGCCACCTCCGCCTGCGGCCGATTCTCATGACCACCCTGACCACCGTCCTCGGTCTCCTGCCGATGGCGCTCTCGGTCGGTGAAGGCGCCGAGCTCCGCGCCCCGTTGGCGATCACCGTCTCTTTCGGTCTCCTGCTGAGCACGGTGCTGACCCTGGTGGTGATCCCGGCGGTCTACCTGGTGGTGCCGTCGCGGGTCCGGGCCGATGACCCGCCGCCGGATCCATCGACCATTGAAGGCGAGGGCGGATCATGACCCTGCCCGAGCTCGCCATCCGCCGCCCCGTCGCCACCCTGACCATCCTCGCCTGCACCGTGGTTCTGGGTCTGGTTGCGCTCAACCGGCTTCCCCTCGGCTTCATGCCGGAAGTCAACGAACCGGAGCTCTTTGTCCAGGTCCCCTTCCCCAACGCGACCCCGGAGCAGACCGAGCGCCTCGTCGTCCGGCCTCTCGAGGAGGCCCTGGGTTCGGTCAAAGGCGTGACCAATATGTGGTCGATGTGCGACGCCAACGGCGGCCGGGTCCGGCTCAACTTCGCCTGGGGCCACGAGATGAGCCTCGCCCGAGCCGAGGTCATCGAACGCATCGACCGGATGCGCCGCGACCTCCCGGACACCATCGGCGACATCCGCGTCGGCGGCAGCTGGGACGCCAACGAAGAGGACGCTCCCGTCCTCGAGGGACGGCTGTCGTCGAAACGCGATCTCTCGGAGAGCTACGATCTGCTCGAACGAAAGATCGTCCGCCCCCTCGAACGGATCCCCGGCGTCGCCTCGGTGAGCCTCGACGGCGTCAATCCGAAAGAGGTCCGGATCAACCTCCGGGTCGCGGATCTCGAGTCGCACGGGCTCGACGTCCGCGAGGTGGTGCGAGCCATCTCGGGCGCCAACTTCGATCTTTCGACGGGGGTTCTGCGATCCGGAGAGAGGCGCCTCACCGTCCGCACCGTGGGCGCTCTCGAAAGCGTCGAGCAGATCCGCGCGCTGCCGCTCGGCGGCGGCGGGCTGCGGCTCGCCGATGTCGCCGACGTCCGCTATGACGAGCCGCCGCTCGAGTACGGCCGCCATCTCGACGGCAACTTCGCCATCGGGGTGACGGTGACCGCCGAGTCCGGCGGCAACGCGGTCCAGATCTGCGACGAGGTTCGGCAGCGGGTTGAAAACATGAACTCCGACCCCGAGCTCGAGGGCGTCACCTTCCTGATCTGGTTCGACCAGGGCGCCGAGATCCGCAAGACCCTGAGAGACCTGACCTTCACCGGCCTATTCGGCGGGCTGTTGGCGGCGGCGGTGCTCTTCGTCTTTCTCCGCCGGGTCTCCATGACCCTGGTTTCAGTGCTCTGCATCCCGTTCTCGGTCATCGTCGCCTGCGGCGCCATCTGGGCCATGGGCAAGACCATGAACACCCTGACCCTGCTGGGCCTGATCGTCGGCATCGGGATGCTGGTCGACAACGCGGTGGTGGTCATGGAGAACATCTACCGCCACCAGCAGCGGGGGCTGAGCCGGCGCGAGGCTGCGCTGGTGGGATCGCGCGAGGTCTCGTTGGCCGTGATCGCCGCCACCCTGACCTCGGTCATCGTCTTCCTGCCCATGATCTTCAACAAACCGAGCGAGATGAACATCTACCTCCGCGAGCTGGCGATCACGGTCTGCCTCACCCTGCTCGCCTCGCTCTTCGTCTCCCAGACCATGATCCCGCTCGCCACCTCGAACTTCATCCGCTCGAGATCGCGCGGCCGAGCACCTCTCATGCTTTGGATCGAGAACCGTTACGAGTCCCTCCTCGCCTTCTTTCTCCGCCACCGCTGGCTGACCCCGATCATCGGGCTCGCGGTCATCGCCTCGACCTGGTTCCCCTTCAGCAGCATCGACAAGAACTTCGATGCCAACCAGACCGAGCTCTTTGTCCAGCTCCGCTACGAGTTTTCCGAGCCCCTGAGCCTCGAGCGCATGGAGCGGGCCGTGTCCCTCGTCGAGGACCGGCTGGTCCCCTATCGCGACGAGCTCTCGGCCGAGCACATCTACAGCTTCTGGTCGGACCGCTTCTCGCTCACCCGGCTCTACATGAAGGAGGGCTCCGCCAACGACACCGACATGGCGGTGACCCGCGCCAGACTCCGCGAGCTGCTGCCCGAGCTCCCCGGGATCAAGCTCGAGGTCCAGGACCAGGCGGGGCACGGTTTTCGCCGCGGCGGCGGCAAACGCATCGCCTTCCAGTTGGTCGGCGAGGACACCGGGGTGCTCGCCGAGCTCGCGGCCGAGGCCAAACTGCGCCTCGAGGAGATTCCGGGGCTGAGCGATGTCTGGACCAGCACCCAGACCGGCGGCATGGAGCTCTACGTCGATCTCGACCGCGAGCTCGCGGCCCGCTACGGCGTGCCCCTCAACCAGCCCGCCGAGGTCGTTTCCCTGACCTTCCGCGGTCGTCGGCTGCCGCGCTTTCGGACGCCGTCGGGTGAGCGCGAGATGCGGCTCACCCTCGACGAGCGGGAGAACGAGAGCATCTCTCAGCTCCACACCCTGCCGGTGTGGACCGCCGACGGCGAGAAGATCCCGCTCGCTTCCATGGCCGAGTTCCGGGTCGAACCGGGACCCGACCGGATCCAGCGCGACAACCGCCGGACCAGCGTCTGGGTCGGCGCCCGCTATGCCGAAGGCACCATGGAGGACTACCTGCCCCTGGTTCGGACGGCCATGGATACCATGGACCTTCCCTTCGGCTACACCTGGACCATGTCCGAGTGGGCCGAGCGCCAACGCGAGCAGTCGCGTGAGTTCCTGGTCAACCTCCTGCTCGCCCTGGGGTTGGTCTTCGCCGTCATGGCCGGTCTCTTCGAGTCGGTGCGCCAGGCCGTCGGTCTGATGGTGGCGCTGCCCTTCGCCCTCGCCGGCGCGTTCTGGGCGTTGTGGATGAGCGGCACCGACTTCGACCAACCAGCGGCCATCGGACTGCTCCTGCTCATCGGGGTGGTCGTCAACAACGGCATCGTGATGATCGAGCACATCAATCTCTACCGGCGCGGCGGCATGGAGCGCACGGCGGCGATGTTGTTGGGTGGTCGGGAGCGGCTGCGCCCCATCCTCATGACCGCCATCACCACCCTGGTGGGGCTGGTGCCCATCGTCGTTCAGCGACCGGCGCTGGGGGGCGTCTACTACTACTCCATGGCCATCGTCATCATGGGCGGGCTGGCGGTCTCGACCTTTTTGACCACCCTGCTGCTGCCGCCGACGGCGGCGCTGTCGGAGGACGGCTTCGCCGCCATCGGCCGCGGCGCGGCGCGCGTCTGGCGCGTCCTCCAGCCGTGGAAGCGACGGCCGTCCGAGGGGTAGCGATCGTCACAACCACGAAGGCACGAAGACACAAAGCCATCGCACACAAAGGTGCCGGCAATGAATCGCGAGG
>JAHECW010000111.1 GCA_024641545.1 Acidobacteriota bacterium
GAGAAGGGCCTTATCTACTACCCACCTCTGGGCCATGGGGGAGACGGTTGGGTGTTTGGGGTGCGGTACCAACCCGCCACCCTGCGGCCTGTGGTGTGGCGCACACGTTTCTTGTCCTGGATACGGAGAAGGTCGCAGCTTGCAACCGCGAGCCTCAATACCACCAATTGCCTAAGTCAATATAGACAGGAGAGTTACGAATGCGGTTGGTTAGATCCGCGCCCTGCGACCGTGTCTGCTGACCTTAGCTAGGGGGTTGAAAGCAACGATCCGTGTTCTTACACCGGCATTACAAAAGCGCCACCGTGTTGGTGGCGCGTTGAACGTAAGTTATTGGTGCGAAAGGGGGGACTCGAACCCCCATGAGCGTAAGCCCACTAGAACCTGAATCTAGCGCGTCTACCAGTTCCGCCACTTTCGCACCTAGCGGATCGAAAGGCGATAGTAGGTCCGGGATCCTCGGGTGTCAAGCCGTTGGGGTCGTGGATCGCCGATGGTTCACCTGTCGATCGGGTGGGGTGGTAGGATTGCGGCAAGAGCATTCCGACCGAAAAACCGAGGAGGTGCCTGATGCGGCTCAACATGAGGGCGTTCGCTCTGGCCTGCGGTGTGGCCTGGGGATCTGCGGTTCTTCTTGCAACGGTGTGGCTTGTCGCCTTCGGCTTCCACGGGCAGATCATGCAGCAGCTCGATCACTTCTACTTCGGCTACAGCGTGAGCTGGGCCGGGGCGGTGGTCGGCGGAATCTGGGGCTTCTGCGACGGATTCATCGGCGGCTGGATCATTGCCTGGCTGTACAACAAGTTTGCCGGCGGGTGAGCGCCGGGTGGATCGACTCCGGAACCGCCGATGTGGTTCAATGAACGACGATGACTGACAAAAATTCCGAGGAAGACCTCGACCCCAAGAAGATTCTCGACTCCATCCGCCGCCGCGGCCGGAAGGGGATGAGCCTGAGCATGCTCGTGGCGGAGGTCAACGACGAGCGCGGTCTCGGCCGATCCGACGCGCGGCGGGCCCTGCGCGGCGTGCTCGCCGAGCTCGAACGCCGGGGCGACATCGTCCTCGGTCGCGGCAAGCGCTACTTCCCGGCGGAGGTCTCCGATCTCCATCCGGGCCGCTACCGGGGAATGACCGGGGGTGGCTTTGTCGTCGATGTCGACGGCGATGACAGACCGCCGGTCTGGATCGCGCCGAGCGGTCGCCGCGGCGCCCTCCCCGGCGACAGGGTCCTGATCCGGTTCGAGACGCCGCAGAAACGCGCCCGGTCGCTGGGTCTCCGCGAGGGCGTGGTCATCCGTATCGTCGAGCGCCGGACCACCGAGGTGGTGGGGGTGTGGGTCGACGACGGCGGCCGGCCGTACGTCAGGCCCCTCGGGCGCGGTCAGCGGTTCACCGTCGAGATCACGGCCTCGAATGTGCAGGGCGAGCCCGGCGAGGGCGAGCTGGTGGCGGTGAGCGTCGACCACGTGGAGGGTCGAGGACAGCGCGCGCGCGGCGTCCTGCTCGACCGCCTCGGCCGGCCCGAGGATGCCGGCGCGGTCGATCGCGCGGTGCTGCGGCTCTTCGGCATCGTCGAGGGTTTCACGCCCGAGGTGGCCGGCGAGGCCAACGCCCTGCCGGAGGAGGTCAGCGAGCGCGATCTCGCCGGCCGTTGGGATCTTCGCGGCAGCCCGGCGATCACCATCGACCCGGTGACGGCGCGCGACTTCGACGACGCGGTGAGCGCGCGGCCGGCGGCCGGGGACGCGATCGAGGTCGAGGTCCACATCGCCGACGTCGGTCACTACGTCCGCCGGGGGACGTTGCTCGACGCCGAGGCCCGCCGCCGTTCGACGAGCGTCTACCTGCCGGGGCTGTGCGTGCCGATGCTGCCGGAGCGGCTGTCGAACGAGCTCTGCTCGCTGCGCGAGGGGGTCGACCGGCTCTGTTTCAGCGTGCGCTTTCACGTCGGCCCGAAAGGACACATCAGCCGGGTCGAGGCCAACCGGTCGGTGATCCACTCGCGCCGCCGGTGCACCTACGAAGAGGTCTTCGCCTGGTTGGAGAGCCCGCGGGCCGAGTGGCCCGAAACCACCGCGCCCTTCGCCGACTCGCTCGGGCTGCTCGCCGAGGCGGCGGCGCGGCTCGGCCGGGCGCGCCACGAGCGCGGCAGCCTCGATTTCGACATGGCCGAGCCGCAGATCCTGCTCGATCCCGGGGGCAGGGTGGTGTCCATTGAGCCGAGTGCGCGCAACCGCGCCCACCGCCTCGTCGAAGAGCTCATGGTGGCGGCGAACATGGCGGTCGCCCGGTTGCTGCTCGACGCCGACCAGCCGTGCCTGCACCGGGTCCACGACGAGCCCGATCCGACCAAGATCGAGACCCTGGCCGAGGTCGTCGGCGAGCTCGGTTTCCGGCTCGAGGGAGACGCCGGCGATCTCAAGCCGTCGGCGCTGCAGGCGCTCCTCGAGAAGGTCGCCGGCCGGCCCGAGGAACACCTCGTGTCGATGCTGGTGCTGCGTTCGATGGCGCGGGCGGTCTACACGTCGGACCCGCGCGGCCACTACGCCCTGGCCACCAACGCCTATCTCCACTTCACCTCGCCGATCCGCCGCTACCCGGATCTGGTGGCGCACCGCATGCTGCAGGCGTTGCTCCGCGACGGCCGCGCCATCGAGGGCGGGGAACGCGACCAGATGGAGACCGCGCTCCGCACCCTCGGCCCGCAGTGCTCGGCGAAGGAGCAGGAGGCCGACAAGGCCGAACGCACCGCGGTCCAGTGGAAGACCGCGCTCTTCCTCCGCGACCGGGTGGGGGAAGTCTTCACGGGCCGGGTCTCGGGAGTCGTCGCCTTCGGCTTCTTTGTCGAGCTCGAAGAGGTCTTTGCCGACGCGCTGGTCCACATCAAGGAGCTGCTCGACGACTACTACGAGTTCGACGAGAAACGCCACCGTCTGGTGGGCGAGCGCACCGGCAGGGTCTGGCGGCTCGGCGACCGGGTCAAGGTCAAGCTGGTCAGGGTCGATCTCGACAGCTTCCAGATCGAGGCCGTACCGGTGGATGTCAAACCGGATCGCCGGGCGGCCCGGACCGGCGATCGGCGGCCGAAGAAACCGCCGACGAAACGACGGGGACGCTCTCCTCGAAAAAAGCGGTGAGCCGGCCGCAAGAGTCCCGCCTTCGGAAAAATCGACGTGGATGAACACCGTAGGGTGGGGCCGGCCCGACCTTCAGAGTCGGGGAAGGGATCAGATCCATCGTCGTCGGCACGGCCATCCGGTGAGAGATGCGATGACTGAATTTGGGCTCAAGCCCACCCTACACGCCCACACCCCGATAGGGACCACCGTAGGGTGGGGCCGGCCCCACCTTCAGAGTCGAGGAAGGGATCAGATCCATCGTCGTCGGTACGGCCATCCGGTGAGAGATGCGATGACTGGCGCGGCCGGAGGCCGAGCCACCGCAATTCGTCCGACGAATTGCCTTGACAAAATTCGCGCCGCTCGCCATATTGATGAGTAACAAAACGAGCGTTCGGTTTTTACGAGAAAGGACACTCGAACTTGCCCAGAGGTGTTCAGGCCGCAAAGTCCGAGGTCGCCACCGCGAAGGCACTGGAAGCCGCGCTGGGACTGTTTTCAAAACAGGGCTACGGCGCAACCTCCATGCGGACGATTTCGGAGGCGAGCGGGCTCTCGGTGGGCAATCTCTACCACCACTTCGGTTCCAAGGAAGCCATCTTTCAGCGCCTCATCGATGAGTATTGGGAGCACCTGCTCGATCCGAACAACGATCTCCAACGGGTCTTCGAAGCGGCGGAGTTCCCCGATGACCTCGAGGACCTCGCCACCGCCATCGAAAAGTCGGTGGAGGATCACCGGTCCTACATCATGCTCATCTTTATCGATGTCATCGAGTTTTCCGGCACCCACATCCGCGCGTTCTACGAGTCGATGGCCGAACGGTTCCAAAAGACCTACAGCGAGTCCTTTGCGCAACGCAAACGCGACGGCCTCCTGGGTGAGGTCGATCCTCTGGTTGGAGTGATGGTCGCCACCCGGTGGCTTTTTTATTTCTTCACCGTCGAGAAGTGTTTCGGAGTGCCCATGCATTTCGGTATGGACACGTCGCAGGCGGTTGACGAGTTCATCAGGATTGTCCGCCATGGCGTGCTGCCCCGGGGGGGATCGGCGCCAATACCAGAATCACAGAGTGATTGAAGGGGAGGAAACATGTCCGATCAATGGAAGACGAAGATTGTGCTGGTTGCGGTGATCGCCGCTGCGCTGGTGCTGGCGGCGCCGGTCACGGCCCAGGAAGACCCCGCCGAGGCGCGGCCGGTCGACGACATCGTCGCCGAGGATGTCGTGGATGATGAAGCGGAAGCTCGGAGGCCCTTCGCCGGCGAGATCGTCGTGACATCGACACGCCGGGCCGAGAAGCTGCAGGAGATTCCGATCGCGGTGTCGGTGGTGACCTCCGACGAGCTCGAGGACATCGCCGCCACCGACATCTCGGTGCTGCAGCAGTACGTGCCGAACGTGTCGATCTATCAGGGCCGCAACCAGACGTCCACCCTGACCGCCTTCATCCGCGGCGTCGGCCAGTCGGACCCGCTGTGGGGGGTCGACCCCGGGGTCGGTCTCTACATCGACGACGTCTACATCGCTCGCGCCCAGGGCGCCCTGCTCGATGTCTACGACGTGGAGCGGGTCGAGGTGCTGCGTGGGCCGCAGGGCACGCTGTACGGCAAGAACACCATCGGCGGCGCCATCAAGTACGTCCCGAAACCGATGTCGGACACCCCTGAGGGCCGTTTCAGCCTCGGCCTCGGCAGCTTCAACACGCAGGAGTACCGATTCAATCTCAGCGGTCCCATCGTCAAGGGCAAGCTGCGCGGCAAGATCGCGGCGGCCAAGCTCCTGCGCGACGGCTACGGCGAAAACCTCTATCAGAGCCGTGACGTCTCGGACAAGAACACTACCGCCTATCGCGCCGGTCTGGAGTGGCTGCCGTCTGAGAAGGTCTCGGTGCAGCTCAACTACGACCGCACCGAAGACGACGCGGAGCCCATCGGACTGACGCGCCTCGAGGCGAACCCATTCTGCCTCGCGTTCACCGGGGTGGCGTGCCCGCCCTATCCGGACCTTTTCGACACCGAGAGCGGCATCGACCCGGTCAACGAAATCGAGGCGACCGGGTACTCGCTGGCAGTGACCTGGGGGATCAGCGAGGCGCTCCAGTTCAAGTCGATCACCGCCTACCGTGAGACCGACAGCCGGAACTGGATCGACTTCGACACGACGCCGCTGGCCATCGCGGACTCCGAGGCGACCTACTACGACGATCAGACGACGCAGGAGTTCCAACTGCTCTACACCGGTAGCGACAAATGGGACGGCGTCTTCGGTCTTTACTACTTCGACGGAACCGCCGGCGGCAGGGTCGAGGCGATCTTCTTCACGAACTTCCCGAATACCACCGAGGGCTATGTCGAGACGACCTCGTACGCGGTGTACGCCGACGCCAACGTCCACCTGACCGACAAGCTGACCCTCAACCTCGGCCTGCGCCCCACGCGCGAGAAGAAGCACGGCGTCGCCTTCAACGTCTACAACACGGACACCACGTTCACCGGCTACTACTTCGTGGCGGCGGACTTCGACGACGAGACGACCTTCACTTCGTGGGCGCCCAAGATCGGGCTCGAGTACCAGTTCGACCCCGAGGTCATGGGTTACGTCAAGGTCAACCAGGGCTTCAAGAGCGGCGGTTACAACGTCCGCGCCCAGTCGACGCTCTTTCCCGAGACGGCTCTGCCGTTCGACGACGAGGTCATGACCGTCGGCGAGATCGGCGTCAAGACGGTGCTCTTCAATCGCAGCCTGGTCCTCAACGCCGCCGCGTTCTACGGCGACTACACCGACATTCAGGTCTCGACCTTCACCTCGTACGACTCGGACGGCGACGGGGTCGACGACGCCTTCTTCGGCAACTTCCTCAACGCCGGCGACGCGACCATCAAGGGTTTCGAGCTCGAGTACAACTGGTCGTCGCCGTCGTTCTTCGGGCTGTCGGGCTTCCTCGCGTACCTCGACACCGACCCGGACTACCTCGACGAGGACGGCAACGAATTCGTCGACACGCAGGTCATCACCAATGCTCCCGAGTGGACCGGGTCGATCCGGGCCAACTTCGACTTCCCGCTCTTCGGCGGGCTGCTCACCGCCAGCCTCGGCTACTCCTACCGCGATGAGTCGATGCTGACCAACGAGGGCGGCGCCGACCCGAGAGACCCGAGCGGCGAGACACCGCTCGAGCCGCTGATCCAGGACTCCTACGGTCTGCTCGACGCCTGGGTCGCCTGGCTGTCGCCCAAAGCCCACTGGCGCATCGGCATCACCGGCAAGAACCTCACCGACGAGGAGTACCTGACGAGCGGTTACAACCTCCCGGTCCTGGGTGTGATCCAGGGCTCGTACGGAGCGCCGCTGACGGTGATCGGAACCGTCGAGTACCGCTTCTGGTGATGAATTGACCGAATCGGGGTGCGTCGCGAAAGCGGCGCACCCCGTTTTCTGCGAGGAGATCAAATGATCGAAACAGGATTGAACGGGAAAGTTGTCATCGTCACCGGCGCCGCCGCCGGGATCGGCCGCGGCACCGCCGAGCGGTTCGCCGAGGAGGGTTGCAAGGTCGCGGCATGGGATGTCAGCGCCGACGGCGCCGATGAGCTTGTCGCCAAACTCGAGTCCCTCGGCGGCGAGGCCATCTTCCAGGCGGTGAACGTGACCGATGTTGCAGCTGTCGAAGCGGCGGTCGCCGCGGTTGTCGAAAAGTGGGGCGGAGTCCATGCGCTGGTCAACAACGCCGGCATCGTCCGCGACGCCCAGTTGGTCAAGTTCAAGGGCGGAGAGGTGGTTTCGACCATGACCGACGCGGCCTGGGACGCCGTCATCGGGGTCAACCTCAAGGGAGTCTTCAATTGCACCCGGGCGGTGGTTCCGCATCTCGTCCGGGGGGGTGGCGGCGCGGTCCTCAACGCCTCATCGGTGGCCTGCCTCAACGGCAATTTCGGCCAGACAAACTATGTCGCGACCAAAGCGGGAGTCATCGGGATGACGAAAACCTGGGCCCGCGAGCTCGGGAAGTTCGGAATCCGCGTCAATGCGGTGGCGCCGGGCTTTGTCGCCACCGAGATCATCAAGGCCATGCCCGAGAAGGTCCTCGAGGGGATGGTGGCGCACACCCCGATGGGCCGGATCGGGGATGTCCGCGACATCGCCAACGCCTACGTGTGGCTCGCTTCGGATGCCGCAACGTGGGTCACTGGAACGACGTTGAGCGTGGATGGCGGACTTGTTATAGGCACATGATGAGTTCTTAATTCTTAATTCTTAATTCTTAATTATGAGAGAGCAATGGGCAGGATCGCTTTAAGGTTAAAGGCATCCTACCGGAACGCCAGTCCGAGAGAATACAACAGGTGATTACGTCATAGAAATTATGAATTATGAATTATGAATTATGAACTGTCATTTTCCACTAAGCTATTGTGATGGAACAATTAAGAATTGAGAATTCAGAATTGAGAATTGCGAAACTTCCGTGCGCTGATATGGAGGCGGAATGACCAGGTTCGCAAGTATTGTCTCTACAGGAAGATATATTCCTGAGATTGAAGTTTCCAACGACGATCTGCGCGAGCGGTTCGCGCACATTCCCGACTTCGTCGACAAGATGGAAGAAGGCTCCGACATTCGAACGCGTTTCTGGGCGCCGGAGGACTGGTGCGCATCGGACATCGCGCTGCCGGCGGCGCGGCAGGCACTCGAACGGGCCGGCCGTCACCCCAACGAGGTCGATCTGGTGATCCTCGGCACCGATTCGCCGGATTACGTGACGCCGGCGACTTCGGTGGTGCTCCAGCACAAGCTCGGTGCGCACAACGCCGGGACCTTCGATGTCGGCTGCGCCTGCGCCTCGTTTCCGACCGGTGCGGCCATCGGCGCCGGGATGATCGCGTCGAACCCGGCGCTCAAGACCGTGCTCGTCGTCGGGGTCTACAACATGCACAAGCTCGCCGACCCCAACGATCCGATGATCTTCTTCTACGGCGACGGCGCCGGGGCCGCAATTCTCGAGCCGTCCGACACACCGGGTTTCGTGTCATCGGCCATGCGCGCCGACGGCGCCTACCACCGCCACTGGGGGATCTACTCGGGCGCCACCTTCGAGCCCGCCACCGAGGAGTCCGCCCGCGCCGGCCGGACCGCGGTCAGGATGCTCGAGCGCTACCCGCCCGAGATCAATCACGAGGGCTGGCCGAAGGTGGTTCGGGCGTTGGCTAAAAACGGCGGATTCGATGTCTCGGAGATCGATTTCACGATCTTCACCCAGGTCCGCAAACCCTCCATCGAGCTCGTGATGGAGGATCTCGGCCTGCCGATGTCGAAAACCCACACCGTGATGGAGAAGTGGGGCTACACGGGTTCGGCCTGCGTCCCCATCGCCCTCGATGACGCCCTCGAGCAGGGACTCATTTCGTCCGGGGATCTGGTCGCGATGGTGGGGTCCGGGGTAGGGTATAACCAGGCGGGGGCGGCGTTCCGAATGCCGTAGCCGAGAAACCGGGGAGGCGCCATGGGCAACACGATCGTGAAAATCATCTTCGGTTTCCTGGTGCTCGGGGCGTTGTTCGTCGTTTTCGCGGTCTGGATGGTGTGGAAAAGGCCGCTCACCGTCGACGCCTGGATGAGCCGCACGGCGCTCAAGATCAATGGTCTCGAGCGGACGGAGCTGCAAACCGACTCGGGTCGAATGACCGTGTGGGAAGGCGGTTCCGGGCCGACCCTCGTGCTCCTCCACGGCGCCGGCGACCAGGCCGGTGCATGGGCCCGGATCATCGGCGGGCTGGTCGGCGATCACCGGCTGGTCATCCCCGACCTTCCGGGTCACTGGAAGAGCGACCCGCGCTCCGGGCCGATCCACATGGAGCAGCTGCTCGATGGTGTCGACCGGGTCATGGACGCGTACTGCGCCGACGAGCCCGCAGTTGTCGTCGGCAACTCCATGGGGGCCTGGCTCGGGTTCCTCTACGCCCGCGCCCATCCCGAGCGGGTGGCGCGACTGGTGGCGGTCAACGGCGGTCCGCTCATTGAACCGAACCCCGGGGTCAATATCTTCCCCACCACCCGCGATGAGGCCCGCGAGGCCATGCGCGGGCTCATGGGCCCGGCGAGCCCGCCGATCCCGGGCTATGTCCTCGACGACATCGTGCGCCGAACAGGGTCCGGGCCCGCGGCGCGTTTCGCACAGACCGCCGACGAGATGGGCCGATTTCTGCTCGACGGCAGGCTCGGCGAGGTCACGGTGCCGGTGGAGCTGGTCTGGGGCGCCGCCGATCAGTTGCTGACCGTCGCTTATGCCCAGCGGATGGTGGATGAACTGCCGCGGGCGCGACTGCACCCGATCAACGGCTGTGGTCACGTCCCGCAGCGCGAGTGCCCGATCAAGTTTCTCGAGGCGCTGACGACCGCCCTCGCCGAGCCGCCGCCCGAGCCGCAACCCGCGGTCGAGGCGGTGATGGAGATCGAACCGTGATCTGCGCCGATGTCCTCGGAGCGCGCGCCCGGCTGTCCCCCGGAAATACCGCTTTGGTCGAGGTCGCCACCGGTCGGCGCTTCACTTACCTGGAGCTCGATCTGCGGGCGGTTCGCTGCGCACGGATGTGGCTGTACGGCCTCGGACTCCGACCGGGGACCCGGGTGGGGATCCTGGCCGGCAACCGCGTCGAGTTCCTCGATGCCGTCTTTGCGGCGGCCAAGAGCGGGGTGGTGCTGGTCCCGCTCAACACCCGTCTCACCGCGCACGAGCTCGGGTTCATCGTTCGCGACGCGGGGCTGAGCGCGCTCATGTACGACGACGACAACCGTCCCACGGTGCGCCGTCTGCGCACCGGCGTCGAGATCGATCACTGGATCGCCTTCGACGAACCGGACGACCCGCTGGATCGGGATTATGCGGATCTGGTGCTCACCCGGGGTTCGGGCAGCTCGGTGCGCCGGAGGTGCCGCCCGGAGGACCCGTACTGTCTGCTCTACACCTCGGGGACGACCGGGCGGCCGAAGGGGGTGGTCACGCCCCACCGGCAGGTGGCATGGAACGCCTACAACACCGTGGTCTGCTGGCAGCTTGGCGAAACCGACGTCACCTCGATCTTCACTCCGCTCTACCACGCGGGCGGGCTCGGCGCGTTTCTGAGCCCGATCATCCTCGCCGGCGGGACGGTGGTGCTGCACGCAGGTTTCAACGCCGCCGAGGTCTGGCGGCGGATCGAGGAGGAACGCTGCACCGTGGTCCTCGGGGTGCCGACCATTTGGACGATGCTCGCGAATGCCCCCGAGTTCAAGGAGGTCGACCTCGGCCGTGTGCGGTGGTTCATCTCGGGTGGAGCGCCGCTGCCGCGCCACCTCATCGACATCTTCCGCGAGCGGGGTGTCGTCCTGCGCCAGGGTTACGGTCTCACCGAGGTCGGGGTCAACTGCTTTGCCATGTCCGACGAGGAGGCGTGGGCGAAGGCAGGGTCCATCGGCAGGCCGCTGATGTTCACCGAGGCGAAGGTCGTCGATGAAGCGGGACAGGACGTTCGGCCCGGTGAGGTCGGCGAGCTCTGTTTTCGCGGGCCCCACGTCTCGAGCGGCTACTGGAAAAACCCCGAGGCGACGGCGGCGGCCATCGACCGCCGGGGCTGGTTTCACACCGGCGACATGGCGAGATGCGACGAGGACGGGTTCTATTTCATCGCCGGCCGGGCCAAGGACATGTTCATCTCGGGCGGGGTCAACGTCTATCCCGCCGAGGTCGAAAACCAGCTTCTCCAGCACCCGTCGCTGTGCGACGCCGCGGTGATCGGGGCGCCGCACGAGACCTGGGGCGAGGTCGGGATCGCCTTTGTCGTGCCCGTCGAGGGGAAAACGGTGGACGCCGGGGCGCTCGAGAGTTTTCTCCAGGCCAGGCTGGCCCGTTACAAAGTCCCCAAGGAGTTCATCGTCAAGAGCGAGTTGCCGCGAACCGCCTACGGGAAGGTCGTCAAGGGCGAGCTCGTCGAAGAATGGAAGAAGCGCAACAACGAGTGAATCACTCGATCCCGTACCCGATCCCGATCCCGTTCCCTCATGGTCGAGTCGGGATCGGGTACGGGCACGGATGACAAGGAGACCAAGGAATGAAACCCGTTTACATCGCCGCCTATCACCAGAGCAAGTTCGGCAAACTCTTGACCATGACCGTGCCCGAGATCGTCCTCGCCGCGGTCAACGAGACCTATGCCGAGATCGGCGCCGAACCATCGGCGGTCGATGTGGCCTCCATCGGCGCGGCCTGCAACATCTCGCTCAACGAGCAGGGCCTGCTGTCGGGGTTGGTGGCCATGGCGCCGGGACTCGGCGGCAAACCCATCGAATCGGTGGAGAACGCGTGCGCATCGGGCGGACAGGCGGTCCTGTCGGTCATCCAGAAGCTCCAGCTCGGCCTCGGCGAGGTCGGGATCGCGGTCGGTTACGAGAAGATGCGCAACGACGACGGCAAGATGGACGGCGCTCTCGTCGGCAAGGTGCTCGGCTACTACTCGCACCCCGACGAGCGCGAGGGCAAGACCTATGTCTTTCCGCATCTCTTCGCCGAGGTCATGGACACCTACATGAAGACCCACGGCGCCACGGAACGCGACTTCGCCGAGATCTCGTCGCGCGAGTACGCCAACGCGATGTACAACCCCTACGCCCAGATGAAGGGGATCGAAGTTTCGCTCGACGAGGCCGCGACCCCCGAGGGGCGCAACCGCTACATCGTCGACGGGCTCCCGCTCAAGACCTACGACTGCTCGCAGATCAGCGACGGCTACGCCGGGCTGTTGCTGGCGACGGAAGAGGGTCTGGCGAGGCTCGGGATCGCCAAGGCCGATTGTGTCGAGATCGCGGGGTACGGCCAGGCCACCGATCCGCTGCTGAAGGCGGGTCGAGATATTCTCAAACCCTTCGGCGCCTTCCGGGCCATGAACAGCGCCTACGAGATGGCGGGCGAGAGCGCCGACGACGTCAACGTCGCCGAGATTCACGACTGCTTCACGGTGATGGCCGCCATCGGCACCGAGGTCATCGGCAAGGCCGCCTACGGCAAGGGCGCCGAATATTGGCGCGAGGGCAAGGCCGAAGCCAAGGGCGAGTGCGGGATCAACACCTCGGGCGGACTCATCGCCAAGGGCCACCCGGTGGGCGCCACCGGCATCGCGATGATCGGTTGGGCCGCCTGGCAGCTCCAGGGCAAGGTGCCGGCGATGCTCCAGGTGCGCGATCCCAAGATCGCGGCCACCTTCAACATCGGCGGACCGATCTGCGCGTCAGTCTGCACCGTGCTCCGCACGGCGCAGTGACGCGAATTCTCAATTATGAATTTTGAATTTTGAATTTCATCGCAGCCGTTCCGCAAGGTGGTGTGGGAGTAGCGCAAATTCCCAATTTTGAATTCTCAATTCTTTATTTTCCATCGCAGGTGATCCTGTGGCGGTTGCGATGGAATTCAAAATCAGGAATTGAGAATTAAGAATTCTGTGGGGGGGCGATGAAGGAAGAAATCACGCCATTACGGTCCGGCCACCTTGAAGTCGATGGCTTCCGCATTTGGTGGGAGTTCCACGGCACGGGTGACCGCGAGTGCTGCTGCCTGCTCAACGGCGTCGCGATGAACACCAAGGCGTGGTACGGCTTCCTGCCGCGTTTGACCGACCGCTACGACGTCATCCTCTACGACTTTCTCGGCCAGGGTGAGTCATCGACCGATGACGTGCCGTATCTGATCCCCGAGTTCGCCCGCTACCTGACCCTCATCATGGACGAGGTCGGGGTCGAGAAGCTGCACCTCATGGGGATCTCGTACGGCGGTTTCATCGGGCTCGACTTCGCCCGCCTCTATCAGGATCGGCTCCACACTCTGACCCTGTCCGGAATCCTCCTGTCGCACGAGAAGCTCTTCGAGCTCTACCAGGAGATCTCGCTTCGTTTCTACCGCTCGACCGAAGAGGTCTTCGAGATCTACACCCAGTACATGTACGAGAAGATCTTCGGCGAGGCCTTTGCGGCTGCGATCCCGCCCGAGAGCTTCGAGGCCATGCGGCAGCGCTTCTACGACCGCTACATCGACCTCCGCCACTGCCTGATCCGGCTCACCGAGGCGCAGGACCCGTTCTTCGGCGCCCTCGAGGCGAACATGCCGGGCTATCGGGCGATCGAGACGCCGACGGTGCTCATCGCGGGGTCGCAGGACCGCGCCATCCCGTTGTGGCAGCAGAAGAGGATCCTCGACATCGTCCCGCACTCGCGCTGGCTCGAGATCCCGGGCGCCGGCCACGTGGTCTATCTCGAGAACCCGGCGCTCTTCTTCGGCAGCCTCGAGCGGTTCTTCGAGGCGAAGAGCCTGGATTTCTCGCCGTTGGCGGGGGTGGTGGGGTGAAGGTAGGTGGGGGTGCCAGGTCAGACGATTCAGACGATTTCTCTCACGAAGTGGGGCATCACGCCGGCGCCTTGACAAGAAATCGTCTGAATCGTCTGACCTGGCACCTGCGGAGACTTCCCGCATGATCCACCACACCGTCGACGGCGCCGGCCCCCCGTTGCTCCTCCTCAACGGCATCGCCATGTCGGCGGCGAGCTGGCAGCCGGTGGCGGCGCCGTTGGCCGAACGCTTCACCGTCATCCGTTGTGATCTTCGCGGCCAGCTGTTGAGCCCGGGACCGCCCCCGGCGACGGTCGTGGAGCACGTCGCCGATGTCGTCGAGGTGCTCGACCACATCGGTCTGGACAAGGTCCATGCCCTGGCGACCTCGTTCGGCGGGGCGGTTGGTGCTCTGCTCGCGGCGCGCCATCCCGGTCGGGTTCGATCACTGCTCTCCATCGCCTCGGCCGACGGGTTCACCGATGTCATGGCAACCGAGGTGGCGCGCTGGCGGGATGCGACGGTCCGATCGCTCGAGGGTCCGGATCGGGGAGTTCTGTCCGATATTCTGGAGCCGGTGGTCTATTCACCGGCCTATGTCGAGGCGCACCGTGAAGAGCGGGCCCTCCGCCGGAAGCAGATCGAGGCCCTGCCGACGGTCTGGTTCGAGGGGCTGATCGGCCTCCTTGATTCCGCCGAGTCGTTCAGCCTGCGCTCGGAGCTCGCTGCGATCCGCTGTCCGACCCTCGTCGTCGCTGCGGAGCTCGATGGGTTCATCCCCCTCGACCGCTGCCGCGGTCTCGCCGAAGCCATCGCCGACGCCGAGTTCAGGATCATCAAAGGCGCCGGCCACGCCGTCGTCGTAGAGCATCCCGAAGCCGTCGTCAACATCGCGCTGGAGTTCTTTCAACAGTCTTCGATTTGAAACACAAAGGGCACAAAGAACCACGAAGGAGCCGCAAAATCATTTGTTGACTCATCGCAGGTTTGAAGAGCCTTCGTGTTCGTTGTGTTTCAAGAATCCGGGTTGAAGATGCAGGATGGTTGAGCTGAGTGGGTTCCTCGGGTCTGAATTGTGATGGGCCCCCAGAGTTGTCTGCTAGGATGGGCGGGTGATGATCGTCGACGGTTTTTTGTTTACTCATTACGCTTATACCCGGGTTGAACCGAGCCGGCGAAGGTCTCACTGAACCCAGATTCTGAGGCCCGCCGGCGACGGCGGGCCTTCTGCTGCCCGCCACCGTCGCGGCCCCGACGGAGAACGAATGCACGCACCAACGACCCAACCATCGGATCCGCACGCGCTCCTCGAGCAACACCGCCGCGACATCGAGGCGCTCGATCGCCGCATTCTCCACCTCGTCTGCGAACGCCTCGAGCTCGCCCGCCAGGTCGGCGATCTCAAGCGATCGCTCGCGGTGCCGCTGCGGAACTTCGGCGTCGAAGCCCAGGTCTACCGCCGGTTCGAGGAGGCGAGCTCGCTGCTCGGTCTCGACCCCGGTCTCGGCCGCGATCTCGCCCGCTTCCTCATCGAAAAGGCGGTGGAAGAGCAGGCCACCCTGCGCGATGCGGTCTACTCGGGTGACGCGCTCGACACCGTTGTCGTCGGCGGCAAGGGTGGGATGGGCCGCTGGATCGGACGCTTCCTCGCCGGTCAGGGCCACCGGGTCAGGGTGCTCGACCCGGCCTCCGGCGAGACGCCGTTCGAGGAGATGGGATCACTTGCGGAAGCCATCGATGCCGACCTGATCATGGTGGCGGTGCCGATGAGCGCCTGTCCGGGAATCCTCGACGAGCTCGGGGCGCTCGGACCACGCGGGGTCGTCGGCGAAATGTGCAGCCTCAAGACCCACCTCGGCGCGGTCATCGGGCGTCTGCGCTCGGCCGGAACCCGGGTGGTCTCCTTTCACCCGATGTTCGGCCCCGACGTGCGGATGCTCGAGGGCCGTACGGTCGTTGTGTGTACCGATGCTCCACGATCGGACCTCGAAATCGTTGAAGGCCTCTTTGCCGACACCAGCGCCCGGCTGGTGGAGATGGACCCTGCCGAGCACGACCGGCGCATGGGACTCGTCCTCGGTTTGACCCACCTCGCCAACCTGGTCTTCGCCCGTGCCCTGGTCCACTCCGGGGTCGGCTCGCCCAAGCTCGCCGAAGTGGCCGGCGTGACCTTCGGTCGTCAGATCGCCACCACCCGGGAGGTGGCGAGCGAGAACCCCGCGCTCTACTACGAGATCCAGTCCCTGAACGAGCTCACCCCCGAGACCGGCCGCTGGTTGCGGCAGGCCCTCGACGAGTGGATGGAAGCCGTGGAGCAGCCGGACGACGATCATTTCTCTGCACTCATGACCACCTGCCGGGAGAGCCTGAGCGAAGCCCGGGGGAGTGGCGAGTGAAGCGGGCGCTGGACGGCGTGGTCGGGGCGCTGGGTCGATGGCCGGGCGATCCGGTCGATCTTCTGGTGGGCGAGCCGTGCTTCGATCCGCCGGTCGAGATTCAGAGGGCTTTTGCCCGCACGGCGGGCGATCCGGCTTCGGACTACGGTCCGCCCGGCGGTCTTCCGGAGCTCCGAACGGTGTTGGCGAATCGGCTCGACTCGAAGCGCGCGGATCCGCGGCGGGTCATGGTCACCCACGGCGCCAAGGGCGGTCTGCTCGCCCTCCTGGCGGCGCTGGTCGAGCCCGGCGACGAGGTGATCCACCCGCTGCCGTGCTACCCGGCCTACCCGGCCATGGTGCAACGCTTCGGCGGCGAGCCGATGGGAGTCGCAGAGCACGGCGACGGGTTCGCCGGTTGGGCCGATCGGGCACTCGCGATCGCCGGGCCGAGGACCCGCGCGGTTGTCCTGTCTTCGCCGTCGAACCCGTCCGGCACGACCATCGACGGGGGTGAGCTGGCGGCCCTGGTCGACGGCTGCGGAGATCGGGGAATCAGGCTGATTCTCGATGAGGCCTATGCGGATTTCCGGTTCGACGGCGACATCGTCGATCCCGCCACCATGGGCGCCGATGCCATCCTGGTCCGGGTCGGGTCGGCATCCAAGAGCCTCGCTCTTCCCGGCTGGCGGATGGGGTGGATCGCCGCCGATGGCGAGCTCGTCGCGAGCGTCATCGGTGTGCAGTCCGCACTGCTCAACCCGCCGGCGACTCCGCCGCAGCGCGCCATGCTCGCGTTGCCGGAGGTGCCGGCCGGATACTTCGAGCGCAACCGCCGCGCGGTTCGTGAACGCCTCGAGGCCATGGTCGCGGCGGTGCGGCGAGCCGGCTTCGCGGCGGCGATGCCGGCGGGCGGTTTCTATCTCTGGGTCGACATCCGCGATCGGCTCGACAGGCAGAAGCCGGACTCCGCCGCGTGGTGCGAGCGCCTCGCCGAGGAGCACGGAGTCGGCCTCTGGCCGGGGGAGGACTACGGCTCCCCGGGCTGGGTTCGCCTCGCCCTGCCGCAGGGCGACGGCTGGCGGGAGACAGTGCACGAGCTCGAGCAAAGGCTGGCCGAGGTCGTCAGGTAGCAGAGTTGCCACGGCCTTCCGGGCCGCCCATTGTGGTGCGGGCGTCCCGCCCGCAGGGAGCGTTGATGTTTGGCGCCATCGGGCACTGACGCGGGAACGGCAACCGCTTCCTTCAGGTCCGGCCTTCCGGGCCGCCCATTGTGGTGCGGGCGTCCCGCCCGCAGGATGGTCTGCGTCTTGG
>JAHECW010000274.1 GCA_024641545.1 Acidobacteriota bacterium
CGAACCCGGAGAGGGCGTCATCCCCGACCCGATCAACAACCGGGTCTACAGGGCCGGCTTCGCCACCACCCAGACGGCCTACGACACCGCGGTCAGCGCGCTCTTCGAGGCCCTCGACACCCTGGAATCGCGTCTCGGCGAACAGCGCTTCCTCGTCGGCGACACGCCGACCGAAGCCGACTGGCGGCTCTTCACCACCCTCCTGCGTTTCGACCCGGTCTACGTCGGCCACTTCAAGTGCAACATCCGCCGCCTGGTGGACTACCCGAACCTCTGGGGCTACACCCGCGAGCTCTACCAGATTCCGGGGATCGCCGAGACCGTTCACATGGACCACATCAAGGACCACTACTATCGCAGTCACGCCACCATCAACCCCACCGGGGTCGTTCCCAAGGGTCCGGCGATCGACTTCGAGACGCCCCACGGACGCGATCGCATCTGAGCGCACCGGTTGCAAGCTCGGCCGTGCCGATGTAAATTGACGCCATCCCGTCCACGCCGGAAAGGAATCCGGCATGGAAATCCCACGTCAACTCACGACCCTCGGCTGCGTCATCGGCCTGGCCTGGACATCTGTCCCCTCGGCCGCGGAACCTCCCGGCACGAGACCGACCCCGAAACCCGGGAGCCTGGCCGCCGTCGCGGCCTCGCGATCGCTCAACCGCACTCCGGAGCTCGAAGACACCGGGGTCATCGTCATCACCGACGACAATCTGGATCAACTCGGCAGCGGGGCGGCGCTGACCGTGATGACCTCCACCATCGCCGATCCGTCCGCTCTGGCAACCGATCATCGGGCGGATCCGAAGACCCGCGAGAAATGGCGTAAGAAGGTCCTGGCTCAGAGCGGTGTCATCGCCAGACTCGAGGCGAGGCGTGGCGAAGCCGACGCGGAGCTCGACCGCCTGGAGCGCGGCAAACTCGACAGCCGAACCCTCGATCGAATCGCCAAGACCGAGATCAAACTGCGCGCGATCGACGCCGAGATCAGGAACGCGGCGGCAGAGCTCTCCACGATCATCCGCGACGCGAGAAAAGAGGGAGCGCAGCCCGGTTGGTTCAGGTAGACATCAATGATGAGTTCTCAATCATGAATGATGAATTTCCATCGCAGGGCTTCACCTTCCGTCGGAGTTGCTATGTGCGATGTAATTTAAAATCAATAATTTAGAATTGAGAATTCAGTAGATCGACATAGGCGCGCGCTTCGAGATCGCCCTCGAGAATTCCGAGCTCGAGCATCAGGCCGCGAGCAATCCGCACACCCTCCGCGGCGGATTGTCCGGGTTCGAGCACGACCTCGAGCTCGAGCCAGTGGCCGAGGCCCTCGACCTCGTCGAGGTGGATCCGGGTCTGGCCGACGAGGTACAGGGTCCGCCGTTTGCGAACCGCTCCGGCCTCGCCCAACGCCGCTTTCAAAACGGCGGCCATGGCGACGGGATCAGTCGTCGCCGCCTTGTGAAACTCCGACTCGGTCGGGCCCTCGGTGTCGAGTCGCCGATAGAAGATGAGCTCACCCCGGTCATCGGAGAACCTGCGCAGCTTGAGCCGTCCGGCCCCGCAGGGGAAGAACACGTCCTCTTGGACGATCCGCTCGGGCCCGTGATCGGCGCGGCCGCGGACGACGGCTTCGACCTTTTCGCGGTCTCTGAGCTTTGCCTTGATTTCGATGTTGCTCGGCATGGGGGAAATGGTAGCAGGCGGGAGTGGATCGCGTCCGGGTCCGGGTCCGCGGCCGTATCCGCAGCCCCGGCCTTCCGGGCCGCCTCCGGCGACCACGCCGCTCGCATGCTCGGATGGTGCGACGTAGGGTGGGCCTGGGCCCACCTTCAGAGGCATCGATGCAGCCGAAGCGTTCGACGCGAGTCAACGGGAGGAGTCGTCGTTGATGTGGCCGCTGTCCCGGCCGCTGTCCCGCGGCACGATCGTCCCGGCGGCGCCCGATGCATCTGCTATCCTCCCCCGCCGGAGAGTTCATGGTCCTGCCGTTCGAAAAACCCCGCCGCGCCGACATGGAAGCGATGATCCGCCTCGCCATCCCGGTGGTGGTGGTCCAGGTCGGAATGATGCTCTTCGGCGTCGTCGACACCATGGTCGTCGGGCGCCTGTCCTCCCAGGCGCTGGCATCGGTCGCCCTCGGCCACGTTGCGGTGATCACGATCTCGTCGTTCGGGGTCGGGGTCCTCCTCGGCATCGATCCGCTGCTCAACCAGGCGCTCGGAGCCAGGGATCGGAACGCCTTCCGCCGGTCGGTGCAGCGCGGGTTCATCCTGGCCGCCGCTCTGATGATCCCCAGCACCCTGTTCCTGCTGCCCATCGGCGCCGTATTCACCCTGCTCGGGCAACCGGCCGAAACGGTTCCGCTGGCCGCCGCCTATTCCCACATCTCGATCCCGGGGCTCCTCCCCTTCTACGGCTGGGTCGTGCTGCGGTTGGCGATGCAGTCCATGGGCCGTCTCAGACCCATTGTCGCCACCGTGGTCGCGGTCAACATCTTCAACCTGGTCGCCGACTGGGCGCTGGTCTTCGGTATCGGACCGATCCCACAGCTCGGGCCCATCGGCTCGGCCTGGGCATCCACCATCGCCCGGACCATGCTCTTTGTCATCCTCTTGACGGTGGATCGAAGAGACCTCTGGCCGCTGCTCCGTTTCGACCGCGCATCGATGCAGTGGCTGCCGCTGCTCCGAACCGCCCGATTGGGCATCCCCATCGGCCTGAATCTCCAGCTCGAGATCGTCGCGTTCTCGGTCATCGCGCTGCTCATGGGCGGCCTCGGGACCATCTCCATGGCCGCCCACCAGGTCGCCATCAATCTCGCGTCGTTGACCTTCATGGTCCCCCTCGGCGTCTCCCAGGCAACGGCGGTCAGGGTCGGCAACGCCATCGGCGCCGGCGACGCCATCGGCGCACGCCGTGCCGCATCCTCCGGTCTCCTGCTCGGCGCCGGATTCATGATCCTGACCGCGGCGCTCTTCATCGGGTTGCCCCGCTGGCTCGCACGGGCTTACACCTCGGTCGAGGACGTCGTGATTCTCGCAGCCGTCCTCATCCCGATCGCCGGTTTCTTCCAGGTCTTCGACGGCCTGCAGGTGGTGTCGGCGGGCGTGCTCCGCGGCGCCGGCGACACCCGCGCGCCGCTCGTGATCAACATTCTCGGTTTCTGGCTCATCGGCCTGCCCATCAGTCTGGTGCTCGGCTTTCGGCTTGACTACGGCCCACCGGGCCTGTGGTGGGGGCTGGTCGCCGGTCTCGGCGCGGTTGCCCTCTTTCTCCTCGCCCGCGTCGCCTTCAAGCTGCGCGGCGAGATCGCGCGGGTCAACATCGACTGACCCGAACGATCAAAGATGAATCATGAATTGCATCGCACCCGGCTCGTGACCTCAGCTGAGATCCGATGCAGCGTCACTCACAATTCATGATTCAGAGATTCTCCACCCCAATCCGGGGAACCCCGGCCTCCTCGAGCATCGCCTCGAGCTGAACCACATTCGTCGTCAGGATCCCGTCGAGCTCGCCGCCGATCTCATCGAGTTCCGAGCGGAGCTGCTCGAACCGCTCGATGGAGGAAACCGCCGGGAACCCCGGTGTCGACTCCACGACTTCCTCGAGAAAGACGAGCTGGTTGTCCAGTTTGGACGGGAAATTGAGCACGTCCTGGCTCGACTCGAGCCTGGCCTGGCGAAGCCGGGCTTCGATTGCGTCGATTGCCTCGGTCGTCTCGCCGGCGAGGGCTTTGAACCCGTCGTCGTCGAACCGGCCGGTCCACTCCGCGATCTGTCCCCGCACCGAGCCGATGCGGCCGACGAGAGCGTGTGACCTGGAGACCTCGCTCCAGATCGCACGGGCGAGTTCGAACCGGGCATCGAGCGCCGCCGGATCGAGGTCCTGCCGCGGATCGGCGACGACATCGAAGGTTCTGGTCTCGCTCCAGTCACCCACCGTCATCCGCACCTGATAGCTTCCGGGAGGCACCATCGGTCCGGCCGCCGAACCCCAGAGCACGGCATCGTCGGCGATCTCGGCGTCGGGGAGACGGAGGTTCCAGACCCAACGATTCGCACCCTCGCGCGCATCGAGCTTGAGCGGGTCGAAGAGCTCGGGCAGAAGCTTCCGCCAGATGTTCGGCGCCTGTCGCTCGGGCGTCGTGCTCGACATGCTCCTCAGCACTTCGCCGTCGGCAGCGAGGATTTCGAGCCGAACCTCATCCGCATCCTCAGCGTCCATCCCCGCGGGAACGAGATAGTGGATCATCGCGCCGAAGGGCGGGTTCTTGCCCACCGGGCCGCGATTCGGGCCGCGTCGGCCGCCGCTGCCATCGGCCCAGCGGATGACGTCGCGCGGAGCGAAGAGGTGGAGATCAGCCGCCACGACATCGGAGGTCATCTGGCGGAGCGGGCTCAGATCGTCGAGGATCCAGAACGACCTCCCCTGGGTCGCCACGACCAGATCGCCGCGCTTGATGGCGAGGTCGTTCACCGGCGTGATCGGCAGATCGAGCTGGAA
>JAHECW010000007.1 GCA_024641545.1 Acidobacteriota bacterium
TCGAAGCCGCTGTCGAGGTTGATCTGCTGGGCGAGCTTGTTGTTGTTGTCGTGGTTGTACCCGGCGTACTGCACACCGCCGCGGACGCCTTCAAAATCGGTGTCCATGACGAAGTTGACCACGCCGGCCATGGCGTCGGAACCGTAGGTCGTCGACGCGCCGCCGGTCAGGACATCCACGCGCTTGATGAGCGGCGCGGGGACGACGTTGAGGTCAGGGGCGTACGAAAAACCGTCGCCGTTGCCCGGGGGCAGCCGACGGCCGTTGATCAGCACGAGGGTGCGGTTGGGGCCGAGCTGACGCAGGGAGATGGTGGCCGTACCCGAGGCGCCGTTGGCAACCGTCGAGTTCTGGCCGGCAAACGCCTGCGGCATGGTCTTCACGAGGTCCTCGATGCGGACCGTGCCGGAATACGTGAGCTCCTGTGGAACCTCCATGACCGTGACCGGGCTGAGGGCGGTCAGATCGGCGCGCGGGATCAGCGAACCGGTGACGGTCACCTCACCCTCGAACGAGCGCTCCATGGCCTGTTCGATGAGAGCCTGCTGCTCTTCGGCCGTCAGCTCGGCGCTCTCCTGTGCGACGACGGGCGAGACCAGGCACGCGACCGCAATGATGGTTACGAAAAGAAGAGTCCGGGACCGTTCGACACGGAACGGGCTTCTCTCCTCGGTTCTGACTGGTGAATACATCTCCGTTCCTCCTCAGTGGATTCGATGAGAATCCAGGCATCTCGGGACCCGACCGGAGGACCTCTCCGCCCATCGAAGAAATCCAAAAAAATGAGCCATTCCATGCCGACCTCCTTATTTCGGCGTCGATGGCTTATCGAACTTCCGGTCGATCTCAGTCCTGGTTCTTCATCCTTCGCAACATTACGTTCAAATGGATGAGGAGTTGTTACCAAGTTGCAAAATGTTTTTTGAGATTACATCATTAACAATTGCCTCAATATTTTTCACATTGCCGACAGGCGTTGCCGCGCCGCGCGATCCTCCCGAGCCGATTTACCCACGCCGCGGCCGCAACCGCGACGGCGCCCGGGGCAGCGGCAGGGTCAGCGACAGGGGGCAGCGGCAGTCCTCCACCGGGAAGCCCCAGCTGAAGCCGCGTCCCCGCTCTCAGCGGCCCTCGCCGGCCGACTCATCTTCCGGCCGCGTGCGCCACCGCCGGTGCATCCACACCCACTGCTCGGGCCACGCCCGGACCTGCCACTCGGCCGCGGCGGTGGCCGCAGCGGTGATCTGGTACACCTTTTCTGCGAGTGAGCTCTCGCTGGGCACCTCGATGGGCGGGTGGATCTTGATCTTGTGGGTCCCATCCGGCTTGCGGTGGATATAGCCCGGCATGATCGGGCATCGGGCGCGCAGCGCGAGGGTCGCGGCCCCGGAAGGAGTCCAGGCCAGCTTGTCGAAAAACGGCACGAAAACCCCCGGAATACTCGGGATGTCCTGGTCGATGAGCAGACCGACGCCGCGTCCGCCCTTCAGGGCCTGGAGCAGCTGCCGCCCGGCCGATGTCCCCCGCAGGATGATCTCGCTGCCGAATCGGGTGCGCAGCGTGTTCACCAAGCTGTCGACACGGGAATCGTCGAGCTCACGCACGGCAACGGTGATGGGAATCCCGGCGGCCGCCAATCGGGCATTGAGCATCTCCCAGTTACCCAGGTGCCCGGTGGCGAGGATGCCTCCCCGGCCCCCTTCGAGAGCACTCCAGACATGCTCGAGGCCCTCCACCTCGCAGACCCGCAGTACGTCTTCCGGTTTGGCGCGCCAAAGCCAGGCAATCTCGGCCAGCACGCGGCCGAGATGATCGGCGCAACCCGTCATGATCCGGTCGCGTTCCCGCCGCTCGAGTTCGGGGAAGGCGATTTCGAGGTTCTCCTGCATCCGTCTGCGCTCCCGCTTGGCGAATCGGAGCGCGAAGCGGGAGGCGACCGGCACGAGCCTCCGGGTCAGACCCAGGGGGAGCCGGCTCCCGACAACGAGAACCCCCCGCAGGACGTGAAAGGCGAGATTGTCGCGGGTGCGGCGGTCCATGCTCCGAGTGTAGCTTTTTCTCGAGGAATCGGCATTGGCAGAGCCGATGCCGATTCCTCGAGAAAAAGGCGGTTGGGGCGCCCGGAGTCTTTTCAGAGATGTCTGCCGCCGAACGGGAGAACCGATCCTTGGAGAAGTCACGGGCGACGATTCGATCGGAGGGAGATCTTCGCGCGTTGCGTCACCGACACGGGACCCGGTTCGTTGTAGAGTACCTGCCGGGGGAATGCAGATGAAACGGACCTTCACGAAAACTCGTCTCACCACCGTCTCGATGGTGCTTCTGGCCGCGACCGCCGCCCTGGCGATGGAACCGCCGACCGCCGACCAGCTCGAGCGTTACCGACAGGACGGGACGCTGGCCGCGAGAGCCGATTCCGCGCGTTCGTTCGGTAATCACCAGATGGCGCCGCAACTCGCGGCACGGGCCGGGTCGCCCTCGGCCGCGCTCAAGGCCCTCCCCGATGCGCCGTCGGTCCTCCCGTCCGACGGGTCGCCGCGGGTGCTCACCCTGCTCATCGCCTTCTCCGACATGTTGGGCGTGACCGATCCCGCCGTCGTCGACGACCGGATCTTCGGCGATGGCGAGACCAGCGCATATCCCTATGAAAGCCTGACCAACTTCTACCGCCGGGCCTCCTTTGGTCAACTCGAGATCACCGGGTCGACTCTCGGCTGGTACACCACCGCCTACCCGCGATCCGAGGTCGCCCAGAGCTACACTGGACGCCAGGCGCTCATCAAGGAGGCCTTCACCCACTACGACAACGAGGGTCACGACTTCTCTCAGTACGACAACGACGGCGACGGCGTCATCGACTATCTCGCCATCGTCTGGACCGGAGAGCACGGCGAGTGGGCCGAGTTCTGGTGGGGTTACCAGACCAGCTTCTACAACGACAACTTCACGGTCGACGGCGTTCGGATCGGCACCTACTCATGGCAGTGGGAGAACTACACCTGGCCGGGCGAGTTCTCGCCGGAGGTGATCATCCACGAAACCGGCCACGCCCTCGGGCTGCCCGACTACTACGACTACGACGACGCCATCGGCCCCAAGGGAGGCGTCGGCGGTCTCGACCAGATGGACAGCAACTGGGGTGACCACAACGCATTCTCGAAGTGGGTGCTCGGGTGGCTGACCCCCGAGATCTACAATCAGGACGCGCACGAGCTTCTGCTGGCGCCATCGGATTCCATTCCCCAGGCGGCGGTGATGATGCACGGCGACGCCGTCAGCGATCCTTTTGCCGAGTACTACCTGGTCCAGCACCGGCGCCGCCAGGGCAACGACGCCCAGATCCCCAACGACGGACTCCTGATCTGGCACGTCGACGCCCGCGTCGACGCCGCCGGCAACCTCCTCTATGACAACTCCTACACCGAGCACAAGTTGCTCCGCCTCATGGAGGCCGATGGCCTCGAGGAGATCGACCTCGGAGGCCGCGCCGATGCCGGCGATTTCTACATCCCCGGGGATCTCTTCGACACCGCAACCCGCCCGGCCTCGCTCCGTTATGACGGAGTGCCGACCAACATCGCCATCAGCGCCATCGCCGCCGCCGGCGACAACCTGAGTCTCGATGCCGATCTCGGCTCCGGCTGTGCTCTCTGGTGCGACGCCTCGGTCACGCCGAACGCCTGGCCGGGTCTGCCGGTGTCATTCAACGGCTCCCTGGACACCGCCAACTGCGACGGGACTCCCGCCTACGGCTGGGTCTTCGGCGACGGCGCCGGCTCCGGCGACACCAGCGCTTCTCACGCCTATGTCTCGACCGGGACCTTTGACTGGACCGTCACCGCCGAACTCGAAGACGCGACATGCGCTCACCAAGGGCGCCTCACGGTCTGCACCGAGATCCCGTGCTGGCAGTGGTCCCCGGCCGAACCCATGATCGAAGCCCGAACCCAGCACGCCGCCGTCCAACTTGATGATGGTCGGATCCTGGTCGTCGGCGGCGCCGACGCGACGCCCGAGATCTTCGACCCGGCGACCGGAACGTGGACCGCCGCGGCGCCGACCATCGGTCCTCATTACCGAACCGAGGCGGTCGTTCTCGATGACGGTCGGGTTCTGGTCGTGGGCAGCGAGTCCGTCGACGATCCCGACAGCGAGATCTACGACCCGCTGAGCGACACCTGGTCGACCACGGGCCAGCTCAACCACGATCGAACCGCCCACTCGGCCATCGCCCTTTCCGACGGCCGGGTCCTGGTCGCCGGAGGGCGCTTCGGGACCTACCCCCACCGCGAGACCGTCGAAGAGATCGAGGTCTTCGATCCGGCATCCGAAACATGGACGGTGGTCGGCTCTCTCGCCGGCGAACGGGCTTATCCAGGGTTGGCCGCGCTCCAGGACGGCCGGACGCTCATCGTCGGCGCCCGCGAGGCAACTCTCTTCGATCCGGTATCGGACACCCTCAGACGAGCCGCGCCGCTGCCGGCGGAATGGCAGGGGCCCGTCGCCGTCACCCTCGATGACGGGCGGGTTCTGCTGACGGGCATCGCCAACGCCCCCATGACCCTGCTGTGGAACCCCGCCGACGGCCGCTGGACCATCGCCGGTCCGACCGGCACGCTGCGCCAACTCCCGACCGTCACGAAACTCCCCGACGGGCTGGTTCTCGTGACCGGCGGCTTCGACATGTCGGGCTCACCGATGGCCACGACGGAGTTCTTCGACCCGGCAACCCTGTCGTGGTCGGCGGGGTCCTCCCTCACCGCTGGGCGCGCCGGTCATTCGGCCATCCTGACGGCCACGGGGCAGCTGTTTCTCGCCGGCGGCGCCACCAGTTCAGGCTCATCAGGATTCACCAACGCCACCGAGATCTTCGTGCGACCGACCACCCCGCCGCGGGGGATCGCGGGGCGGCACTCACCTTGAACGGAGGCAGTGGTACGACGGGAGACCTCAGGGGTTAGACCTCAGACGTCGAGCGTTGGAGGTTTTCGGGTGAGGAGCCGGGCCGCTCACGTCTCACTTCCTGCCTTCCTCACCACCTCACGCCTCGGCGGTGATGGTCTCGTGAAGGTCGGCAAAAGCCTCGCCGGCCTCACGGAAGAACTCAGAGGCGGGGTCCCTGCCGACGAAACCGACCACGTGGATCCCATCGCGGATCCGCCGAAGATCCGCGAGGTGGTCGCTCCAGCAGCGATCGGTGACGATCAGGACGAGTCGCCTTTCGACCTCCTCGAGGAGCGTGCGACCGCAGGATTCGCAGAGCCCGAGCCAACGCTCGGGACAGCGGTCCTCCAACAACCCAGGCCGCGTCTCGCCGAGGAGAACCTCCTGCCGCCAACCCTGGAGGGACTGCCTTTGGGTCTCCACAACCGCGGAGAGCTCCCACAACCGACGCCGGGTGTCGAAGCTCTCGCCCTCGATGATCCGCTGGGCGCGGGAGATCTCATGGGCGAGCACGGGCGAGTCTGCGGGGCTGTCCTGCCGGGCGGGCAATACGCGCGCGCCGATCAGCTTCCCGACCCCGTAACGCTGGATCAGCGGGTCCTCCAGGCTGACGAAGAACCGTGACGATCCCGGGTCCCCCTGCCGGCCGGCGCGCCCGCGCAGCTGCCGGTCGATCCGACGACTTTCGTGGCGGTTTGTCCCGATGACGTAGAGGCCTTCGAGCTCGACGACACGGACGCACCGGTTGTGCGGCGGCACGACCACCACCCGGAGATCGTAGAGGTTGTCGCGGCTGAGAAACCGCTCCACCCTGGCAGATCCTGCCTCGGTGAGAAAGATGTTGTGTCCGTACTCGTCGGTGTCGAAGTCGATCTCCGGATCGAGCCTCCGGGCGAGGGCGGCAACCGAGACCGGCATAGACGGGACCCATCCACGCCGCATCCCGCCGGGCGAGATAGTCGTTGAAAGTCAGCACGTGGGCGCCGCCCCCGTTGACGGCCGCGAAGCTCGCCGGCGACGCGCTCGAGCGAATCATCATCGAGGTGCCGAAGACGCTCTCCGACGGCGTCGATGCGCCTCAGCTGCGGCGCGAAGGACTCGATTCCGACCTCCACCGGGTCGCCGAGCCAGCGGCGAAATCGGCGTTTCAGCCCGCCCGCAGTCCCGCCTATGACGCACCTCCCTGCGATCGCGACACGTCGATCGGATGGCGCCGGCCGGGTCTTCGGGTGATGATCCGAATCAGCATGATCGTGACGGCATCATACCCGCCCGCCGGTGATCGGCTCCCGGCTGTCCGAGTTTTCTCATCTTGGGGTGGCTCGTTCCAAACCGGCACGCTTCCGCACTTCTTGGTCTCATCCCCATTGGCTTCAATCCGGCACGGAACGTGCAACATTTCGGGTGACGGTTGAAACGCCGCCCGTCGGGCGAGACTCGAAGGGAGAATTTGATGAGCGACGAATCTCGAGGCAATGGGGACCGACGTCCGGAATGGTTCGCCGATTTCGAGGACAAGCTTGTCGATCTCATCCGGACGGCCCCGGGTTCACAGACCCAGGACCTCGGAGCCTGCCTGACGGTGCTCATCCCGCGCGGCGGCAGCGCCGACAACGCGGTCTTCGGCGGGCTCGTCACCTCGAAGGACGAGCACCCCAGCCAGATGCAGGCGGAGCTCCTCACCGCGGTCGTTTGGGCCCTGCTGACCGATGGTGTCGCACCGGATGTTCTCAGGGCGACATTCGATCACTCGATGAAGGCCGCCGAGCCCGTGACAACCGAGCTCGACATCCTTCGGATGGACGAGGGTGAAGACGAACCCATCAACTGAACGGATCTTCGGATGTCACCGGTTCTTCGACTCTCACGAACCGGCATGCGCCCGAGACACGCACCACGATTCGCCCACGCGCTCGCTTGAATGCGACCTTGGCCGTTGTGGTGCGGCCGCCCCGCTTGCAAGGCACCGGTGACGGAGTGTCATTGGGAGCAAGCTCAGAAATGACCCGATTCCGATTCGCGGGATGGGCCGGCCATGTTGTCGCGCCACCGGTCCCTGACTTCGCGGGGGATGTCGAGATCGTTGCCGACGACCGCGAGCAGGGCCGGGTAGAGCCATTCATCACCTGAGGCCAATACCGCCGCAGCGGCCCGGACTTCGGGCCGATCCCGCCCCGCAATGCACCTCGACCGACGGCGTCTCACCATCCCGGCGCCGTCACCCAGCGCAAGCTCGACACCCGCGGCGGCAGCGGCGTCCACCAGCCGGCGCTCACCCTCGGTGAGCTGTCGGGGGTTGACGGCCCGAGGACCCCAAAGACCACGGGCGGCGTGCCAGCCACGACCGAGAACATCAACCACCGCGGCCCCGAGTTGGAGCCGCCGCCGCCCGCCGTCGGGACTTTCGATTCTGATACCGAGCAGCTCGTTGAGCAGACTGCGTTCCTCGGTGGAGGCCTCGATCAGGAGCTCCTCGAGATCGCCGTCATCGCCGGATCCGGGTTCAACCGCCACAACCACCCCACCCTGGTGCCCCGCCCACGTCAACAGTGCCGACGGCGACTCCATCCACCGCCGCGCCCCTTCCCGGACAGGAACAACAGGAGAGGCCAACACCTGCTCCCGACGAAGACCGAGGGTGGCGGATCGAAGGAGCAGCGTGGTCACCCGGCTGCGCACCGCCTCGTCCACCGACGGCAACCGATCGACAAGCAGCAGCAGCATCCGGACCGCCTCGTCGATCAGACGATCGAGGTGGGGGTTGGCCGCCGCCCTGAGTTCGTCGGCGCTGGACCCGGCCGGCGCCTCCCGGCTCATTTCGACGGCGGCCGAGAAGGCGGGGAACCCCGGGACCACCGCTCGCGCGGTAAGGACCCCGTGTTCGAGGAGCCAGAGGGTGGGGACATCACCCGTGGCCGTCACCGCGAGCTCACCTGGCAACGGATCGGTGATCCGCATCCGATAGAGGCCCTCGGGAAACCCACGCTCGACCGGTCGGCCGCAGATTTCAACCGGAATCGGGAAAAACCGCAGCGCCGTCCGAAGCCAGGCCGACGCTCGACGAGACTCGAGCCCGCGGCACCGCCAGGTCAGGGTCGTCGACGGGGGACCGGTCTCGAGCTCGTCGTTGCCGAGCCCGACGCGGCCGCCCCGAGCTTCCATCCGGCTCGACCCGCCCGCGGTCCGAACGACCAGCTCCAGCCGGGCGCCCGGGAAACCCGTCGCCCACAGCAGGGCCGAAAGACCCGCGTCCTCGACCCGGGCGATCGCGGCCTGCCGTCGCATCCGCGGGGCCTCGCGATCGAAGACCCGCGCCAGGTCGCTCAGCTCCTCGTCGTCGGCGAGCACCCCATCACAGCGAAAACAAAACCCGCCCCACACCTTCTCGATCGCCACCCTGGCGACACCGCGGGCGTTGGCGAGCCGCACCAACTCGGCCGGAACCTGCCAGGAGCCCTGGAGCTGGGCGCTGCACAGGGTCGCAACCTCGGCGGCGACATCGATGGCGAGGAGATCATCGGCCCTCATTCGCGCGACTCCGCCCGCTCGAGCACGGTCTCCACCGCGAGCCGAGCCAGCAGCCGCCGCTTCTTGCCGGTTGAGATCCGCAGGCGCTCGGCGACCCGATCGGCGAGCAGGAGCGTCGCCGACCGGGGATGGGATTCGCCGAGTTCGAGGACCCGCAGCCACAAGGCGCCGCCGTCGTCCACCGCGACCAGACGGTGGCGCCGTCCGAACCCGGCCAGCGCACCGTCGAGAGTCGCAATCTCCCGGCCGAGCTCGGATGCGATGATCACCTTCCACGTCTCCCCCACCCCCGCCGCGGCGTCAGCCAGGCGTTCGGTCGCCGGGTGTTCGCGACCGCGGTCGAGGATCTCGCTCCACCGATCGAGGTCGATGGCCCCGAGAACCCCCGCCACGGCGCGGCCCTCGGGGCGGCTTCCGTCGATGACGGGCACGCCGGATTCAACCGCACGACGGGCCAGTGTAGATGAGCGGGCGCTGACCGCCAGCCGACGCTGGCGGGCGAGCGAGCGAGCTCGATCGAGGCTGAACGGCGATCCGCCGAGCGTCGGCACAACTCCTCGCGAAAAGAGCGCCGGCACCTCGCGGTAGGCCTCGGGCCGCGCCAACGCTCCTCGGAGAATTCCGGCGAGATCCGGCACATCGGTCGATTGAATACGGTGCACGACCATTCGGCGGCGCGCGATGAGGATGACACCTGCGGTCGCCAGACCGAACGCCAGCGCCGCGGCGACCACGATCACGCTCGGAAAACCGGGAACCGGGCGCGGCCCCGCTCCTGTCGCATCGGGAGCCGCGACCCGGATTTCGGACCCGGCCTCGCCCTGGTCGGTCGGTGACGTGTTCGCCGACGAAACAGCCGGACCGCCCCGACTCGCATCGACCGCGCGCCACATCCCGCCTTCTCCGCGGTACTCCACCCACGCGTGCAGGCCGGGCAGCACGTTCCCACCGGCGCCGACAAAACCCACCGCCAACCGCGCCGGGACACCGGCCCGGGCGATGACGGCGGCCAGGAGCGCGTTCTGGACATCACAGTCGCCGGCGCCGACAGTCAGACACCGCTCGGCGAACGAGCGCCCCTCCCGAGCCGCGATCCGGTGGTTTTCGACGGTGCGCTCGGAGGTGTCGTAGACCACCCGCCGTCGGACCCAGTCGCGCGCCGAGATTGCCGCTTCGTCGGCGCCGAGGTCCCGCAGCCGCAGAGCAACAGCGTCCGCCGGCTCCGGGAGACGGGGCCACGAGCCGCCTGCGGCAGCCTGGATCTCGACGGCCGGTCCCGTGCGGTAGCGAACGGATCCGGCCGGATCCTCCACCACCAGGAGTGGACCGCCATCGGGCGCCGCCCACAACGCCGCCGAACCGCCCACCACCTTCAGGCTCGCCGGGTCGAGCAGATGACCGGTCGGCAGCGGCAAACGGACATCTCCGGAGACCCCATCGAGGTCGAGGGTGAACTCGAGGCACGACTCGCTGCATGCGGACCCGAAATAGGGTCTCGGCCCCGAGCTTGTCGGCCCCGGGATCACCCGACCATCGTCCGTCAATCCGATCACCCGGAAGACGGCCAACATCGGCGCTGCCCGGGCCGGTCGATAGCGGAGCGGCAGACCGACGGGGACGAGACCCAGGGACGCCACAGCCGGACCCCGATAGCGGTCGGCCGACCCTGCCTCGAGAATGGCGCCCGGGTTTGCCGTCAACCGGTCGGCGCCGCCCCGGCCGAGGCCCAGCATCCCGACTGCTCCGGTCGCCAGCGCTCCCGTCAGCCACGAGACACCGACCGCGAGGACCACGGCCAGCGCCAGTGCGATCCCGATCGCGCGCACCCAACCGGTCGAACACAGTTCGCGAAGACGCATGGTCGCTCGGCCGATCGGTCCCAGACCCGCCTCACGGTCGAGCTGACCGCGCACCAGTCGTCGGACAGCCCGCCGACCCGTGGCCACCAGCTGCCGCAGCTCGCGGTCGGTCCGAGCATCCCCGCGCGCCATGAGCACCTGGAGACGACGGCTGTCGAGGATCACCCGCGGCACCAGACCGTCCGGAGTGCTCGATCTTCTCCGGCGCCGCCGATCGGGGCCCGTCAGGAGCTCGTCCAGGGTCGCGGTCGTCCGGACTCTGAGGCCATGGGCCAGGAGATCGACCTGGGGTCGATCCGCCAGCGCCACCGCGCCCCGAATGCCCGATCGGTAGAACCCGAGAGTCGGGGGCTCGAGCTCGATCTCCGCCGTCGCCGAGATCGAGTTCACCCTCACATCGAGGATTTCGTTGCTGGAATCTCGTCGCCGGAGATGGCGGGCATCGCGCTGAACCGCGTCCCACACCGCCCGCACCGGATCGACACCGCCAGCCTTACGTACGAGTTCGATCTCGGTGCCGGTTTCGAGTGAGGTCTTCGATCGCGCGATGGTCTCGAGATCGCCGCTCAGCCGGAGCTCCCAGCCCGCTTCGCCCGGCGGCGACGAACGCACGAAAATCTCGTCCGGGTCAAAGCGGAGCACCGCCCAGAAGCCGATTCCGAAACGCCCCGCCGCGTCGTCCTGATTCCGCTTCGATGAGGCATAGAGGGTGAAGAGGTACTTCTGGGCGTGCTCGAACCTCATCCCGCAGCCGTCATCGCGGCAGACGATCCGATCGACGCCGTGAGCCCGTTCGACCGTGAAGTCGACTCTTCGGGCGCCGGCGTCGCGCGAGTTCTGCAGCAGTTCGCGAACGAAGACCCAGGCGTCGCCTCCATAGCGGCGCGCCTCGTGAAACGCCCGCCGACGGAATTCACCCGCAATCGCCACCGATCCAGTGTAGTGGTACCGGCTTCGGCTCGGACCTCAGCTGCGATGCGAGGCCGCGGATGAGGGGACCCTAATAGATCGGATCCGCCTCGAGCCAATACATGTTCGCGCCCGGTTCGAAGTTCTGGTTGGTTTCCTCATTCCAGGAAGTGGTCTGCTGACCGCAGCTCGCACAGGCGTGCTCCTCACCCAACATGGTGGCGTCGGTGCGTTCCGAGGACCAGTCGGAGATGGAGCCGCAGTAAGTGCAACGAATCGGATCGGGTCTCTGCATGACGTCTACCCTCCACGAGTACAGGGGGGACGCTATCTCATATGAACAGATGGAGAAAAGGCCGGTTGCGGCAGAAGGTGCCGCACCGCGCCGTGAATGAGTATTCATTCATAACAAAGGTGTTAGGCATGAGACCTATCGCAATGGAGATCGCAGACAGCCGCAGATTGGCTCGTCGCAAATTCCACGTCCCGCCACACTAGCGATCACAAACACAGAGTCCGATTGCATCATCAGAAGACCCCATATTCCAGGGCTGGCGAATACTCTTTGACCTGCGCCCCAAAGACCTGATGACCCAACAACCCCTTCAGAACTCTCCCTGGAAGCCTGCGATGAACAAAATGACCTCACCCCCCAGAAATTCACGGGGAGGGAGCAAAGCGACCCTCCACGAGGATTTCTGGGGGCGGGTGGGTGGGCCTGTAAGGCGAGCCGCTACAGCAGGGCTTCGTCGGAGTCGGGGTCCTTGGAGACGACCGTGCGGAAGAGAGCCTTGACGATGTCGATGTTGTTCGACAGGAGATCGAAGAAATCCTCGGCTTCGATGGTCACCAACCTGGTCTCGGTCTGGGCCACCGCGTGGCCCGACCGCGGCCGCCCGCTGAGAATGTCCGACACCCCGAAACGCCCGTTTGGTCCGACCACTGTTCCACCTTCACCACCGCCGCCGAGGCGAACTCGTCCTTCGACAACGCAGTAGAGAGTGTCGGGCGCATCGCCCTTGGAGAAGACCTCTTCACCCTTGCCGAAGGTGTTCTCACTGGCGATGGCCGCCAACCGAAGAACCTGGTCGGCGTTGCAGTGGGCGAAGAGATCGACGCCCTGGAGAAAGACCATCATCTCGATATGTGCCATGGGTGTCATCTGCGTCTCATCCCCCATCCCGATCAGCCCCTTGCCGGGGGGCACCTTTCCGGCCCTCGCCGTGACCCATCTGGCGGTTTCCCGGACCAGGGGATCTTCCGCCTTTTCGGCCATCCTCGCCACCAGGGCGTAGAGCGAGACAATTTCATCGCACCAAACCGTGTGCATCGCCGCCAAGACGATCCCCCGGCTCGCGGGGTCCCTTTTCGAATCGATCTGGATGAGACGATCGAGGGTCGCCTCGGGCGATTCCAAGAGGATGCCGAAGTGGAGCCGCGCTCGACGCAGCTTGTCCTCCGGCGGCGAGTCGTCGATGACCGAAAAGACATCACGCCGCAGGGTTCCGGACAGGCTGTTGTCGAGATACTCGAGGGCCCTCGCCCGGAGGTTGGGCTCCCGACTCATCAGGCTGCGGCGCGCGGCCCGGACATCTTCGGGTCGTTCAATCAGCTCGATCAGGCCGAAAATGTTGCTCACCAGACTCTGCATTCGCTGGGCGAGGAGTTGCTGAGGCAGGGTCGGCACCCGGTCGGACTTCCGCCACACCGCAAGGGGTCCCTCGAGTTGAGCGTGATGCAGGGACGAGATGGCCCACAGATCGGCCAGGCAGCGAAGATAGCGCGTTGCTTCGGCATGAATCCGGGCGCGGATCGCACGACCCGTGAACCGTGTCCCACTGTGGCGGGTGCGCATGAAACACAGCGCTTCGACCATCTTCGATCGCAGCATCGTGTCGCCGGCGTCGAGGCTCGCTTCCAGCGCATCGGCGGCCGATTGGACGCCGAGGAGCGCGAGGGTCTTCGGCACGGCGCGACGCACCCAGATCTGTTCATCGTCCGAGTCCATGAAATGCCGCAACGGCAGGACCGCATCCTCTCCGATGGCGACCAGAGCCTCCCTCGCCTCGTGCTTGAGTCGGCGGTTGCCCATGAGCGACACCAGGGTTGGAACGTAGATCGGATTGGGTCCATAGCGGTCGAGACGCTTCTTGATCGAGTGGATCGCTTTCCGGACAACCGTCAGATCGGTGTCGTACAGGAGCTGCAGCAGGATCGACTCGGCGATCGGACCGGCTACCTGTCCCAGGGCGCGGGCCGCTTCGGCTCGCACCGCCGAATCGCGATCCACGACCATCTTCGCGAGAGCTTCGTTGGCACGACCGGCCGAGGTCGGGTCATCGGCGGCCAGGAGGCTCGCCACCGCGGTCGCCCGCACCTCGGGATCCGGGTCGTCGAGCCGCTCGCGCATCAGACCGGATGACTTCTCCCCGCTGAGTCTGGCGAGGGTCTGCATCGCGCCGCTGCGAACCTCGGCATTCTCGTCGGTGATGGCGTTCTTGACCAGCTCGACGGCATCCACCCGACCGGTGTCGGCGAGAATCTTGAGGGTCTTCTTCCGCACTCTGCTGTCGGTGTGGTGGAGCAGCAGCGGCGAAACCAGAGAACCCTGGCCGTACGACGACAACAGCTCGAGACTGTGCAGCACCTGACGAGGGTCCGAGCTGCCCAACGCCTGGATCAGGGTGGTGATCGTCGTCAGATCGGTGGGATCGATCGAGGCATCTGGCTGGATGATCCCCGACTTGAGTCCGGTGCGGTACTCGTGCACGTACTCCTTGCGGACCCGGACCGTCAGCAGCAGCCACGACACCAGCACCGCCGCCGTCAACCACGAGACATAGGCGGGCGGAAGCCAGGCAAACGTCACCGGGAGGATCATCAGCGCAGCCAACCCCTTGGCGAAACTCTGAACGAAAACATCGATGAACGCCTTGGCGCGGACCCGGAGGTTGGCGGGCACCGGCAGGAAGAGCAGCTCGCGGGTCGCCTGGTCCACCGAGTGCCGCAGGCTCCCCTCGGAGATCATCAGGATCCAGACCAGCGGGTAGACCGCCGGCGATCCCACCGCGAGCGCGATCACGACCGCGACCTGGGTCAGCCCCACGGTCCCCGGCAGGACCCGCATCGCGACCCCGACGCCGAGGGCGCGATGGATGCGCCGGGTGAAGACCAGCTGGAAGATGAATCCGACGACCCCCATGAGGATGAAGTACTGGCTGATGACCGAGGTCCGCGTGTCGAGCTGCTCGGCCTTCGCCACCGTCTCGGTCGCCTTTTCGACAAACCAGTAGAACTGCCAGCCCACCAGCTGGCCGACCACGACGGTCGCCGCCAGGAGCCCCGTGATGAGCAGCAGCAGATGTGAACCGCGGATGATCTGAAGGCCGTCTCGGGCGTCCTCCACCCGCGCGCGTCGGGTCGCCATCGGAGGCGGCCGGGTGTTGGTCCGGGAGCGCTCGATCAGGACCACGAAGACCAGTATCACCAGCACCAGAAGGGCGCAGGCGAGGAGCGTTGCCCGGGTCCCGACGGCCCTGGTGACGCCCCAGGCGAGGAGGCCGCCCGGAATCGCACCGAGCAGCCCGCCCGCACCGATGAACGCGAAAAGCCGCCGGGCCTGGCGGGGATCGAAGACGTGGTTGGCGAAGGACCAGACCTGTGAGACCGCGATGGCGAACGCCATGCCGAGCCAGACATAGTAGAGGACGACCACCCACGATGCGTTCAAACCATAGAGAAGAAAGAAGATGAAGAACCCGGCCGAGTGGAGCGCCGTCAGCCCGACGATCAGCACCGAGAGCTTCACCTTCGCGGCCAGCCGCGAGTAGAGCAGCAGCACCGGGTACGAGACCAGGGCCACCGCGAGGTAGACATAGGGCAGATTCTCGGCGCCGATGACGTTGATGAACGACGCCTGGCGCACCGATTTCCCGGCAAAATGAACCGTGGTCAGAACCAGGAAGTAGAAAAAGAAGAGCCAGGCGAGGCCCCCTTCGCCCGGCCGAATGCCGAAGGCCGAGCCGACGAAGAAACCACGCAGCCCACCCGGGTGTGGGCCGTTCAACGAGCTCACCTGATTCTCTGATTCTGTCGTTTGCACCACGGCCTACGGTAGCGTGACTTGCGCGCTCGGGCAACGCATCTCGGCAGGGGCAGGGACCGCGACAGCGGCAGGGGCAGCGACAGCGACAGCGGCGGGGGCAGGGGCAGGAGCAGCGGCCACATCAACGACGACTCCTCCCGTGGACGCTCGCCGAACGCTTCGCCTGCATCGATGCCTCTGAAGGTGGGCCCAGGCACACCCTACGTCGGACCGTCAGAGCATGAGGGCGACGTGGCCGCCGGGGGCGGCCCGGAAGGCCGGAGCCGACAAACGTGCCGTGCCCGCTCCGGCGCGCGATGGCGCCGAACCCCTACGGCATCCTGCGGGCGGGACGCCCGCACCACAATGGGCGGCCCGGAAGGCTGGAGCTGAAGGACCCCTTGCGCCGCCCGCGCGCTTCACTCCTTGACGAGAATCGCCTCCAACTCGCTCAGGGTCCGATCGAAGAGATCGAGCGCGGCGGCGATGGCGTCGGGCTTGGTGAGATCGACTCCGGCGCCCTTGAGAAGCTCGAGCGGCGGTTTCGAGTTCCCACCCCTGAGCATCTCGAGGTAGGCGTCGCGGGCCGCCGCATCCCCGGTGGAGATCGCCTCGGCGATGGCCGCTCCCGAAGCCATCCCGGTGGCGTAGGTGAAGACGTAATACTTGTAGTAGAAGTGGGGAATGTAGGCCCACTCGACGGGATCATCCGCATCCATGGTGTAGCCGGGGCCGTAGTAGTCCTCGATGAGCGAGCGATAATCCGCATCGAGCTTCTCCGCGGTGATGGGCTCGCCCGCCTCGACACGCTCGTGCAGCCGCAGCTCGAACTCGGCGAAGAGCGTCTGGCGGTAGATGGTCGTGCGCAGGGTCTCTGCCAGTTCGGAGAGATACCAGGCGCGCTCGGCATCCGATTCGGCATGGGCCACCATGTACTTCGACAGCAGGACCTCGTTGGCGGTGGAGGCGATCTCCGCGAGGAACGGCACATAGCGCGACGTCAGGTACGGCTGGCTGTCCTGGGACAGCGAGCTGTGGAGCGCGTGGCCGAGCTCGTGCGCCAAGGTCGAGACGTCGTCGTACGAGTCCTGGAAGTTCATCTTGATGAACGGCCGGACGCCGTAGACGGATGATGAAAAGGCGCCGGAGTCCTTGGTCTTGGCCGGGTAGACGTCGATGGCGCCGTGGCGCGGGTCGATGACTTCAATCAGCCGTTTCGAGTAGTCCTCACCGAGCGGTTGCAGTGCCTCGACGATCACCTGCGCGCCCTCGGAATAGGTCAGATCACGCGCGGCACCCTCGACCATTGGCACATAGAGATCGTAAAGGTGGATCTCATCGAGGCCCATGACCTTCTTGCGCAGCTCGACGTACCGGTGAAGCGCGGGCGCGTGGGCGCGGACGGTGTCGATGAGATTGCGGTAAACGGCCGGGTCGAGATCGTCCTTGTCGAGGTACGCCTCGAGGGCGGTGTCGTAGTTCCGTGAGCGGGCGAGAAAGACGTTGAACCCGGCCTGGCCGCCGAGGGTGGCCGCGAAGGTGTTCTCGAAACCTCGCAGCGCTGAGAACATCCCGGCCACCGTGTCCCGTCGAACGCGGCGGTCATCCGCCGCGCGCAACCGCCCGTAGTTGGCGAAGGTCAGCTGAACCTCCTCGCCCTGGGCGTCCTTGATCTTGGGCAGGGGCATTTCGGAGACCAGCGCCCCGAAGGCTGTTTCCAGGGGCGACGGCAGTTCGTTGAGGTCGATGGCGGCCCACAGGTTGTCCCCGGCCAACCCCAGAACCCGTTCGGCTTCGGGATCGAGAATCCTATCGGCACGGCGCCGGAGGCTGTCGATCCAGGGGCGGAACGGCTCAAGGCCGGGGGTCGACGCGTAGGCCCGCTCGATCTCGGCGCTGTCGTAGTCGAGCACGGCCTGACGCAGCACCGCGCCTTCGTCCATGACCCGGCCGGTCAATTTGAGGGCCTGCTGGTGGCGACCGGTGAACTCCGGGTTGGTGGTGTCCCCGTCCCGCTGCAGCGCCGCATAGAGCGAGAGCCGGTTGGCCGTGACCTCGATTTCTAAGTAGACGGCCATGTAGGCGGCGAGACCCTCGGGGGTCGTCATGGTTTCGTGGGTCGAGGCGAGCATCTCGAGCTTTTTCCCCGTCGCGGCCAACTCGTCTGCCCAGGCCTCGTCGTCGGGGAAGAGCACCGTCAGGTTCCAGCGATAGTCGGCCGGAATCGTGCTTCGCTCGGCATTGGCGTCCGGGGTGTAGGGCGGAAGGGATGCAAAATCTCCAGCCGATGCCAGCACGGCGGCCGCGAGAAACACGGTGGAACACGATACGATCATGATCGCCTCCTCAGGTGATATCTCATCACAGGCGCCTGCAACGATACCAGAGCCCGGTCCGGGGCAGCGGCAGCGGCAGGAGCAGCGGCAGGGACAGCGGCAGCGGCAGGAGCAGCGGCCACATCAACGACGACTCCTCCCGTGGACTCGCGTGAAACGCGTCGGCTGCATCGATGCCGCTGAAGGTGGGCCCAGGCCCACCCTACGTCGGACCATCCGAGCTTGCGAGCGGCGTGGTCGCCGGAAGCAGCCCGGAAGGCCGGAGCTCCGGGAGGCCGCGGCCGGGGCCGAGGCCGGCGGGGTGGCGAACGTTGCCCCTGCCTCTAAACCTTCGCTCCGCACACTCAGATCTCCGGGTCTCAGTCCGAGCTTAAGATCTGAGCGTTCCTCCATCAGAAATTTCCGAAAAGTGCTTGACAGTCACCGCGAAAGGGCCTATATTCACCCCTGGCACTCGCCAAATCTAAGTGCTAATTATCAGAGTTAAACCGAAGGGAGACAGAGAGATGAAGATCAAACCACTTGGCGATCGCGTCCTAGTGAAGCGGACCGAAAAGGCGGAGGAAATCCGCGGCGGTATCATCATTCCCGATACGGCCAAAGAGAAGCCCCAAGAGGCCGAGGTCGTCGCGGTGGGTGATGGCAAGCTGGACGACAAAGGCAAGCGGATCGCCATGAACGTCAAAAAAGGCGACCGCGTCCTCATCGGCAAATACTCCGGTCAGGACATCAAAGTCAACGATGTCGAGCACACCATCCTGCGCGAGGACGAGATCCTCGCCATCGTCGAGTAAGGGAGAATCATCATGGCTGGAAAACAGATCGTCTACTCCGAGGAGGCTCGCGCCAAACTCCTCGCCGGAGTCAACAAGCTTGCCAACGCGGTCAAAGTGACCCTCGGCCCCAAGGGCCGGAACGTTGTTCTCGAGAAGAAGTTCGGATCGCCGACCATCACCAAGGACGGCGTCACCGTCGCCAAGGAAATCGAGCTGCCCGACAGCCTCGAGAACATGGGTGCGCAGATGGTGCGCGAGGTAGCGTCGAAGACCTCCGACATCGCCGGCGACGGCACCACCACCGCCACCGTTCTGGCCCAGGCCATCTACCGCGAAGGCATCAAGAACGTCACCGCCGGCGCCAACCCCATGGAGCTCAAGCGCGGCATCGACCAGGCCACCAAGATCGCGGTCGAGACCATCAACTCGCTGTCCAAACCGGTTGAAGGCGATTCCATCGCCCATGTCGGCACCATCTCCGCCAACTCCGACTCCGAGATCGGCGAGATCATCCGTGAGTCGATGGAGAAGGTCGGCAAGGACGGCGTGATCACCGTCGAAGAGGCCAAGGGCCTCGACACCACCCTCGAGGTGGTCGAGGGCATGCAGTTCGACCGCGGCTACCTCTCGCCCTATTTCGTCACCAACGCCGAGCGCATGGAGTGCGTGCTCGAAAGCGCCATGATCCTCATCTTCGAAAAGAAGATCTCGAACATGAAGGACCTGCTCCCGATCCTCGAGAAGGTCGCCCAGCAGGGCAAGCCCCTCCTGATCATCGCCGAGGACGTCGAGGGCGAGGCCCTCGCCACCCTGGTGGTGAACAAGCTGCGCGGCACGCTCAACATCTGCGCGGTCAAGGCCCCGGGCTTCGGCGACCGGCGCAAGGCCATGCTCGAGGACATCGCCATCCTCACCGGCGGCAAGATGATCTCCGAGGACCTCGGCATCAAGCTCGAGAACATCACCTGGGAAGACCTCGGCAGCGCCAAGAAGATCTCCGTCAACAAGGACGACACCACCATCGTCGTCGATGACGACGACGCGTCCAAGCACGAGGCCGTGCTCGGCCGGGTGCAGCAGATCAAGCGCCAGATCGAGGACACAACCTCGGATTACGACCGCGAGAAGCTCCAGGAGCGCCTCGCCAAGCTCGTCGGCGGCGTCGCCCAGATCAAAGTCGGCGCGGCCACCGAGACCGAGATGAAAGAGAAGAAGGCCCGCGTTGAAGACGCCCTCCACGCCACCAAGGCGGCAGTTGAAGAGGGCATCGTCCCCGGCGGCGGCGTCGCTCTCCTGCGCGCCATGGACGCCGTCGAGAAGTTCGTCAAGTCGTCGAAAGGCGACATTCAGACCGGCGCCAAGATCCTGCTCCGCTCCCTCGAGGAGCCGACCCGGCAGATCATCCTCAACACCGGTCTCGAAGAGGCCGCGGTGATCGTCCGCGAGATCCGCGCCAAGGGCGGCAACAACGGTTACAACGCCGCCACCGGCAAGATGGCCGATATGATCGCCGACGGCGTCATCGACCCGGCCAAGGTCACCAAGAACGCCCTCCTCAACGCCTCGTCCATCGCCGGCCTGCTCCTCACCACCGAGGCGCTGGTTTGCGACATCCCCGAGGAAAAGAAAGAAGGCGGCATGCCCGGCGGCGGCATGGGCGACATGGGCGGAATGGGCGGAATGTACTGATCGCTCACGATCAATGAACAACTCAAACCCGGGCTTCGGCCCGGGTTTTTTTCTCCATCATGCTCGATGCGGCCCTGCCGTCGCAGCCCGTGCCCCTGCCGCTGCCCCTATAATGCCACCGTGGACCCGAAGTTCATCCGCACCGCCGCCTCCATCGTCGTTCTCTTCGCCGTCGGTTTCATCGCCGGTCAGCTCACCATGAGCAGCCACGTCAAGGCCGAAGCCGAGGCCAGGCTTGTGACCCGCATCGAGGGCGTCGTCCGCCCGAACGAGGACCTGCGCCGGCTCGAGCAGTTGCAGGAGCTGGGGTACGTCGACGGAACCGTCGACAAGCGAGCCGAGCTGCGGGGCGTCGAAATCCACGATCGGCAGCGGGCGTGCCCCGGGGTCAACCTTTACAGCTCACGCCTGCGGGCGTCGGCGCGGATCGTCGACAACGACGGCACCGAGCTCCACTCGTGGAGCTATCCCGGCGACGACGGCTGGGAACACATCGAGCTCCTGGCCGACGGAGATCTTCTCGTCGTCGTCAACGAAAAGTCGATCTTCAAGCTCGACAAGAATTCGAATCTGCTCTGGCGCACCGACGTCGCCGCCCACCACGACCTCGCGGTCCACCCGTCGGGCGACATCTACGCGCTGACCGATGCCAGTGCGCTGCGGCCGGAGATCCACCCGGATGTGCCGGTCATCGAGGACTTCATCGAGATCCTCTCCTCCGACGGCAAGCTCAAGGACCGGTTGTCGATCCTCGACGCCATGCGCTCGTCGAGCTATGCCCATCTCCTGATCAGCCCACAGCACCTTCCGTCCGACCAACGCGAGGGTCAGCGTCTGCGGCTCGACATGCTCCACACCAACCACATCCAGGTCTTCGACGGATCGCTCGCCCAGCGCTCGCCGCTGTTCGCCGAGGGTAATGTGCTGGTCTCCATGCGGACGATCAGCACCATCGCGATCCTCGACCCCCGCAGCCGCGAGGTGCTCTGGGCATGGGGCCCTTCGAATCTCCACCGGCAGCACCACCCCACCCTGCTGCCCAACGGCAACATCCTCGTCTTCGACAACGGCCAGAACCGCTCCCAGATCGTCGAGGTCGATCCCGTGAGCTTCGAGGTCGCGTGGCGGTACGCGCCGACGAAAGGCTTCCTGTCGCGATTCCGCGGCAGCGTGCAGCGCCTGCCCAACGGCAACACCCTGGTCACCGAGTCGGATCGGGGCTATGTCTTCGAAGTCTCGCCCGATCACGACATCGTCTGGCGTTTCGCCAACCCCGATGTGCAGCAAAACAACCTGCGGATCGCGATCTGGCGGATGACGCGGTACCCCATCGACGAACTCGACTTTCTCTTTCAAGCGGATGACGTAGAATCCCGGCAATGAACACCGTCAACGTCAGGCACTTTTTTCTGTACGCGGCGTGCCTGGTTGCCGCGGGCGCCGTCGCCCAGGTCGGTATCGGCCAGGCCGAGGCAGACGAGATCTACATCCCGGGGGCGGCTCATGTCGCCGGCAGCAACAACACCACCTGGCGGACCGACCTCGAGATCCGGTCGGTCGGAACCATCGGGGCTCGCTGCCGAATCGACCTGCTGCGCAAGAACCGCGACAACACCAACCACCCGTCGATCATTCTGGACCTCGATGCGGGCACTGCAATGCGATACCACGACGCCCTCGATCTGCTTTTCGGTTTCGAGGGCACGGCGTGCCTGCGCATCACCGACCTCGAGGGCGAAATCCGCGCCACCAGCCGGACCTACAACCTCACCCCGGATGGGACCTTCGGCCAGTTCATCGGCGGCACGACCTCGGCGGACATTTTCGTCACCGGCCTCGACGCCACCGTCATCCAGCTCACGGCTTCGCCGACCGGCGAGGACGGATTCCGGACCAACCTCGGGATGGTCAATCTCGAGCGCGAACCTACAACCCTCGACATCGACCTCTATCTCGCCGATCTCACCTATCTCGGCAGGGTCTCGACGAGCCTCGACGCCTACGGTTTCAAGCAGATCGACAACATCTTCGCCAGGGTCACCGCCGACGATGTTCCCGACGGCATCGCCATCGTCCGCGCTCGTTTCCTCGGCTCGCGATATCTGGTCTACGCCTCGGTCATCGACAATCTCACCGGTGATCCGATCTTCATTCCCGGACTGCCGAACACGGCGGCGATCCAACAACCGACCCCGACTCCGACGCCGGCAGGGACGACGACCCCCACCCCGGCCCTGACACCGACCGCGACCCCGACGGCGCCCGGGGGAGCCACCGCAACCCCGACGCCGACCCGCACACCCCTGCAAACCCGCACACCGACGCCCACGCCGGAGTTCGCGGTGATCGTCACCACTCTTGACGACGAGACCTTCTACCTGGTGCCGTCGACGATCCGATTTCGGGTCGGCAGCGGGATCCAGTCATCGCTGATCCTGTGCAGCATCGACGGAGTTTTGAGCCAGGTCTCGAGCTTCGACTACATCCGGGGACCGACCGTAGTCGTCGATTGGCAGGCCTGCTGCAGCGACACCAACTTCGGCGCCCGCCTCGAATACCGGGCTTTTCCCGGCATCGGCGGCCCGGCTGTCGCCCGCGGGACCTGCACCCCGGGCGTCCCGGTCTTCGCCATCATCGGTAACGACATGAGCACCGGCGCCCAGATCGAGATCGACGGCGCCAACCTCGACCTCGCGCTGTGGCCTTGACCTACAACCGCAGCGGTCGTCGATGACCGTTGACCCATCGAAGCGCGAGCACAAAGAGGAGCCAACCATGAAGTGGAAACAGGGACGGCGAAGTTCCAATGTCGAAGACCGTAGGGGCCGGCGCGTCTCGCGCCCCGTAGCCATCGGTGGCGGGGGGATCGGTCTGCTCGTCATCGTCGTGATCGCTCTCTTCCTCGGAGTCGATCCGACGCCGCTGCTGCAGAACACGACCTCGACGAACGTCTCCCAAGGTCCACCTTCGGCACCGCCATCGGCGGAGCAGAACCAGCTCGCCGACTTCGTGTCCGTCGTCCTCGCCGACACCGAGGATGCCTGGAGCGCCATCTTCGCCGAGGGCGGACAGAGCTATGCCGAGCCGACCCTGGTCCTCTTCACCGACCGGGTCCAGTCCGCCTGCGGCATGGCCGGCGCGGCCATGGGGCCGTTCTACTGCCCCGCCGATCAGCAGATCTATATCGATCTCGGTTTCTATGACGAGCTCCGGACCCGATTCCGCGCACCCGGTGACTTCGCCCAGGCCTATGTCATCGCCCACGAGGTCGGCCACCACGTCCAGAATCTCCTTGGGATCTCGGATCAGGTGAGACGCCGACAGCAGGGCCTTTCCAGGGCCGATGCCAACGCGCTCTCGGTGCGGCTCGAGCTCCAGGCCGACTGTTTTTCCGGGGTCTGGGCCTACCACGCCCAACGGGCGCGCAGCATCCTCGAGCCGGGCGATCTCGAGGAGGCGCTCAACGCGGCCAGCGCCATCGGCGACGATCGGATTCAGCGTCAGGCCGGAGGCGCTGTTGCTCCCGACTCGTTCACCCACGGCTCGTCCGAACAACGGGTCCGGTGGTTCAAACAGGGCTTCGAAACCGGCGACGGCGGTCTCTGCGACACCTTCGGCGTCAGCGAACCTTAAGAGCGAAAGAGGGTGCCGGGCCGAAGCCGGGCACCCTCCCGCGTCATCTCCGATCGCCGAGATTCTACGGCGTCGTGCTCGACCAGGCCCCGGTGTCGTTGGATTCGAAACCATCCGCGAAAATTTCGGTGAACCCGGTGACCGTGTGGCCCACGTCCTTGAACTGGGCTGGAGTGAGGTCCAGTTGGTCGAAGACATCGACGCTGGTGAACGGCTCCATCAACAGATCGGGCGAGGCCGTGACGTCCCAGTGGGAGATCGATGAACCCGGCGCTACCGTTGTGGGCGCGTAGAGCAGGGCGAGTCCCGAGGCGTGGACACCGAGACGATTGTTGACCCGCAGGATGCCGCTGACCCCCGGCAACTCCGCTTCGATGGTGGCGCCGTCGTTCTGGCCGAGCGCCACCACGGGGATGGTCACCGCGCCGCCGTCGACCCCCGCCCCCATGAGCACGAGGACGGTGCCGTCGCGGTCGTTGGCGATCACGGCTGCACTCGCGCCGGCGTTCTCGGAGTTGAGCGCCTTGAGCCCGAACTCGCAGTTGCCGCGATTCATGATGGCGATCCTTCCCGGTGTGAAGCCGACCAGCGGCCCACAGGCGTCCGAGGGTGTCGCCGAACCGGTGTTGACGAGCTCGAACTCGCCCGACATTTCATCGGGAGGCGCTCCTCCGAAACCGGCGCCGAGGGCGCCATAGGTTCCAGCGATGCCGGGTGGTGAGGTGACTTCGAGGTCCATCGCCCCGGCAAAGAAGGTGGTCGGGACCTCCGCCGTGACGTTCGGACCGTCCCACGCGAGGTTGCCGTCGTTGGTCGCCGACGCCGCCCGCTGCGCGTTGCTCATCTCGGTCCAATGCAGCCCGGCAGTCATGTCCAGGATGTAGTAGTCGAAGATCCCGGGAGCGCCGAAGTAGGGGACCCCGGTCGAGGAGTTGACGAAGCTCGCGAAACCGAGCCCGTGACCCATTTCGTGCAGCACGACCGGAAACAGATCCTCCGCCCCGGCAGGTTCGTTGCCGTCGAGGCCGTAGTAGAAACCCGGCGGCGTGCACTGCGCCGGATCGTCCCAATCGCTGTTGTAGGTGATGAAGAAGTCGGCGTTGCCCGGATTCTGGTCGGTTCCCGTGATCGAGTCGGCGATGGCGCTGTGATAGAAGACGTTCGGAACCGGCGCGCCGGGGAAGTTCATGTACGCCGTCCCCGGGCTGGTTGATCCGAGCACGTTGCAGTTGCCCATCGGATTGAACCGGGCGAGGATCCTGATGTCCACCGAACTGACGACCCTCTGGGCCCAGGCATCGGCGACCGCTTCGAGCACGATGAGCCGTTGCGCGCCGAGGGTGGTGCCCGTGTTGCCTCCGACCGGCGTGGCCGGGGTCGTGTCGTTGAGCCCCTCGCCCGGACCATCGCCGTTGACGATGACGAAATTCGCGGCCGCCCCGACGCCGGGAGACAGCAGCATGGTGAGGATTGCGAGCGCGACGAGATATCTGGTTTTCATCATTGCCCCCTCACTCGGCCACGGCCGTGTCGGCCTGGTCGTCGGCGTGCTCCTTCTGGTACTCATCGAGCCCGACGACGAACGCGATCGCCGCATCGAGGTCCCGAAAACAGCCGCGGGCACGGGTGCCGTCGAGGTTGGTCCTCGCGACATGGACGTCGCGCATGGCGCCGTTGCTCTCGCCGCGCACCGTCCCGTCGGCGGCGGTTGCGACATCGGCTTCCACCGGCCACCCGAAGTGGGGGGCGAGCTCGAGGCGAAGCATGGCGATCCGTGCGTGGGTCGCCACGACGACCTCACCGGTCCGGGAGTCGCGGTACTTCAGATCCCCCGCGGCGATGCGTTCATCCAACGCGATCATCGAGGCGGACCTGCCGACACTCTCGCTCAACGGGTCAGCCGCGGACGCCGGCGTGACGAGAGCCAGAGTTGTGACTGTCAATATCATCGCGGCGCACAACGACATGCACACCGACATCTGGGCGGTTGTTCTCATGATTTCCCCCGTTTTTCCGCCGGTCGGAACGGGGCCGTTGAAAACCGGGAAACAAGACCACCTCGTGCCCGTCTTCGGCCGATACGAACCCCTACCACCGGCGCATCTACTCCATTGTTGTATCGCGGCACGGCCGGAAGGTCAAACAACCGAGTCCGTCCCGGCCCGCAGGTCTCGCCAGCGGTTCGACTTCGGCCGACGATGCACCGCCCGAGGACATCCTGTCTCGGTTCGGCCGCAGCGCCCGGTCGCCCTCGCGACGAAACCCGGGGAGAAGTGCGGGCTCAACCCTTGCGGGCACGCACCTGCCGTCATACTCTGCCGTCGGCGCGCCGCGCCCGGTTGGAGGTCCTGCAATGAAAGCCCGTCTTCTGATCCTGGGATTGATCTCGATCGCCCTGCTGAGCACCACCACCGGCCCGGTCTATGCAACCGAGCCGCCGACCAACGAGTGTTCGATCACCGTTGTCCGCGCCTGGTTCAGCAGCCGCGCCCAGGTCGAGGCCTTCGCCGCCCATGACGAACCCTGGGAGGTCCACCACGACAAGGGGTGGATGCTGGTCGGCGCCGACGCGGACAGCCTCCGGCTCCTGCTCGATCTGGGTTTCGACATCGAGATCGACGAGGCGCGAACCGCCGAGATCTGCGCGCCGAGAAAACGTCGTCCGGATCAGATCGAGGGCATCCCGGGCTACGCCTGCTACCGAACCGTCGAGGAGACCTTTCAGACCGCGCAGAACCTGGTGACGAACCACCCGGATCTGGCGTCGTTGATCGATGCCGGCGATTCTTGGGAGAAGGTGACGCCCGGCGGCAGCCCGGGCTACGACATGAAGGTCCTTCGGCTCACCAACGCCAACGTCGCCGGAACCCCGCCGGCCGGTTTCACGGGCAAACCGCGTCTCTTCGTCACCTCGGCGATCCACGCCCGCGAGTACACCACGGCCGAGCTCATGACCCGTTTCGCCGAGTACCTGGTCAGCAACCACGGTACCGACGCCGACGCGACGTGGCTGCTCGACGAACATGAAATCCACCTCATGCTGCACACCAACCCGGACGGCCGCAAACAGGCCGAGACCGGGCTGTCATGGCGCAAGAACACCAACGAGAACTACTGCTCCCCGACATCGAGCTCCCGCGGCGCCGACCTCAACCGCAACTTCGAGTTCCAGTGGGGGTGCTGTGGCGGCTCGAGCGGCGACCAGTGCTCGGCCACCTACCGCGGCCCTGCAACCGCCTCGGAACCCGAGGTCCAGGCGGTCCAGACCTACGCCCGGTCGATCTTTCCCGATCAGCGCGACCCCGCGCTGGGGGCCGCCGCCCCGGCCGACGCGACGGGGATGTACATCGACATCCACTCCTACTCCGAGCTGGTTCTCTGGCCGTGGGGTTTCACGTCCACAGCAACCGGCAACGGGACCGCGCTCCAGACCCTCGGCCGCAAGCTCGCCTTCTTCAACGGATACGAACCTGATCAGGCCATCGGCCTCTACCCCACCGACGGCACCACCGACGACTTTGTCTACGGCGATCTCGGGGTGGCCGCCTACACCTTCGAGCTCGGCAACTGGTTCTTCGAGGACTGCATCGATTTCGAATCGACGATTCTCCCCGATAACCTCGCGGCGCTGATCTACGCCGCCAAGGTCGTGCGCACGCCGTACCTCAGCCCGGCCGGCCCCGAGATCACCGACGCCGCGGCAACCGCCGCGGTCGTCGCGCCCGGCGATCCCGTCGCCATCCTCGCCAACGCCGACGATTCCCGATTCAACAACTCGAACGGGACCGAGCCGACCCAGCCGGTTGCCGCGGCCGAGCTCTTCATCGACGCACCGCCGTGGCAAGCGGGGGCGAGCGCCATCGCCATGATCGCGACCGACGGCGCCTTCGACACCGCCATCGAACCGATTCAGGGCGAGATCGACACCACCGGGTTGGCCGACGGCAGACACACGGTCTATGTCCACGCCCGGGACGCGGGCGGGAACTGGGGGCCGGTCAGCGCCGTCTTCGTTTGGATCCTCGATCCGGGCACCGCCGCCCACATCGCCGGCAACGTCACCGCCGTCGGCGGCGGCTCGCCCCTGACGGCAACCGTGGCCAGCGGCATCTTCACCACCCAATCCGATCCCGGCACCGGCGCCTACGATCTGAGGCTTCCGGAGGGAACGTACGACGTCACCGCTGCAGCGGAAGGCTACGGCAGCCAGACCGTGACCGCGGTCGCCGCCGCCCCCGGGGTCATCACTCCCCTCGATTTCGTCCTCACGCCCTACGAGATCGTCCTCGCCGACGCCGTCGAAACCGGCAATCTCGGTTGGACGGCCGAGGGTCAGTGGGCGATCACCGAAGAGGCATCGGCGAGCCCCAGCCACTCCTGGACCGACAGCCCGGGCGGTGTCTACGGCAACTACTGGGATGCCTCCCTGACGTCGCCCGTGCTCGATTTTCTCGATGTCGCCGGGGTCACCCTCGAGTTCGCCCACATTTTCGATCTCGAGAGCGGGTACGACTACGCCCTCGTGGAGACCTCGGTTGACGGTGGCGCCACCTGGTCGACCGCGGCATCGTTCAACGGCCTCAACCATACGGTCTGGGAGACCGTCGAGATCGATCTCGGCAACCTCGACCACGTCGCCGATGCCAGGGTCCGGTTCCGGATCGACACCGACGTCTCAATCACCGAGGACGGCTGGCACATCGACGACATCGTCATCCGCGGCTTCGCCGAGCCCCCGCCGGGGCTGGTCTTCCGCGACCGATTCGAGACCGGCGACACCTCGGCGTGGAGCGCGGTGGTGCCGTAACCGCAACGCCTGAACTTTCCCTTTCCTGGTGGGTCGACCGCGACGGGACTGCTCGCGTTCGGATACGATGACTCACGGAGGATGCTGCATGACCCGCCATCGATTCGTCGACACGACCGCTCTCGTGCTTGCCGCGGCACTCGGCATCGCTGGCGGCGTCCGCGCTGACCAGCCCTCCCCCATCCCTCTCGAGACGCCCGATGATCTCTACCTCGAGGTCGATCCGTCATCGCTGGCAACCGAGCCCTCGACGCGAGCGATGCGGGGCAGCCGGGTCAGCGTTCAGGTCAACGTCGACCGCAACGGTTTCAACATCGTCGGTGATGCGGCCAACGAACCCTCCATGGCGGTTGACCCGACCAACCCCAACCGCCTTGCCATCGGCTGGCGCCAGTTCGACACCATCAGCTCCAACTTCCGCCAGGCCGGCTGGGGATTCAGCACCGACGGCGGACGCAGTTGGACCTTTCCCGGCGTGCTCGAGCGCGGCGTCTTCCGTTCCGACCCGGTGCTCGATTTCGACGACGCCGGGCGGTTCTACTACAACAGCCTTCGGGCAGAGGCCTCCGACTTCTGGTGCGAGGTCTACGCCTCCGAAACCGGCGGCTTCTCGTGGCACGAGCCGGTCTTCGCCCACGGCGGCGACAAGCAGTGGATGAGCGTCGATCGGACGGGCGGCATCGGCGACGGCAATATCTACAGCCATTGGACCTCCTACTGGGGGGCGACCGGCGACAACGCCTTCAACCGTTCCACCGACCACGGAGCCACCTTCGACTATCCAGCCGTGATGCCGGGCTCTCCCTACTGGGGCACGACAACCGTGGGGCCCGACGGCACGGTCTATGTCGTCGGTCTCGCCCAGACCGGACCGCTGCCCATCGTCGTCGCCTGGTCGACCACGGCCGAGGACCCGATGACCCCCCTCGCCATGGAGGGCTCGTCGTATCTCGATCTCGGCGGCCTCCCGGCATCGTTCATCCCCGACAGCCCGAACCCCGAGGGCCTGCTCGGGCAGATCTGGGTCGCCGCCGATCACTCGGGCGGCCCGAACCACGGCAACATCTACGTCGTCGGCTCGGTGGATCCACCGGGCCCGGACCCCCTCGACCTCCATTTCATCCGCTCCACCGACGGCGGTCAGACCTGGGAAACACCGGTCACCATCAACGATGACCCCGCCGGCGGCAACGCCTGGCAGTGGTTCGGCACCATGTCGGTGGCGCCCGACGGCCGCATCGACGTGATCTGGAACGATACCCGGAACGACCCGTCGGGTTATGACTCCGAGCTCCACTACTCCTTTTCCTTGGATGGCGGTCAGACCTGGTCGGCGAACGAAGCGCTCTCACCCGCCTTCGACCCGCACCTCGGCTGGCCCAACCAGAACAAGATGGGCGACTACTACGAGATGGTATCCGACCGCACCGGCGCCGACATCGCGTGGGCGGCGACCTTCAACGGCGGACAGGATGTTTACTACCTGAGAATTGGGGACCGCGACTGCAACGGAAATTCCATCGGCGATTCGATCGAACCGGACACCGACCACGACGGGATCATCGATGACTGCGACAACTGCCCGGCGACCGCCAACCCCCGGCAGACCGACAGCGACAACAACGGGACCGGTAACGCCTGCGACAGCCTCATCTTCGGCGACGGCCTGGAATGGGGCAGCGACGCGGCGTGGAGGGCGGTGGCGCCCTAGGGGCGAAGTCCGCGGCAGGGGCGGCGGCAGCGGCAGGGGCAGCGGCAGGAGCAGCGCGCCGAGCACGCGGGAACAAACGCTCACCGGGGGGTGCCGGGTTTGACAATGTGCCCCAGTAGCCTACCGGCTCCGTGCCCCGTCCCGCACAATGTCATACTGGGCAACCCTCGCGGCACAACCTCCCGGTGCATCTCTCCCGGCCGCGAAACAGGCCGCCGGCGCGCGATCAGCGTGGTCGCAGTCCTTCCCGTTCTGCTCTCCGACCACGCTGATCGCGCGACGCTGGGACGCCGAAGGCGGACCGGAAGGCCGGAGCTGAAGGAACCGCTTGCGCCGCCCGCGCCCGTGCCCGATGGTGCCAAAACACTACGGCATCCTGCGGGCGGGACGCCCGCACCACAATGGGCGGCCCGGAATGCCGGAACTGAAGGAAACGCGGTCTCATCACCTACAATAAGGGCGTGCGGATCATCACGACCCATCTTTCCGCCGATTTTGACGCGTTCGCTGCGGCGGTGTGTGCGGTTCGGCTCTATCCCGACCACAGGGTGCTTTTCCCCGGCTCGCACGAGGCCGCGGTCCGGCGCTTCATCTCCGACACCGGCTTCCCCTTCCCCGAGCTCAAGCTCCGCCGCGCCCGCCGCGAAACCATCGAGCATGCCGTGGTGGTCGACACCTCGACCCAATCCCGCCTCGGCGAGGTCTGGGACCTCATCCGGCGCGACAACTGCCCCATCGATCTCATCGATCACCACTCAGAGGAACGCATGGGCGCCATTGGCGCCGACACCACCATTTTCCGCCCGGTGGGCGCAACCTGCACCATCATCGCGGGGCTCTTCGCCGACCGGGGCATCGAGCCCACCGAGGAGGAAGCCTCGCTGCTGATGATGGGCATCTACGAGGACACCGGCGGGCTTTCCTACCGTGAAACGACGGCTGAGGATCTCCGCGTGGTCGCGCGCCTCGTCGAGTTCGGCGGGTCGCTGGCCTGGGTCCGCCGCTGGGTCCTCAAGGGTCTCCAGCCCGAACAGCTCTCGCTGCTCAACCGCATCGTCGAAGCGGCGGAAGAGTTTTCCATCAACGACATCCCCGTCTCCCTCGCCATGGTCGAGGTCGATCGCTACCACGAAGAGGCGGCGTACGTCGTCCACCGCTGGGTCGAGACCTTCGAGCTCCCGGTCGGGATCGTGATGCTCGTCCAGCCCCCCAATATCAATCTCATCCTCCGCGCCCGCATCCAGGGTCTCCACCTGGGCGAGGTGGCGCAGCAGTTCGGCGGCGGCGGGCACGCCACCGCCGCGTCCGCTCGGGTTGCGGATCGCATGCCGGTCGAACTTCGCGAAGCGCTCATCCTCGCCCTCACCGAGGCCCTCCCTCCCCCTGCCACCGCCATCGACGTGGCCAATCGGCACATTTTTTCCGTCAATGCCGATGACGATGTCGAGACCAGCAAAGAGAGGATGAACCAGCTTCGACTCAACGCCATGCCGGTCAAAGGGGCCGACGGCAAGCTGACCGGCATGGTCACCCGCCAGATCCTCGACCGGGCACTCGGCCACGGGATGGCGGCGCGGCCGGTCCGGTCCATCATGCAGCCGGATCTGCCCGTCGTCGCGGCATCGGCCTCGCTCGGCGATCTGCGCGATCTCTTCCTCGAACGCTCGTACCGATTCGTCGTGGTCGAAGATGCCGACCGGGCGGTCGGCATCGTCACCCGAATGGAGCTTTTTCGCCGCTTCTTCGAACGCCAGCACGCAGCCGGATCGGTCCTCGATCACCGGATGGCCGGCGCACGACCCGTCAGCCAGTCGATCTCCCGCCTCCTGCGGGAAAAGACCGCCCCCTGGGTGCGCGAGCTTCTCGGCACGGCCAAGGCCGTGGCGGACACCGTCGGCATCGCCGTCTACCTGGTCGGCGGCATGGTCAGAGACCTCCTCCTGGGTCGGCAGAACGAGGATGTCGACCTCGTCGTCGAGGGATCCGGCATCGACTTCGCTTATGCCCTTGCGGCCTATGTCGGCGGACGGTGCCACCCGCACACACCTTTCCTGACCGCGGTCGTCACGCTCCCGGACGGCCATCGAGTCGACATCGCCTCGGCTCGAACCGAGTTCTACCGGACCCCGGCCGCGCTGCCCGAAGTGGAGACTTCGCTCATCCGTCAGGATCTCTATCGCCGCGATTTCACCATCAACTCCCTCGCGGTCGCGCTGCACGGGGAGAAACACGGCGAGCTGGTGGACTTCTTCGGCGGCAGGATGGATCTCCAGCGCCGCGAGATCCGGGCCCTGCACTCGCTGTCGTTCATCGACGACCCGACCCGCGCCATCCGCGCCGTGCGGTATGCCCGCCGGCTCGATTTCACCATCGCCCCGGATACCCGATATCTGATCACGACCGCGGTCGGGGAGGGGGTCTTCGAGCGCCTTTCCGGACAACGGCTGCGCCGGGAGCTCGAAACCCTCCTCGCCGAAGATCACGCGACCTTTGCCATCGAGTTGCTCGCCGACCTCGGTCTGCTGCCGGCCATCTGCGAAGGACTGATCTGGTCGGCAGGCGTCCGCGCGACGCTCTTGGAAGTCGAGAGTCAACTCGGCTGGTTCGAGCTCGAGGAACTCGGACCACCGCCCGAACCGTGGCTCCTCTTTCTCGGCGGTCTCGCCATCCAGGCGGGCGATGGTGTCACTCGCCGGATGGCCGATCGCCTTCTGCTCACGGGAGACCACCGTCGAAGGATGCTCGACCTCGAACGTGGGGTGGCGGAGGTCCGGCAGGCAGGCGATTCATCGCTTCGACGATCGTCCCGGGTCCGGGCGGTGGAGCAACAGCACTCGGAGGTGATCCTCCTCGCCATGGCGGGAATCGATCTCGCCGCGCGGCGGAGGCTCGCGGACGCCGTCGCGGCATCGGTCCGCGTCCGACCCCAGGTCAGGGGTCGGCAACTCATCGATGCCGGGGTCGAGCCCGGTCCGTGGGTGGGTCGGGCACTGCTTCAGACCCGAGACGCCATCGTGGATGGCGAGATCAACGCGGATCGATCCTTCGATTTCGCACGGGCCTCGGCCGCGAGGTACCAGGAGGAGGGGTCGGAATGAAATGCCGGATCGGCGCCGTGACCGCAGCGTGGCTGCTGGTCGCGTTGCTCTCGGCAACGGCCCAGGCGCCGATGCCGGTCGTTGAGAGGATCACCGACCATCGCGGCCGAATCACCCGCGTCACCCTTTTTTCCAACCACGTGGTCATCGTGTCGATCCGATCCGACGACGACAATTTCATCCACCAGGCGACCCTGAACTTCGACGAGTACATGGTCTACCTCCAGGCCTTCGAGAAATGCGCCCGGGAAATCGGCAACGAGCCGGTCACCTCCGATGTGGAAAGCCGGGACAGCTCCACGAAGGTCGTCCTCCACGTCGGTCCGGACCCGCCGCGGATCATCGAGTACTCACCGCTGGCTTCCCTCGACCTCCCGACCGGCAAGATCGCCTCGATGATCGACGACATCCAGAATCGGGCCCTCGCCGCCCTCCCGGGCGAGTTCGAGATCAACCAGTGGAGGCCCGCCATCGGCGACCGGGTCGAACTTCGCCAGGGCGGTCAGGCCTCGGTCACGGCAATCGACGATGACGGCACCATTCTCCTGAGCCAGGTCGACGGCCCGGTGTCGTACACCGTCGCCAAGGACAGCCGCGTCAATGTCGTTCTCAGGGTCATCGAGCCCGCGCCATGAGGGTGACGGGCGGCGCATGGCGATCGCGGCGGATCCGGGGGCCATCCAAGGGCCAGAGGCTCCGGCCGACGCCCGATTCCATGCGCGAACGCGGTTTTGCCGTCCTCGGCGACACCGTCGTCGGCGCTCGGGTGCTCGATCTTTTTGCCGGCACCGGCGCGGTGGGGATTGAAGCCCTCTCGCGGGGGGCGGCCACGGCGGTCTTTGTCGACGCCCACCGGAGCGCCGCAACGCTGATCAGGGCGAACCTGGAATCGCTCGGGGTCGGGCGTGATCGCGGCCTGGTGATGAACCGGCAGGCAGCACGAGCAGTCGTCGAGCTCGAGCAGCGCGGCCGGATCTTCGATCTCGTGTGGGCCGATCCCCCCTTCGAGAAGTGGCCCGATGGCCTTGAATCCCTGGTCGCGGCGGTGGCCGCCGGGATCACCACCGGCGACGCGGTTCTGTGCCTCGAATGTCCCGCCAAAGCCGATGTCGCTGCGGTCCTCCCCGACGGCCTCTCGATCGAACGAGATCTCGCGGGCGGTGCCTCGAGAGTGGTCATCCTGCGCAGGCGGTAGATCATCGATGCCGGATTCACGCCGTTGGAGATCCGTTTTTGCCCCCGGCCGCACTACAACCGGGGGCAAAAAAGAACCGCGGGACCCTTGGGTCCCGCGGACATAGGACGTCGGTCCGCTCGGAGGGCGAGACGCGGTGCCGGCGTCACACTGTGTACAAAGATCCCGAAATCACGGCTCCCTGGGTTACGGCAACGGGTCCTTCCTGAACCTGGTCGTTGGCGCAGCAGTTGCAGATCAGCTGTCTGAGGGTGGTCATCCGATCCTGGTCGAGATCGACGAACTCGAGGCCTGAACGGTAGGCCACCTTGCATCCGGTATCGGTCTTGGTGAGTTGGGCGCGGCAGCGGCGGACTTCCGCCTTCAAGACGAAGTCACTGCCGAAGGAGGAGACCCTGAGTTCGCAGAGGGTTGCGGGGGGGAGCCCGAGCCGGGTTTCAACCTGGACGCCGCCTTCGGAGATATCGACGACTCTGAAATCCATGGTCGACTTCACTTTTCCGGTGATGTCGTAGTTCGGTTGGTGCCTCGGATGGCGGCGGCGTTCTTCCATGTCAGCCTCCATGCCAGTCCAATAGCAAGGATGGTGCCAGCTTTCCCATCGCCGCGGCTGATCATCGGGAGGCGCCGGCTGTCCGATCCTGGTACACGCCGTCTCAGTACGTTTCACCTGGCGCGGGCGGGGGGCAGCCGGGCGAGCCCCAACCCTGCAACACCGCCGAACGCAACTCACTCACACGACTGAAATTACAAAAAGACCCGAGGGGCGCCGACCCTTCGGGTCAGGTTGAAACGGGGGTTGTGCCGGATCAGGGGACGGCCGAACTCCAGGCGCCGGTGGTGCCGGACTCGAACCCATCGGAAAAGATGTCGTTGGTATTGGCGATCGCGCTCGGAGGCAGGTTCGACCCGAGATCGGCAATCACCTGCTCGATGAGCACGCCGGTGTTGATGCTCGTGCTGCCGCAGTGGTGAAGCGCAATGATCTGCTGGTCGTCATAGGACACCACCGGCGAGCCCGAGGAGCCTCCCTGCGTGTCGGCGCGGTAGCCCATGTCCGGTCCGGGTCGCGAGCCGCAGCCGCCGTAGTTTTTTGAAACAACAAACGGCCAACCGTCCGGGTCCAACCCTTCGGAGCTGAAAACGGCGATCCGCTTGCCCCAGCCGGAGGGGTGCTGGGGAATGTAGAGCCGCTCTCCGATCACCCCACCGGTCGGCCGCAAGGTGAAGAAGCCGTAGGTCGACGATGGGTTGACCGACAGCTGGACGAGGGCGTAGTCATAGTCGTAGGAGGTCTGGATCAGAGTTCCGGACGTGGTGACGATGGTCCCCGGACATTGCAACTGCCAGCAGTTGGTCGAGCAGTCGGCGCCCTCGGCCATGAACTCGTAGTTGGTGTTGCTCGCCGCCCCCTGGGTGCTGATGCAGTGGTTGTTGGTCAACATGTGGCCGTCGTTCCCCACCAACCAGCCGGTGCAGAGCGAGGATCCGTTGATGAGGAGCCTCGCCACCGCTCTGCTCTTGTCATAGACGTTCGGCTCAGAAACCTCGTAGCACGGCGCCCACTCGGAGTCGTCCGCCCCGATGATGGCCTCCGGAGCGCTGCCTGCACCCGTTTCCCCGGGCGTGAACCCACGGGCAAATCGGTCGATGACGTAGCCGAACCCCCCGCTCCCACCGGCTGCCCAGAGCTCGACAACGGCCGTGTCGCCGGCGATGTGGATGCCCCAGAAACCGTCGTCGTCGAGACCGAGGTCGTCGACGCCGTACCTCTCGTAGCGCCACGATCTCGATCCATCCGGCGACCGCACCACGACGAAGTCCCCCTCGCCGAGTTCGAGGCGACCGAAGTGCGGGCAGATGTACGACGCATTCGGATAGTGGATGACGTCGGACCACACCAATTGCGCCGCCCCGATATCGCTGCTCCCCAGGTACGGGTTGGGCGAGGCATAGCTCTCGTGGATGTCTTCACCGACAATCTCCACGGTCGGCGCCGGTTGGCTCGCGTCCGCCGGTCTGGTGGCGGCTGCGGCGGCCGGACCCGCGGCGGTCAACAAGAATGTCAATACGAATACGACCAGGATTGCACGGTACATGGACTTCTCCTCCCGCCACGCCCCCGGCCGGCGATCGGCTGCCGCCGGGTTTTGGTTGATCTACGGCTGACGCCCGCGCCGGGCCGGACGACGGCGACCGCTGAACCCGAGCCTCACTGTAATCGAGAACCCGGAAGAAAACCAACTCGGCCCCCCCGGGCGAAGTGCCGGGCGGCGCTGCATCGTGACCGGACCCGCCCGGGTCGTGTATCATCCCTGACGGTCCCCGAGCGGGGCACAAAGGAGAGACATGAACAACCGCACCTTTACCATCATCAAACCGGACTCGGTTGAAAACGGCAACGTCGGCAAGATCATCGCCCATCTCGAAGGCGAGGGGTTTCGCATCGTCGCCGGCCGGATGACCCGTCTCAGCACGGATCAGGCTCGAGCCTTTTACGCGGTCCACTCCAAACGACCCTTCTACAACGATCTCGTCGCCTACATGACCTCCGGACCGGTGTGGGTCATGTCGTTGGAGCGCGACAACGCCGTGCCCCACCTTCGAAAGACCATGGGCGCGACCAATCCCGCCGAGGCCGACCAGGGAACGGTCCGCGCTCTCTACGGAGAGTCCATCGAGCGCAACGCGATCCACGGCTCGGATTCGGACGAGAACGCCGCCATCGAGAATGCGTTCTTTTTCGCCGCGAGCGAGTTGATTTGACCGACGGCGCCGCACCGGTCCGGGTTTCCTGGGAACGCTATTTCATGAATCTGGCGATCCAGGCGGCGACACGATCGACCTGTCCGCGCAAGCACGTCGGAGCGGTGATCGTGCGCGACAAAACGGTTCTTTCCACGGGCTACAACGGTTCCATCCGCGGTGCACCACACTGCACCGAGGTCGGTTGTCTGATGGAGAACGACCACTGTGTCCGAACGGTCCACGCCGAAGCCAACGCATTGGTCCAGGCCGCACACAACGGAGTTCGTCTCGAAGGCGCCGAAATCTACGTCACCGCCTCGCCGTGTTTCAACTGTTTCAAGCTCATCGTCAACGCGGGGATCAGAACGGTTCTTTACGGTGAGTTCTACCGAGACGACAAGGTCCTGCGGTTCGCCGAAGAACTCGGGACCACAATGGTGCACCTGGGTCTCGTGGAAAGACCCCCGGCGCCATGATCGACCTCGACCTCAACCGGGTCGGGGTTCCTCTTAAGTGGCCCGAGATCTTCGGTCGATCCGCTCCGGCGGATGTCGAGATTGGTTCCGGTAAGGGCAAGTTCCTGCTCGATCTCGCGGCGACGCAACCGGAACGCGACTTTCTTGCGGTCGAGAGGGCCGGCAAGTACCACCGGCTCTGCTGCGACCGCGCCGCCCGACGCGGGCTCTCCAACGTCAGATTGGTCCGCACCACCGCCGAAGATCTGCTTTTCCGGCTCCTCGTCGGGGCCTCCGTGGGACGCATCTTTGTTCTCTTCCCGGACCCGTGGCCGAAGAAACGCCACCACAAGCGCCGCCTGATCAAACCCGATGTGGTCGCGGCCATGCACAGCGCGCTGATCCCGGGCGGCCGACTTCTCGTCAAGACCGACCACGAGGGTTATGCGGAGGCCATCTCCGAGGTCCTGGCGGGCGCCGTCGGCTTCTCGGTCCTCGACGCCGAGGAGGCCTATGCCGGGCTCCCCGAGACCGGCTTCGAGCGCAAATACCGGCAACAGGGGCGTCCGATCTACCCTTTCGCGCTGCAGAAAACAGGCTGAAGACGCCCGCAACGCAGCGAGACACAGAGGGACTGATTCCAGTGCTGTCCTCGAGGCCGTACCAGGAACCGGGAGAATCGATTCGCCGAGCGCGGCTACTCCACCACTCCCGTGATGGCGCTTCCGTCCGAGAGCTGGACCTGCCATCGCACCGTCACTTTGCTGCGGGTGGAAGGCAGCCGGATCGAGCCGGTCCGGAGATCTTCACCCGGCGCGAGATAGGTCTCGACAAAACGAACCGCGTCCGGTCCGCCGGATGGACTCGGGCTCCACTCACCTTGGCCCATCGAACCGAGAATGACGCGATCGAAGCCGCCACGGGAGGTCGCCACCAGCGCCCCCGAGGCGACCTCCACCTGGACCCAGTTGCCGAACCCGGTGATCGCGCTGCGAAAGACGCTGGCATTGGCAAACCGAACCGTCAATTCACGACCGCTGCGATCGAGCTGAATCTCGATCTTCGGGGCGGGGCCCTCACCACCGAGATAGCGAATCAACTCCTCCCGATCGAGGCCGAGATTGGGCCCCACCGGCGGCAGCGACACCAGGTCCCAGCCCTCCAACTCCGGGAGAATCGTCCGGTGGCACTCGGTCAGGTCGAAGCCGAGTCTGGCCGCGTCCATCCAGGCCACCGCGATGGTCTGGCCGGCGCCGAACGAGCGCCCTCCCCACGTCAGGGAGCGATTGGTCACAAAGCTGCGATCCAGGGTCGAGGCCCGCTTGACCTCGGCGGTCGCCTCGTCGGTCAAGACATCGACATCCTCCGCCCAACCACCGACCTCGGGCTCGGTCCGGGGGCGCAACGACAATCCGACCCGCACCCGAACGCCCAGATCCCTGAGGGCCGCCAACCGAACCGACAACGGCTGGTTGTCCAGGTCTTCGAGACCACGAAGATCGGCGATCTGGGGCCCGAAGAGCGGTACGAGGCATCGATGAGCGGCCTTGGCCACCGCCTGACCCAGCCGGGTCTCGATCTGAGACACGCGGAGAATCGGGATCACCGCCAGACCGGACTGTTGAGCGAACCGCGACACGAATCCGGCGGTTCCTTCACCGAGCTCAGGAAGATCCAGGATGATCTCGGAGGGCAACCGCTGTCCGAAATCGCTCTCCAGCGCGGCCCATACGGCGTCGGCGGCGTCGCCGTCGTCCTTCGAAATCGGCTGCGGAATCTCCAACATCACCGCGGTCGGGATCGGCCCGTCAACGGGCGGCGACGGGAGGAGTTGAACCACCGGCACGCCGCCTGAGAGCCGGATCGCTCCCCGGCGGACCACCAGTTGGTCGACCCCAACCGCGGCAAGGCGGCCCGCCGTCTCGGCGTCGATGCCTTCGCCGGTGAGCCAGACCGTCGTCCTTCGCGGCGTGGGGGCGACATCGGCACTCAGTTGCCCCAGCTTCTGGTCGGAACACGCGGCGAGGACCGGAACACCCGCCAACAGCACCGCGAGGTGAAAACGTCGCAGCTTCATGCCGTCATCCTAACAAAAAGCGCGGCAAAGACGGCGCCTCTCATGCGAGCGGCATCTCGATTCGGATCCGAAGGCCGCGCGCGCCGTTCTCGGCTTCGACCCTCCCGTGGCACCGAGTCACCACCTGCCGCACCAGCGCCAGACCCAGCCCGCTGCCCGATGCCGTGGTCGAGAAATGGGGGGAGAACAGATCCTGGAGCTGGCCGGACGGGACCCCTCCCCCACTGTCCTCGATTTCCATGACTCCCTGGCCCCCGCCCGCGGTGACCGTGAGGAGAATCTCTCCCGGACCGTCAGCGAGAGCGTCGAGACTGTTCTGCAGGAGATTCGCCAACGCCCGTTTGAGCCATTGTCGATCCGCCATCACCGTCGCCGAGGCCGGTGCCGGGAGATTGCGGGTGACGACAATCCCACGCCGATCGAGCACCCCGAGGCCCTCCGTGAGCTCTCTCACGGCATCGCTGAGATCGACCGGCACCGGCTGCCAGTGCTCGAGGGCGACGAGGTTCGAGAACGAGATCGCGGTGTCCTGGAGGCGGTCGACCTGGACCGCGATCTCACGGCACGCCTCCTCGAGCAGGCCGTCGAGGCCGGGGTCCTGCCGACGCCTCGCCTGATCCAGCTCCTGGACCCAGAGACGGACCGGCGTCAGCGGGTTCTTGACCTCATGGGCGACGATTCGAGCGAGCTGATTGAGCTGTTGCAAGCGATCCAACCGGACCACCTCTGTCACGTCGTCGATGACCGCCACGAGACCGCTCCTGCCATCCGGAAGTGGGACCTTCGCCAGCCCGATGCGCCAGGTCAGATCACGCCCGGGAATCGGTTGCAACGTGATCCCGACCTCGGCGGAATCACTCATGTCCGCAGCCAGTTTCCGCACCTGGTCGTGGACCAGCTTCGCGTTTTCGTCGAGCAGCGCCTGGGCGCTCGGGTTGGTGAATTTCAGGTTTCCGTCGGGCTCAAACACCATCACCGCGGGCGACAGATTGGCCAGGGTGATCCGGAGGAGCTCTTCCTGGTGGCGCAGGCTGAGTTCCCGCCGTCTCACCTCTTCGTTCATCGATCGGACCGCATCGAGGACCTCGGCGAGATCGGTTTCCCGGGGCCGGCGAACCGGTCCGACCGGTTCACCCCGCACCAGTCGCCCGGCAAGATCCACGAGTTCCCGCAGCGACACGCTCAACCGCTCCTCGATCCGACCGGTCGCGATGAGGGCGATCAAGGCCGCGAGAAGCGCTCCGGTCAACAACCAGTCCACCGCGTCGGGGGCCTCTCCGGCACGCAACGGATCGGCCCGATAAAGCTGGAGAATCACGCGCGTGCCTTCCACGGCGACGGCCCCTGCCGACGTCACCCACTTCGGGCGCCGCAGAACCACGGTGTCGGTGCGGCCGAGCAGGTAGGCCGGGAACGCCTCAACCGCCGGGAGTTGCGAGAGCCGCCCGACGCTGTACAGATCCGGTCTCGACACCGCCACCGCCGCGGTCCGGTCGAAGAAGACGACCTCTCCACCCCATCCCCGTGCGAGCCAGGCGGCGAGTTGGTCATCGACGACCACGCCGCCGCCGAGGTGCTCGATGGTGTAGCGCGCCGCTTCGAAGGCGTCACGACCGATCACCTCCTCGAGGCGAGCCTCCTCGCGCCCCAGCCGAAGTTGGAGAAACAGGGTGAGGATCACCAGCGGGATCACCACGCCGCCGGCGACCAGAAGCCGCAGCCGCCCACCGAAGGTCGCGAACTGCTCTCGCCGCACCACCGGCGGCCGCGCCAGCACGAGCCCGATGAAGGCCCAGACAACCGCGAGGGCGATCCGAACCACCCACACCGGGGGGGCCGGCGGGTGGGCCACCGCGGCCACCAACCAGTCCCCTCGCCGCTGCACCCGCGCCAAAGCGCCGCCGTCACCCACCCTGATGCCGGTCCACACGGCCCCGGAGTGGTAGGCTTCGCCCGCCACGGCGGGATCGAGGCCGCTGATTTCAGGGTGAAGCGTGGCGGCGACCGACCCCGACCGGGTGAGCACCGCGTACCACACCGGCCTCTGCCAAGCGTCTCCGAGGGGGTCTCCGCTCGCCCAGTCCGCAAGCCAGTTCCAGGGCTCGGTGGCGACGTCGAGCTCGACTCGGATCCCGTCAGCGCGGCCGAGCGGCCACGCCCGAACGAGGCGCTGCCGGTCGCCCGCCGGCGACAAATCTCCCCAACTGGAGAGCTCGAGATCGTCCGCGCTGACCACCGTGAGCCGCGACGGCGTCGACCACCCGTCGAGCCCCCACCGCCGGGCGAGCACCGTCGCGAGATCGTCGAGACGACACCGGTCGGCTGCGTCCGGCAGCACCTCCTCGGTTGCGACGGTCGAACGCGGCAGCACGACCCCACCCGTCCCGGCCGGGCCGGCATCCAGGATCTGCGCCGGATACCAGGCCAGATCAACGACCAGCCCGACGAGCGCGAGGCACCCGGCGGCCAGTACTCGGCGCTCGAGCGGGAACGACCTTCCCGCCAGGCCCGGCCAGCCGCTGAGAACCCACGCCAGCGCGACCATCCAGACCCCGCCCCAGCCGGGTCGAAGGAGATGGTTCGGCAGCCAGGATTCAAGACCGCTCAACGGTCCGGCCAGCCTCACGACCGCTCCCGCGAAAACGGTCACGACGACCAGGAGACGGGCCCAGGGCCTCGGCAGCTCGCGGCCGAGACGCCCGACGGCGGCGCCGCCGAGCAGGATCAGGATCATCTGCTCCGCGCCGCCGAGGCCGACCGGCGTCCGCGCCGCGATCGCCAACCCGAGCAGGACCGCCGCCCAGGCGGCGCGCGGCGCCGCCAGCAGGCCGCAGATCACGACGACCAGCCAGCCGACGCTGAACAGGCCTCTTCTCTCGACCGCCGCGACTCCCTCGAATGCGACATGGACCTCGGCGCCGGGGGCAACCTCGGAGGTCACGGGAACGGCATCGGAGTCGAATCTCCCGAGGATCAGCCGGTATCCCCGGGGAGCGCGCATGCCCCACGCCGTGCCGCCGCGAAGCTCGGCTCGGTCGGCCACCGTCACCGAGCCGACGATCCGGCCTTCGATCATCATCGGTTCCCGCAAGTGGAGCACCCCGCGAGACGCGGACCACTCGATGCCCCACGCCCTCGGCCCGAGAGGTCGCAGATCGATCGGGAAGTCCCGTTCGACCCCACCCCACGCGAGGAGCTGCCCCCGGTCGTCGGCAAGATAGATGGTCCGCCCTTCGGTCTGCCGCGCCACCCCATGGAGAAACTCGAACGGGCGTGTCGGATTCAGGGCCTCGCCGGTCGTCGCGAAAAGGCGGTTCAACCCGTCATCGCCGACAATCGCGCCCGCGGTCGACAGCATCTCCCGGCAGTGGCCGTCGAAATCAGCCGCCAATCGCTCCGGTTCCGGCGCGGTCGCGACCGGGGCCATCGCCCCAGCCACGGCCAGGACCACTCCCAACCAGGGCCAGCGACCGGCGCCGCTTGGCCGCGCGAGAAGAATCAGCAGGGCCACGACCGCGCCGAGAAGCCCGATCCGGGGCTCCAGCCCGGGCCACGGAGCGCAGATCACCAAAGCGGCCAGCGCGAGCCACCACGACCGGGTGAAAGAGGGATCTGATTCGCGGAAAACCATACCGGACCAGTATAGGGCGACAGAACCCGGACATGGCATCCTCAACTCCGGACGCTGACGCTGTCCGTGCCGTTGCCGCTGTCCCTGCCGCTGTCCCGGACGCGGACGCTGTCCCTGCCGCTGCCGCTGTCCCTGCCGCTGCCCCGGACGCGGACGCGGACGCGGACGCGGACGCGGACGAGGGTAGAATATCCACCGCAAAGGAGAAGCCCATGACCCAACGCGACATGCGCGGCGGCAACTACGCGGCGGAGCTCGAAGCGCCCACGGTCTACCGCGAGCGGCGGCAACGATTGGCAGAGAGTATCGGCGGCGGCACCATCGTCATGTGGGGCGCCGGCGACGATCGCGGTTACGGCGACGTCGGGACCTTTCGCCAGAGCTCGTCTTTTTTCTATCTCACCGGCGTCGAGCTGCCGAACGCGATCATGGTCCTGCGTCCCGCGGAGGGCTTCGACGCGCTCTTTCTGCCGCCCCGAAACCCCAATGTCGAGCGCTGGACCGGACCGAAGTTCGGTCCCGGCGAGGAAGCCGCCGAGGCTCTCGGTTTCGACGAGGTGCTGTCATCGGATCCTTCCGAGATCGTCCTCGATGCGCGGCGCCGACCCGTTCCCGGTTTTGAAGGCCGGCTGCAGGGATGGCTCGGCGATGCGGAGGCCGTTCTCTGGACCGAATACCCGGCGGTCGGCGCCGCCTCGGTGCTCCCTCCGACCCACCGATTCGTTTCGCGGCTCCGGGAACGGTTGCCCAGCTTCGAGGTCCGCGACCTCGGCGGACACCTCACCGCCATGCGCCTGGTCAAGAGCGAATCCGAGGTTGCCCTCCTGCGCAAGGCCGTCGAAGGCTCCATGGCGGGTCAGCGCGCCGCCGCCGGCGTGATTGCCCCCGGCATCCTCGAAGGCGCGGTGGACGGAGCGGTCTATGCGGCATTTCGCGCCCACGGCGCCGAGGGCCTTTCTTTCCCCTCCATCGTCGGCTGCGGCTCCAACGCGACCACCCTCCACTACGACCAGAACGTCGGCACCTGCATCGACGGCGAGCTGGTCGTCGTCGACGTGGGGGCGCGCTACGGCTACTACTGCGGCGATCTGACCCGCACCTACCCGGTCAACGGACGGTTCAACGACCGGCAACGAGGGATCTACGACCTCGTGCTCGAGGCCCACGACCGAGTTGCCGAGGCGATCAGACCCGGCATCCGGATCTTCGATCTCCGCAAGATCGCCTACGAGGTCATGGAATCGTCCGGCCTGCGCGACGCCGACGGTGAGAAACTGGGGCAGTACTTCATCCACGGGCTCGGCCACTTCCTCGGTCTCGACGCCCACGACCCGGGTTCGGAGGAGGCGATCCTCGTTCCCGGCAACGTCATCACCAACGAGCCGGGGATCTACATCCCGGACGAATCGCTGGGGGTCAGGATCGAGAACGACTTCCTGGTCACCGAGACGGGGTCGGAGAACCTCTCGGCGGCGCTGCCGACCCGGGCCGAGGAGATCGAGGCGATGATGCGGTAAACTGCCCCGGTATCGAACGGCACTTTGAGAACCAGACCGAACTATCAAGCTGGAGGGTCCGATGACAGTTGGCATCGTCGGTTACGGCGCCTTCGTCCCGAGGCGCCGCATCAAGCTCGAGGAGATCGCCAAGGTGTGGGGAGCTGACGCTCCCGCCTACAAGCGCGGCCTCCAACTCTTTGAAAAATCGGTGCCCGGCGCCGACGAAGACACGGTCACCATGTCGGTGGAAGCGGCGCGCAACGCTCTCGCCCGTTCGGGTGGAGTCGATCCCGCCGATATCGGCGCCCTCTACATCGGGTCCGAGTCCCATCCGTATGCCGTCAAGCCTTCGGGGACCATCGTGGCCGAGGCCATCGGCGCGGTTCCGGCGCTCCACGTGGCCGATCTCGAGTTCGCCTGCAAGGCGGGGACCGAGAGTCTCTTCATCGCCCAGGCGCTGGTCAAGGCCGGCGAGGTCAAGTACGCGGTCGGGATCGGCGCCGACACCTCGCAGGGCGCCCCCGGAGACGCCCTCGAGTATTCGGCCGCCGCCGGCGCCGCGGCCTTTATATTCGGCGCCGACGAGGACCTCATCCTCGCCGAGATCGTCGACACCTACAGCTGGACGACCGACACCCCCGATTTCTGGCGCCGCGAGTACATGCACTACCCTCGCCACGGCAGCCGATTCACCGGTGAACCGGCCTACTTTCGCCACAGCATGAACTCAGCTCGCGGGATGATGGACAAAGCGGGGTTGGAGCCCGGGGACTTCGCGTACGCCATCTTCCACCAGCCCAACGGGAAGTTCCCGATGCGGGTCGGCAAGAAGCTCGGCTTCACCAACGAGCAGCTCGAAACCGGGTGGCTCTCGCCGTGGCTCGGCAACACCTACTCCGGCGCCTCCCCCATCGGCCTCACCGCGGTGCTCGACATCGCGTCGCCGGGGGATCTGATCCTGCTGACCTCGTTCGGATCCGGCGCCGGATCGGACTCCTTCGTCATCCGGGTCACCGGCCGCATCTCCGAGGTCCAGGACCTGGCGCCCAAGACCCGCGAACAGCTTGACGAAAACAAGATCTACCTCGAGTACGGCGCCTACGCCAAGCTCCGCGGCAAGATCCGCATGGCCGAGTAGAAAGGAGGTCGAAATGCGAGATGTAGCAGTTATCGGAATCGGGATGACCTCCTTCGGCGAGCTCTGGGAGACCCCGCTGCGATCGTTGTGGGCAGAAGCGGCGTTGGCCGCCCTCGACAATGCCGGGATCGACTCGGTGGACCTGGTCACCATCGGCTGCATGTCCTCGGGGCTCTTCACCGGCCAGGAACACCTGGCCTCTCTCCTCGCCGATGAGCTGGGCATGGCCGGTGTCCCCGCCACCCGGGTCGAATCGGCCTGCGCATCAGGCGGGCTGGCGGTTCGCGCCGGCTTTGCCGAGGTCGCATCCGGCCTCTGCGACACCGTGCTCGTCACCGGCGTCGAGAAGATGACCGATGTCGACGGGGCCGACGCCACCTACGCCCTCGGCACCGCCGCCGATGCCGAGTGGGAGGGTTTCCACGGCGTGACCTTCCCGGGTCTGTACGCCATGTTGGCCCGGATCCACATGCAGAAATACGGCACCACGCGAGAGCAGCTCGCCCGGGTCGCCGTCAAGAACCACGCCAACGGCCTGCTCAACCCCCACGCCCAGTACCACCTCAAGGTGACGGTCCAGGATGTGGTGAACTCGACGCTGGTCGCCGACCCGCTCTGCCTGCTCGATTGTTCGCCGGTGACCGACGGCGCCGCGGCATTGGTCCTCACCACCGCAGAACGCGCCCGAGAGATCGCGGGCGACAAACCGGTGGTGGTCATCACCGGCTCCGGGATGGCCACGGACACGGTGACCCTGGCCAATCGAGCCGATCTCGCCGAACTCGGCGCGGTCAAGCTGGCCGGCGAACGGGCCTATGCGATGGCGCGTCGCAAACCCGAGGACATCCACCTCGTCGAGGTCCACGACTGTTTCACCATCGCCGAGATCATGGCGACCGAGGCCCTCGGCTTCTTCAACCCCGGCTTCGGCGGCTCGGCCGTCGAAAAGGGGCTCACGAGCCTCCAGGGCAAGATTCCGGTCAACACCTCCGGAGGTCTCAAGTCCAAGGGGCACCCGGTCGGCGCCACCGGCGTCGCTCAGGTCGTGGAGATCGTCAGCCAACTTCGCGGCGAGGCCGGCCAGCGGCAGGTCCAGGGCGCGAAGATCGGCATGGCGCAGAACATGGGCGGATCCGGCGGCAGCTCGGTGGTCCACATCCTGGAGGTGGTCTGATGTTTTCCCCGGCACGAGCCTGGCGTGAGTACCCCCAGCGCTACCGTCTCGAGGCGGCCAAGTGCACCGAGTGTTCCAAGATCCTCTACCCCCCGCGGTTGGTGTGCCCCGCCTGCGGCGGGCGCACGTTCACGCCGGAGATCCTGCCGCGGGAAGGCAAGGTCGTGACCTTCACCGTCATCCGGGTTCCGCCCGCGGGCTTCACCGAGCAGACTCCGCTCCCCCTCGCGTTGGTCGAGCTCGCCAACGGCGTTCGCCTCATGGTCCAAATCGGCGATGTCGAGAACCCCGAGACACTTGAGATCGGGATGCCGGTGCGGCTCGAGTTCCGGAGAATCTCCTGGGACGGAGAGGCGGGCGTGATCTTCTACGGTCACAAGGCGGTGCGGGCCGGGTCCTGATGCCGGGACCGGCCCGGTTCGTCGGGTGACGCGCTGCGGCGTCATTGACCCGCCCGTCTGAATCTGCAAAGATGTCACTATGAACGACGATTCAACCACGATCGAACTTTGCACCATCAATGAGATCGACCCCGACGCGGTGGCCTTTGTCCAGGGCAGGGCCCTGCCCGACCGTACGGTCGAGCGTCTCAGCCGGTTGTTTTCCGCCCTTGCCGATCCGACCAGGCTCAAGATCGTCAACGCCCTCATGGTCACGAAGGAGCTCTGCGTCTGCGATCTTGCCGTCATCGCCGACCTCTCGGTCTCGGCGGTGAGCCATCAGCTTCGTCTGCTTCGCGATCGCGATCTGGTCCACGCCCGCCGCGAGGGACGTATGGTCTACTACAGCCTCGCCGACGACCACGTCTCGACCCTGATGGCCTCGGGCATCGACCACGCCAACGAAGGCTGACCCGCAGATCATACTGAGCCTGTTGTCCCGGACAATCCACCGCGACAGGATTCCGGGCATCGGCGACCTTCGGATGTGCCGCCTCGAACCTCGTTCGAATTCGGCAGAGCCTCGACGCCGCCCGAGCCCCGATACCGGACACTGTTCAAGCGGGCACTCTCGGGCGACAGGCACGGGAGCATGACCCCGGGAGTGGCGGCCCGTGCACGTGATGCCGCCTCCCGACACACGATGAGATAAGATCAGACTGCGGGTCTCGGTGGGAATCAGATTCACCTCTGCATCATCATCCCGGCTCGGCGGCCGATCGACCGCCGGCAAGGGCTGCCTGACGGTCTTCTTTCTGGTCTTCCTCGTCATGGGCGCCGTCTTCACCCTCTTGATCCTCGCTGATGCGGCGCGGGTCGCGGAGGTGTGGTTCTGGCCCGAGGCGGAGTGCACCGTGCTCTCCGGCAGCGTCGAAGAAACCGGCGACGACGAGAATCCCTACACCGTCGCGGTGGTCTTCGAGTATCAGATCGACGGCCGCGCCTACCGGGGGACCAATCTCACCCGGAGTTCATCCGCAAGCTCGAGCTACGACACCGTCCGCCGCGCCGTCGATGCCTATCCACCGGGAACCCGCACCACCTGCCGGGTCGATCCGGAGAACCCCGGTGAAGCCGTCCTCGAGTGCCGGCTGCCGTGGATCGCCCTCGCGGGCTTTCTGCCCCTCATCTTCGTCGCCGTCGGCGCCGGCGGGATCTACGGCGTCTGGCGGTCCGGCGGTCGCGCCGAGAATGGCGACGTCGAGTCGATCTCACAACGGGCGAAAAACGGGCGCGGAAAGAAGATCGAACTCGGTATCGGTCTCGTCTTCGCGGCCGTCGGAGGCGGGCTGACGATCCTCCTGCTCGTCGTGCCCCTCGTCCGTCTGGCGCAGGCCTCGACCTGGGTCGAGACCCCCGCCACGGTGGTCGGATCGGTCCTGCGGTCCTGGAGCACCGACGACGGAACCTCCTACCAGGCCGATGTCCTCTACGAGTACTCGGCGGGCGGGCGGGCCTGGACCTCAAACCGCCGCGACTTCTTTCCCTTCAGTTCGGGAGATGCCGACGGGGCAGAGGCCGTTCTCGCCCGCTACCCGGCAGGGAGCATGACCGTCTGTTTTGTCGATCCCGCGGATCCGACGCGATCGGTGCTCGATCGGAGACTCCACGCGGCCTACCTCATCGGTCTCTTTCCGCTCATCTTTCTCGTCGTCGGTGCGGCGCTGGCGACGCACGCGCTCAAGCGACCCTCGACAACGGTCCCCGCGGCGGGCTCGCCGACCCGGCCGACCGATACCCCGGACGCGCCCGGCAGCCTGGCGCCGCAGGTCGGCCCCGTGGGCAAACTGATCGGAACCATCCTGATCGCCGCGTTCTGGAACGGGATCGTCAGCGTGTTTCTCTGGCAGATCGTGCTGAGTTTCCGCCGCGACGACCCGGAGTGGTTCCTCTGCCTCTTCATGACTCCGTTCGTCCTCGTCGGTCTCGGTTTGGTGGGTGGGGTGGTCTACTACCTGCTCGCCCTGGCCAATCCGCGACCGCAGCTGACGATTTCTCCGTCATCGCCCCGCCTCGGGTCCCGACTTCGCGTCGAGTGGGCGTTCACCGGAAAGGCTGACCGCATCTCGCGACTCGAGATCGTCCTCGAGGGACACGAAAAGGCGACCTATCGACGGGGCACCGACACTCAAACCGACCGCGAGGCCTTCGCTTCGTTCGTGGTCACGGACTCGCCGGCGAGCTGGGGGGTCGCCCGCGGCGCCGGTGAGGTCGAGATCCCGGCGGACACCATGCACAGCTTCGCCTCGGACCACAACGCAGTGGTCTGGGCGATCCACGTCCACGGCGACATTCCACGCTGGCCGGATGTCAACGAGACCTTTGAGATCGAAGTCCGGCCGCCGGCTCCGGAGCGGGTACCGGCATGACTGAGCTGCGCATCGAGGTGGACGGCGGTCGCCACTGGTTTTCACCGGGTGCGACCCTGTCCGGACGCGTTGTCTGGCGGCTCGAGGACGACGCCGAGGCCATCGAGCTCCGGCTCTTCTGGTTCACCAGCGGCAAGGGCACCGAGGATGTCGCGATCATCGACTCGGTCCGCACCGACGCCGCCGGACGAGCCGGAGATCAGGGGTTCACCTTTCCCCTGCCCGACGGGCCTTACTCCTTCTCCGGTTCCCTCATCACCTTGACCTGGGCCCTCGAACTCGTGGCCATCCCCCACGGGACGACCGAACGCATCGAGTTCGTCATGGCGCCGACGCCCGTCGAGGTCCGGCTCGAGAGCCTCGGCCGGGCACCGCTGGGCCACGGTTTGAACTTCAATCCGAGCCGAGACAAGCGGTGAGGCACAACCCCGGCGCAGCGCGCCCGGCCGACAACCCCTTCGCGAGCAGGCGGATCGACGGCCTCCGCTACCGGTTCCGCCGGGGCGGCATCGGCGACCTCAAAACGGATCTGGCGCGTCACGGCAACCGGGGCGCCGTGGTCGGACCGCACGGCAGCGGCAAGACCACGCTCCTCGACGCGCTCGCCGGAGAGCTCGAGGGCGAGTTCGCCCGCGTCAACCTCGGCAGCGACACCCGGCGACCGCTGTCACGGGCGCTCTCGTCGCTGCCGGCCGCAATCTGCGACGTTCACGTCGTCCTCATCGACGGCGCCGAACAGCTCGACCGCTGGGGCTGGTGGCGCCTTCACCGCCGGGTCCGCCACGCCGGCATCCTTGTCATCACGAGCCACGCACCGGGGCGGCTGCCGACCATCCACCGCTGTACGACCGACCCGGCCCTGCTCCGGGAACTCGTGGCCGAGCTCTCCCCAGGAATGGTCGGGGACGCGGATCTCGAGGCTCTCTTCCAACGCCACGGCGGTGACATCAGGTCGTGTCTTCGGGAGCTGTACGACCGCTGGGCGGGGCGAGGGCGCTGAAGATCTCATCGGGCACGGACCCGGACGGGGATACGGACTCGGACGCGGACTCGGGGAAGGTGCCGCGGTTGGCGGTTCTATTCCTTCGGGCGATCGGCCGACATCTGGATCATGTTGGCGCCGGCGGCGCGGGCGGTGTCGAGGACCTTCACCACGATCCCGTAATCGGCATCGCGGTCGCCCTTGAGAATCACCGCCTTGTCGGGTGCACGCTCGACCAATGCCTTCATCTGCGCCTCGAGTTCCTCTTCCGGCACGATGACATCATTGATCCATATGGTCCCGTCGGCGGCGATCTTGACCTCCGGGGGCCGCTCTTCCTGGCCCACCCCTTCCGATTCCGCCGTCTTGGCCTCGGGCAGCTTGAGCTTGAGCCGCTCATCGGTGACGAACTGGGTCGTCACCGCATAGAAGATCAACAAGAGGAAGACGACATCGATCAGCGGCGCCATCTGGACATCGGGTCTGGTTCGCCCGCCGAGCTTGACGAGTTGCATCAGGCCTCCTCGCTCTCGCCGGCGACGACGTCCGGTCGCCGCACAAGATGGAGGTAGTCCATCATCTGCGCCTCGATGTCGGCCAGAATCGCCACCGCCCGCGCCTCGAGAAAGCTGTGCGTGAAGAGCGCGGGAATCGCGATGATGAGGCCGGTCGCGGTTGTGATGAGCGCCTGCGAGATCCCGGTCGCAAGGGTGTCGTTGATCCCTGAACCACCGGTGGCGACCGCCTTGAAGATGTTGATCATGCCGAGCACCGTGCCGAGCAGCCCGAGCAGCGGTGCGCCGCCGACGATGGTCGCCAGCGCCGGCAGTCCGCGCTGCAACCCGAGCAGCTGACGGCGGCCGGTGTCGCCGAGGATTTCCTTGAGCTCGTCATACGGGGCGTATCTGTTCTCCACCATGGTGTGGACGAGCTCGGTGAAAGGCCCCGGGTGCCGGCGGCAGTAGTCGGAGGCGGCCTTGTAGTCCCGCCCTCCGAGAAGCCCCGACAGGACGTGGACGACCCCGGGCTCGAGGTAGTTCTGGGCCCGCAGGACCCACAACCGCTCGAGAATGATGGCCAGCGCCACCACCGAGAGCATTCCGAGGGGGTACATGACCGGACCACCGGACCTGAAGATGTCGATTCCGCTTTGCAAGAGTTCGAACACGGGTTTCTCCGATCGGCTGTGTCTATCTACGGCGATCTCGCGGGGTCGCATTGTAAAGGAAGGTGATGGTGACACCTTCGGGACCGTTCAAGCCGAGACCCGGCGGCAGCGGCTCGAAGTTGAGGCAGTCGGCGATGGCGTCCCGGGCGGCGAAATCCATCGGCGGCTTGCCGCTCTCGTCGATGATCTGAAGGCCGGTGATCGTTCCGTCCATCTCGATGTAGTAGCGCACCTTGACGATGCCGCTCACGCCCATCATGGCGATCGCCGGGATCCGCCAATGGCGGCGGATCTTGGCGAGCATGGACTTGGCGTAGGGGCCCCAGTCGTACCACTGGGTGTCGAAGGACACCGCGCCGGTATCGACCCCACCACCCTCGCGGTCAGGGTTTTCGGTGATTCCACCCTCCGAGGGCGGCAGCATCCACACGCCGGGCGGGGGCAGCGGGATGGCGGGCTGCTGCCGTTCCGACTGCGATGGTTCACCCTCGCCCGCACCCTCGGGGCGAGCCTCCATGGGCTCACGGTCGCTCGGTTGCTCGACGGGTTCTCGATCGGGTCGGGGAGGAGGCACCTGGCGGGCGGGGAGACCGGCCGCCTGCGGCGGCGCGCCGCGATTGAACTGCTCTCCGCCCTGGGCCTGAACCAGCTGCGGCGTGTTACCCCGGCTCGACGGCCGGTCGGACCGCTCCCCCTCGCCGCCGTGCGCGCGGCGATCGAGGTCCGACATCGGCGCATCCGGTCGTTCGGGGACCTCCTCGCGCTCCTCGGCAAGATCCACGAACTCGAATTCGATGGGTTTCTGGGTGGCGACCTGATCCGGGTCGACCGCGAATATCGGCGGAACAGCCGAGTTCGACCACGCCTCCCGCATCCGCGGCACAATCAAAAAAAGCAGCAGCAGATGGACCAGCAGCGAAATGCCGATGGCTCGGCGGAAAGTACGACCTTCGTCACGCACGGTGCTACCCTAGCAAGTCTCCTGCCAATCGTCTCTTCCTCGACACGATGAGGTGCAACACGCATCCGGGCGTTGTCGTTCCCACCGGAATCCGCCGCCAGCGCCGCCGGGAACGCCCTTGTGGCAGTCCGAACCGCCAGGTTGGCGTCGCGAACCCGGTATTTGAAGAACTTTTCAGCCCGGTTATCCGGTCACCGCCCACCCGGTTCGGGACGCCAAAGCTGGAATCGACGACAACGCCGCGTTGTTGATCGCAACGGTCGGTGCGCAGTCAACCAACACCGACTTTGGAGGTTTCAATGAAACACAACGCTCTCTTTCTTTCGATCGCCTTTCTGGCCGCGGCAGGAATCGCCGCCGCCGACACCTACACAATAGACCCGGTTCACTCGGATGTCAGCTTCAAGGTCCGGCATCTGGTGGCAAAGACACGCGGTCAGTTCACCGAATTCGACGGCACCATCGTGGCGGATTTCGAGAACCTCGATGCGTCATCCGTCGTCTTCACCATCACGGCTGCGAGCATCGACACCAAGAACGAGGACCGCGACGCCCACCTTCGATCAGCTGACTTCTTCGATGTCGCGACCTACCCGGAGATCACCTTCGCGAGCTCGAAGATCACGAGGTCAGGCGACCAGAGCTTCGCCGTCACCGGAACCCTGACCATCCACGGCGTCAGCAGGACCGTCACCCTGCCCGTGGACTTCCTCGGCGAGGTCGAGGACCCCTGGGGCAACACCAAGGCCGGCTTCGAGATCGAGACCACCATCGACCGCAAGGACTACGGCATCGTCTGGAACAAGGCGCTGGATGCGGGCGGGATGATTCTCGGCGACGACGTCGAGATCACCATCAACCTCGAGACCCAAAAGAAGGAGGACCAGGGTGAGGAGGCCGGGAAGCCAGGAAGTCAGCCGTGAGCCGTGAGCCGTGAAAGCGGCTCACTCTTCACCTCCTCACCTTCTCACCCTTCACCTATACTCCCGAGATGGCTGACCACTCGTTCGACTACGACCTCTTCGTCATCGGCGCCGGTTCGGGCGGTGTCCGGGCGGCCCGCACGGCGGCGGCCCGCGGCGCCCGGGTCGCCGTCGCCGAAGCCGGACGGCTCGGCGGGACCTGCGTCAACGTCGGCTGTGTGCCGAAGAAGTTGATGGTCTATGCCGCCGGGTTCGCCGATGCCTTCGATGACGCGCGCGGCTTCGGCTGGGGATCCGCCAGGCCGGCATTCAGCTGGGCCGACCTCATCGCCGCCAAGGATGTCGAGATCACCCGCCTCAACGGGGTGTATCAGCGGCTGCTCGGCGGATCAGGGGTCATCATCATCGAGGGCAGAGCACATCTCGCCGATGCCCACACCGTCGTGGTCGGCGACGCGCGCTTCACAACCGAGACGGTTCTCATCGCAACCGGCGGCCGGCCCTTTGTCCCCGATGTTCCGGGCGCCCGACTCGGCATCGTCTCGGATGCGGTCTTCTCGCTTCCCGAGCTTCCCCCGAGGGTCGCGGTCATCGGCGGCGGCTATATCGCGGTCGAGTTCGCCGGCATCATGTCCGGCCTCGGCGCCGAGGTCTCGCTCATCTACCGCGGGCCGCTCTTTCTCCGCGGCTTCGACAACGACATCCGCGCCACCCTCGCCGGCGAGATGGTCAAGAGGGGGATCGATCTCCGCTTCAACATGGAGGTCGACCGGCTCGAGCGCACGAGCGAGGGGATCCGGGTCTGCGGCCCCGCGGGAGACGAAATCGAAGCCGATCTCGTGCTCTGGGCCACCGGACGGGTTCCCAACACCGGCGACATCGGGCTCGAGAAGCTCGGCGTCGAGCTCGGAGAAAACGGCACGGTCGTGGTCGATGAGTTCTCCCAGACCAGCGTTCCGGGCATCTACGCCATCGGCGACTGCACCGACCGCATGGCGCTGACCCCGGTCGCGATCGGCGAGGCCATGGCGCTGGTTGAAACCATCAACGGCCGGCCGACCGCGATGGACTACAGCAATGTCCCGACCGCCGTCTTCTCCCGCCCTCAGGTAGGCACCGTCGGCTTCACCGAAGACGAAGCGCGGGCGGCCGGACACGAGGTCGTGATCTTCCGCGCGACCTTCCGGCCAATGCTCAACACGCTGTCGGGCCGCGACGAGCACACCATGATGAAGCTCGTGGTGGACGAAACTGACGACCGGGTGCTCGGTGTCCACATGGTGGGTCCGGATGCCGGCGAGATCATCCAGGGCTTCGCCGTGGCTCTCAAGTGCGGCGCCACCAAGGCCCGGTTCGACGCCACCGTCGGGATCCACCCCACCGCCGCCGAGGAGTTCGTCACCATGCGCGAGCCGGTGGACGACTGACACCGGAACGACCGGGTAGAACCACAGAGACACCGAGGCACAGAGGCCTCGCACCATCGCACCGTCCCGGTTGGCCTACGAGCCTTCGGGCGTCCTGACCGCGACCGACTCGAGCCCCCAGATCTTGTCGGCGTACTCGAGAATGGCTCGATCCGAAGAGAAATAGCCCATCGCCGAGATGTTGAGGATCGCCTTGCGCGCCCAGGTCCGCCGGTCCTTGAACATCTCCGCCGCCCTTGCCTGGGTTTCGACGTAGGATCTGAAGTCGGCGAGAAGCATGTAGCGGTCGCCGTGCTCCATGAGCGACGACCACACACCCCGCACCGGATCGCGATCGCTGCCGACAAACTCCCCGGTCTGGAGGGCATCGAGAACCGCTGCCAGTTCGGGATCCGAGCGATAGATCTCCCATGGCTGGTAGCTGCCCGTCGTCAATCGCTCCTCGACCTGGTCCGCCGTCAGACCGAAAATGAAGATGTTGTCATCACCCACCGCATCTCTGATCTCCACGTTGGCGCCGTCGAGGGTGCCGATGGTGAGGGCGCCGTTGAGTGAGAGCTTCATGTTGCCGGTACCCGACGCCTCCATGCCGGCGGTTGAAATCTGCTCCGACAGATCGGCCGCCGGGATGATTTTCTCGGCAAGGGAAACCCGGTAGTCGGGCGGGAACACCACCCGCAGCCGGCCGCCGACATCGGGGTCGTTGTTGACCACGTCGGCGACGCCGTTGATCAGACGAATGATGAGCTTGGCCATGTGGTAGGCCGGCGCGGCCTTGGCGCCGAAGATGAAGCTCCTGGGTACGACCTCGATCGTCGGGTCCCGCTTGATCCGCTGATAAAGCAGGATGATGTGCATGACATTGAGCAGTTGCCGCTTGTACTCGTGCAGCCGTTTGATCTGGACATCGAAGAGCGAATCCACATCGAGGGGGACGCCGCACAGCCGCTCGAGCTCGACCGCGAGATCGCGCTTGTTGAGCCGCTTGACGGCGAGAACCTCGTCCTGGAAAGCCACGTCGTCGGCGTGCGCCTTGAGCTCGTCCAACCGGTCGAGGTCCTTGGCCCAGCCGCCGCCGATGCGGTTCGTGATCGCCACCGACAGCCGCGGATTGCAGGCCCTCAGCCAGCGCCGCGGGGTCACGCCGTTGGTGATCGCCAGAAAGCGATCCGGCCAGAGCTCGGCAAAATCTCGGACCACCCGGCTGCGGAGAAGCTCGGTGTGGAGCTTGGCGACACCGTTGACCCGAGACGATCCGACGATCGCGAGATTGGCCATCCGAAATCTCTTCTCGCCGTCTTCCTGCAGGATGGAAAGCCGACGAAGCCCATCGGCATCCGAGCCGCCGCTCGACTTGACGCCTTCCATAAACCGGCGGTTGATCTCGTAGATGATCTGAACGTGGCGCGGGATCAGCGTCTCCATGAGCGAGACCGGCCAGGTCTCCAACGCCTCGGGCAGCAGGGTGTGGTTGGTGTAATTGCAACTCGCCCGGGTCAGCTCCCAGGCTGTCGGCCACTCGATCCCAGCCTCGTCGACGAAGAACCGCATGAGCTCGGCGATGGTGAGCGCCGGGTGGGTGTCGTTGAGCTGGAAGACCATCTTGTCCGGGAAGAGCTCCCAGGCTTCGGCGTGGCGCCGGGCGAACCGATTGACCACGTCGCGGACGCCGCAGGCCACCATGAAGTACTCCTGGGCGAGACGCAGGCTCCGGCCTGCTTCGACATCGTCGGCCGGGTAGAGGACCCGGTTGAGAGCCTCGACCCGCTCCCGCCCGGCCACGGCCTTGACGTAGTTGCCCTGTGAGAAGATGCGGAAATCGAACTCGGATGCCGCCTGAGCGTCCCACAACCGCAGGATGCCGACCGTGTTGGTTCTGAATCCCGCGACCAGGATGTCGTAGGGCACGCCGTAGATGGTGCGCCAGTCGGCCCAGGCGGGCTGGTGGCTGCCGTCGGTCCCGGGGGACCAGTCGATCCTTCCGCCGAACCTGACCGGGACCCGCAGGTCATCGCGACGGATCTCCCAGCGGAACCCTCGCTGCAGCCAGGTGTCGGCCTGCTCCACCTGCCAACCGTTCTCGAAGGACTGGCGGAACATGCCGTAGTCGTAGCGCAGGCCGTAGCCGTAGGCCGGGTAGTCGAGGGTCGCCAGCGAGTCGAGGAAGCAGGCCGCGAGACGGCCCAGACCGCCGTTGCCGAGACCAGGGTCCGGTTCCTCTTCGAGGACTGAGTCCAGGTTGAGGCCGATCAGCTGCATCGCCTCGCGAGCAACATCGAGGAGCTCGGTGGAGATCAGGTTGTTGTGCATCAGCCGCCCCAGGAGGTACTCGAGGGAAAGATAGTGGACCGTCTTCGGCCGGGCCTCGTCGTAGGTCCTCCGGGTCAGGATCTCCCGATCGATGAGTGTTTCGCGCACCGCCAACTCGAGGGCGGCGAGATGATCCGCCGCGCGGGCGTGGCGCAGCTCGAGACCGCAGGCATACCTCAGGTAGTGGATGATCCGATCGCGAAACTCCTCAGCGGTGGGGTTCTTGATGTGTACGGCGGGCAGCATGCTCTCGGCCTCCTCCGGTCCCATGGGGCACTGGGAACACAGTGCGGGAGACTATCACTCCCGCTCGGGAACCCGGTAACGAATCCCAGGGGTTCCCCGGGGCGATTGGTTGAAGGTCGAGCCTCAGGGGTCGGGAGGCCAGGGGTGACCCTACCTCCTCACTCCTCACGACTCACGACTCACGACTCACGACCCAAGGATCGCATACCATGGTCACCATGAAACGAAGTGCCGGTGTCCTCCTCCATCCGACCTGCCTGCCGTCGGCCTTCGGGATCGGCGATCTCGGGCCTGCGGCGCACGCCTATCTCGACTGGCTGGACGCGGCCGACGTCGCGTGGTGGCAGGTGCTGCCCCTCCACCCCCCGGGTCCGGGCAATTCACCGTACTCGGCGACATCGACCTTTGCCGGCAACCCACTGCTGATCAGTCCGGCGTTGCTCCTCGACGACGGGTTGCTGGTTCCGGACGATCTCGACGACCGACCCGAATTGACCAACGAATGGGTCGATTTCCCGGTGGTGATCCCATGGAAGCGACGGATTCTCCGGCGGGCCTTCGACCGCTTCGACCGACAGGCCGGACCATTGGCGGCTGAACTCGCACGCTTCCGGACATCCAATCGATCGTGGCTCGACGACTACGCTCTCTTCGCCGCACTCAAAACCGAGCACGGCGGCGCTCCCTGGTACGAGTGGCCCTCCGACCTTGCCGGGCGCGAGCCGGGCGCGCTGGAAGCCTGGCGCGCCGATCACGAGGACGAGATCGAATACGAGGTCTTTGTCCAGGTTCTCTTCCACCGGCAGTGGAGCGCGCTCAAGGAACATGCCGCCGATGTCGGCATCGGGATCCTCGGCGATGTCCCGATCTTCGTCGCCCACGACTCGGCCGAGGTCTGGGCCCACCCGGAGCTCTTCCAGATGGACGAATCGAGGAACCCTTCGGTGGTCGCCGGCGTCCCGCCCGACTACTTCTCGCCCACCGGGCAGCTCTGGGGAAACCCGCTCTACGACTGGTCCCGCATGGCCGAGGACGGCTACGCCTGGTGGATCGAACGTCTGCGCCACACCCTGTCGACCGTCGACCTGGTCCGGCTCGACCATTTCCGCGGATTCGCAGCCTACTGGGAAGTGCCGGCCACGGCCGATGTCGCGACCAACGGTCGCTGGGTGCAGGGCCCGGGCCGCCGTTTTTTCGACGCGGTTTCCTCAGCCCTCGACGGTCTTCCCTTTGTCGCTGAGGACCTGGGCGACATCACCGATGACGTGGTGGCCCTCCGAGACGACCTCGGTCTTCCCGGAATGGCGGTTCTCCATTTCGGCTTTTCCGACAATCCACGGTCATCGTTCATCCCCTACTCCCACGTCCGGAATCGCGTCGTCTACACCGGCACCCACGACAACAACACGACCCTGGGCTGGTTCCTCGAAGACGCCAGCGACGGCGAACGTCGTCTGGTGCGGTCGTACGTCGGATCGGACTGCTCCGAGGTCAACTGGGATCTCACCCGCCTCGCCATGGGATCGGTGGCCGATCTCGCGGTGGTTCCGCACCAGGACCTCGCCGGGCTCGGCGCCGATTGCAGAATGAACACACCGGCCGTCGCCGAGGGCAACTGGAGCTTCCGGCTCATGCCGTGGATGCTCGGCGCCGAAATCCGCGGGCGCCTGGCCGAGATGGTGGAGACCTTCGGCCGGGGCCGCAGGTAGAGAGCCTGATGCAGAGGAACGGAAACCGAGAGACATCGCAGCCGATGCGGGTGGCGGAGTCGGGTATCCTTCACCGAGGAGGCTGCCATGCTGCGTGACGAAGTCATTCGGATCTGGCCCGAGCTCGAGTGGATCGACGATGCCGATCTCCGCGAAAAGACAACCCGCTGCTGGGAGCGCGCCTTTGAGCTCTCGCCGTTGGATCCGGCTGATCTCGAGCGCATCCCCTTCACCCTGAAGGTTCCCGACTGCCCGGTGAGCTTCATGGCGCACAAACGGGCGGTGGTGCACGTCGCGCGCGACTCGGCGCGAACGATGGCCTCGTTCTTCAGCGAGGCGCTCACCATCGATATGGACACGGTCATCGCCGGCGCCATCCTCGCCGATGTCGGCAAGCTGCTCGAGTACGAGTCCGACGGCGCCGGTTCGTCGCGCCAGAGCGCCCGCGGCAAGTACCTCCGCCATCCCTTCACCGGGGTCTCGCTCGCCATGGAGTGCGGTCTTCCCGACCCGGTGTCGCACATCGTCGCCACCCACGCCGGCGAAGGCAACATGGTCGCCCGCACCACCGAGGCCTGGATCGTCCATCACGCCGACTTCATGACCTACGAGCCCTTCGTCAAACGCTTGCAGGTTTGACTCGGCTTTTTTCCGCTCGTCGGCCGGGGCCGGCCGACGAGCGGAAAAAAGAACCAACACGAGTTCAAGACAACAGGACCGGTACTCGAAACCGATTCCGGTGTAACCGGCACTGATATCAAGACTGGGAGAACACGGCATGTTTGAATGGGTCACTGAACCTTCGGCGTGGGTCGCGCTCGCGACCCTGACCGCTCTCGAGATCGTTCTCGGCATCGACAACATCATCTTCATCTCGATCCTGTCGGGGAAGCTGCCCGAGGACCAACGCACCAGGGGCCGCACCATCGGTCTCGCGGCGGCCATGGTCATGCGGATCGGGCTGCTCGCCTCGCTCGCCTGGCTCAGCCATCTGACCATCGAGCTCGTTTCGATCTTCGGCCACGCGGTCACCGCCCGCGATCTCATCCTCGTCACCGGCGGGCTCTTCCTCCTCGGCAAGGCGACCCTCGAGATCCACCACAACCTCGAGGGCAGGGCGGAGATTCAACGGGCGGGACCATCCGCCACCTTCGCCTCGGTCATCGCGCAGATCATGGTCCTCGACATCGTCTTCTCCCTCGACTCGGTGATCACCGCCATCGGGATGGCCGAACACCTGCCGGTGATGATCGCGGCAGTGGTGATCGCGGTGCTGGTGATGATGGCGGCGGCCGGCTCGATCTCGAGTTTCGTCGAAGGCCACCCGACCATCAAGATGCTCGCCCTGAGTTTTCTGCTGCTCGTCGGCATGGCGCTGGTAGCCGACGGCCTCGGCCAGCACGTCCCCAAGGGCTACATCTACTTCGCCATGGGTTTCTCGGTCTTTGTCGAAATGCTCAACCTGCGGATCCGCGATTCCACGGAAGGGCCGCCGGTCCACCTTCGGAGCCGCATGGCGCCTGCACCGAAGGTGAAAGAGACCCTGCGGGCGCGAACATGAACCGCCAAGGAGCAAGGATCACCAGGACATCGCAGGAACGGCGATGCCGCCTTTGCACGGTCCAAACCCGCGATGGGCTCAGATGGCCTTGAGAATGTTCTTCACCAACCCTGGACCCTCGTAGATGAGCCCGGTGTAGAGCTGGACCAGAGTGGCGCCGGCGTCGAGCTTGGCGCGGGCGTCCTCGGGCGACATGATGCCGCCGACTCCGATGATCGGCAGGGCGCCGTCGAGGTGCCCGGCGATGGCGGCGACGATCCGGGTACTCATCTCGCTGAGGGCCGCCCCGCTGAGTCCACCCTCCTCGCCGGCCAGGGGGTGTCCTCCGACGGCATCCCTCGAGATCGTCGTGTTGGTGGCGATGATCCCGTCGAGCCCGGACTCGACGATGACATCGACGGCGGTCCGCACCTGGTCCGCATCGAGATCGGGCGCGAGCTTGACGAGCACCGGGACGCGTATGCCCGACCCGTCGGCCAGATCGCTCTGCTTGTCCGCAAGCCGACCGAGCAGGGCGCCGAGAAACGCCGGGTCCTGCAGCTGCCGCAACCCCGGGGTGTTGGGTGAGGAGATGTTGACCGCGAGGTAGTCGGCCAAAGGCGCGAAGACCTCCATGAGCTGCTCGTAGTCGCGGGCGGCGTCCTCGAGAGGGGTGGCCTTCTGCTTGCCGATGTTGACTCCGAGAACCAGCCCGGGCGGACCGGGTTTGCGGAGTTGATCGGCAACATAGGCCGCGCCCCTACCCGGGAAACCCATCCGGTTGATCACCGATCTCCGGTCGACCAGTCGGAAGACCCGCGGTTTCGGGTTCCCCGGTTGCGGCAGCGGCGTCACCGTTCCGATCTCGACATGACCGAAGCCGAGAGTGGCGAGGCCCCGCCAGCCCTCGCCGTCCTTGTCGTAGCCGGCGGCGAGCCCGACCCGGTTGGAAAAGCGCAGCCCGAAGGCCTCGACCGGTTCGGCGTCAGGCACGCAGAACGCCGCCGCCAGCGCCGCCCGGATCGGTGCGATGGTTCCCGCCCGGGCAATGGCGGCCAGGGAAACGGCGTGGGCCGTCTCCGGTTCGAGCTTGAAGAGCGCGGCGCGGGAGAGTGGATACAGCATCGTTCGGCGCGCCATTGAACCACACCCGGACCCGCGGGGTATAGTCGTGGCCAATCATGACCCGCCCCTCGGTTTCCGTCCTGCTCCCGGTCCGGAACGCGTCGCGCTGGCTCGACGACGCTCTGGCCAGTCTGACGCGGCAGACGCTGACGGACTTCGAGGTCATCGCGGTGGACGACGGGTCCACCGACGACAGCGGCGCCCTCCTCGATCGGTGGGCCGAGAGCGACCCGCGATTTTCCGTGGTCCACCAACCGGCCCGGGGCCTCGTGACCGCGCTCAACCGAGGCCTCAATCGTTGCTGCGCCCCGCTGGTGGCGCGGATGGACGCCGACGACGTCAGCCACCCGCGGCGGCTCGAGCTCCAGGCGGCGATCCTCACCTCATGCCCCGAGGTGGGCGTGGTCTCGTGCGGAGTGCGCCACTTCCCGGCGCACCGGGTCGCAAGGGGCTTTCGACTGTACGAGGCATGGCTGAACTCGCTGACGACTCACGACGAGATGTCGCGCGAGCGCTTCGTCGAGTCGCCGCTCGCCCACCCCTCGGTGATGCTGCGGCGGGACCTGCTCGCCGAGATCGGCGGATGGCGGGACCAGGAATGGGCCGAGGACTATGATCTCTGGCTCCGCCTTTTCGAGGCCGGTGTCATCTTCGCCAAGCTCGATCGAGCCCTGTTTTTCTGGCGCGAGCACGGCGATCGCCTGACCCGCGCCGACTCGCGGTACTCGGTGCCGAGCTTTCTGAGGTGCAAGGCCCACTTCCTCGCCCGCGGGCCGCTGAGAAAGACCGGCAAGGTGATTCTCTGGGGCGCCGGTCAGACCGGCCGCAGGCTGTCCAAGTTCCTCATCGAGGAAGGCGTCGCTATCAAGGCGGTGGTCGACATCGACCCGGTCAAGATCGGCGGCAGCCTCCGAGGCATCCCTATCATCGCCTCCGACGAGCTCGCCGACGAACTCGACGAAAACACCGTCGTGCTTGCCGCCGTCGCCTCGCGCGGCGCGAGAGATCTCATCCGTGCGTGCCTCGTCGATCTCGGCCTCGAAGAGGGCGTCACCTTCTGGTGCGCGGCGTAGAGGGCGCCGGCGGTCGCAAAATCCGCGCTGAAGAGCGACCCTGCTCGACAACCTGCCGCACGGCATTGTTGTTGATCATGTCGGCCATGCACGCGAGGTTGGCATCAACACTGACCGCCATGTACATCCGGAAGGTGGCGTTCCAGCCGGGTTCGAGAGTCGAGTCCACCTCGTCCTTCTTCCCGAAGGCCAGACAGCCTCATCGTCAGCCTCTAGGCGCGGAAACTCCAGCCGATCAGCAAGAGGCCCGTGGCCGCAATCCAGCTTCCAAGCACGCGCACGACAATACGCGCCCAGAACGCCTTGAGCGACACCACCAGTCCTGCGACCAGCGTTACGATGACGATCAGCGCCACCCATTCGCCCGTCAGCTCGAGCCCGGCGGAAGGTGCAGCGGTCAGCGCCG
>JAHECW010000275.1 GCA_024641545.1 Acidobacteriota bacterium
ACCGGTGCATCTCTCCCGGCCGCGAAACAGGCCGCCGGCGTGCGATCAGCGTGGTCGCAGTCCTCCCCGTTCTGCTCTCCGACCACGCTGATCGCGCGACGCTGGGACGCCGGAGGCGGACCAGAAGGCCGGAGCCGAAGGAAGCCGCGTGCCCTGCCCGCGCCAGTCCGCGATGGTGGCAAGACACAGACCATCCTGCGGGCGGGACGCCCGCACCACAATGGGCGGCCCGGAAGACCGGAGCTCCGGGAAGCCGGGGCAGCGTCAGCGGCCGGGACAGCGGCAGGGGCAGGAGCAGGGGCAGAGGCAGAGGGCAGCAGCAGCGGCCGCATCAACGATGACTCCCCCAGTGGACTCGCGTCGAACGCTTCAGAGGCATCGATGCCTCTGAAGGTGGGCCCAGGCCCACCCTACGTCGGACCATCCGAACATGCGAACGGCGTGGCCGCCGAAGGCGGCCCGGAAGGCCTGAGTCGACGGCAGCGTTCCTGGCGGCAACGACACCCGCCACCGACTCGCCGACGTCGTGATAAGGTTGACCGTCACTACACCCAAGGAGATTTCCATGCCCAACCCGACCGCCACATTCGAGACCTCCCTCGGCACCTTCAAGGCCGAGGTTTTCTCAGACACCATGCCCGTCACCGCCGGCAACTTCATCGCCCTCGCAAAGAGCGGTTTCTATGACGGTCTTCACTTCCACCGGGTCATCCCGAGCTTCATGGTCCAGTTCGGCTGCCCCTACAGCAAGGACCCCAACGACGGCCGCGCCGGCACCGGCGGGCCGCCGCACGGCACCATTACCGACGAGCACCCCGCCAACGCCCGAATCTCGAACGAGCCCGGCACCCTGTCGATGGCCAACACCGGTCGTCCCAACAGCGGCGGCTCGCAGTTCTTCATCAACACCGTCCACAACCCCTACCTCGACTGGTTCAGCCCCGGTCCCTCCAAACATCCGGTCTTTGCCCGGATCACCGAGGGGATGGATGTGGTCGGCTCGATCGAGGCCACCCCAACCGGTCCCAACGACCGGCCCAGGACTCCCGTAAAGATGATCAAGATCACCATCGAGGACTGAACCGGGAACTCCCGGTCCGGTTCTCGTGTTGTGTGACAGGGAGCGATCATCGCGCTCCGACCGCGCCGGTCGGAGAAAGGGATCTCATGAAAGTCGCCACACCATCGAAGCTCGCCACCACCGCTGTCCTGACCGCCGTCCTCGCCATCACCGCCGGCGCACCTCGCGTTGAGGCCGGCCGCGGCCTGCCGCCGGGTCTGATCCAGCCGGTGAAGACCATTGCCGAGGTGGCGCGAATCGAGCTCCCGGAGATCGATCTGGCGCGCTACCGGACCGAGGACGCCCTCCGCGATCATTCGGTCTTCCCGACTCCCTTCCGCTTCGCCGTTGCCGTCGGCGCCGAGATCACACCCGCCGCGGCGGGGACCTGGGAGGACCTCGGCGACGGCAGCTCGCTCTGGCGAGTGCGGATCGTCTCACCGGGAGCGCTCAGCCTCAACCTCGGCTTCGACCGCTTCGAGCTGCCTGCCGGGGCCGGTCTGTGGCTCTACGACGGCAACGGGACCATGGTCCAGGGGCCCTACACCCGCGACAACCGGAACGCCGCCGGCGGGCTCTGGACCGCCGTCGTCCTCGGTGAGGAGATCGTCGTCGAGCTCCATGTCCCGGCCGGCGCGGGAACCGGAACCGACCTGCGGATCGCCTCGGTCAACCACGGCTACCGCGGGTTCGGCGAAGCCGAAGCCACCGCAGCGACCAAATCGGGGGCCTGCAACATCGATGTCATCTGCCCGGAGGGCGCGCCGTGGCGCGACCAGATCCGCGCCGCCGCCCGGATCACGATCTCGGGGGCATTCCTGTGCTCCGCCCAGCTCGTCAACAACACCGCCGAGGACGGCACCCCGTACCTGCTCACCGCCCAGCACTGCATCGAGAACGCCTCGCAGGCGACCTCGATCGTCGCGTTCTGGAACTACGAATCGCCGACCTGCGGTTTCCAGGCCGGCGGCAGCCTCGCTCAGAATCAGAGCGGCGCCAACCTGGTCGCGCTCTGGGAGTGGCAGAGCGGCTCGGATTTCGCCCTCGTCCGTCTCGACCAGACCCCAGACCCGGCCTTCCACGTCTACTACTCGGGCTGGGACACGACCGGGAACATCCCTTCGGGTTCGGTGGGAATTCACCACCCCTCGGGTGACGAGAAGTCGATTTCCTTCAACACCGACCCTCTCCAGTATGACGACTACTACGGCTCCGGCAGCCACCAGTGGCGCATCACCCAGTGGGAGCAGGGCACCACCGAGGGCGGTTCCTCGGGTTCGTGCATCTACGACCCGGTCAGCAAACTCTGTGTCGGCACCCTCACCGCCGGCACTGCGGCGTGCTCCAACACCGCCGGCTACGACATCTACGGCCGGATGGATGCGCACTGGACCGGCAACGGAACCGCCGACGGCCGGCTCTCCGACTGGCTCGACCCGCTGGCGACCGGCGCGCGGACGCTGGCGGGCCGCGACTCCGGGGGCGCCTTTACCAGCCAGACCTGGCTCGTCCCGGCGGCCGCGTCCGCCCCGGGCGTCGGCACCTCGAACTGGAAGACCAAGATCGTGGTGGCGAACCCGACAAGCGCGCCCCAGCAGGCGAAGATCTACTATGTCGCCAAGGGCCAGTTCTGGCCCGGCAGCGCCATCTCCGGCCCGCACACCATCCCGGCCGGCGGCTCCCTCGCCATCGACGATCCGCTGGCTTCGCTCAACCCGACCAGCGGGCTGATCTACGTCACCGTCAGCGCCGAGGGCATGCCCGTCGCCACCCGGACCTACAACCTGGCCGCGGACGGCGGGACCTTCGGTCAGGGCATCCCGGGCATCCTGCTCAATGCCGCCGAACCCGCACGGACCTTGATCCTGCCCATGCTGATGTCGGATCCGAACCGGTTCCGCGCCAACCTCGGGCTGGTGCAAACCTCGGCCGGGAGCTTCGCCGTCCGGGTCAGGGTCCACGCCACCAACGGCACCGTCCTGGCGGTCAAGGGCTACAACGTCAACGGATCCTACCTCCAGATCAACAATCTGCTCAACGACATGGGCATCGGCAGCACCGTGGTCGGGGGCGGTTGGATCTCGGTCGAGCTCATCAACGGCGCGCCGGTTTATTGGACAACCTATGTTTCGATCGTCGACGGCAGCACCGATGACCCGACCTACATCATGCCGGTGGCGGGGTAGCCGGCAGCACCAAAAAAGAATGCGGCCCCCGTCGGGGGGCCGCTGGATTCCATCGATTCCGGGTCGCCTGGCGACTATTCGACGCTGAAGCTCTGGAGTTCCACAGGAACCGCCCCGCCGTTGATGATGAAAGGCAGGCCGATCGCCGTCGCCGTACCCGTGTCGGTCAACGCGGCCCACGCCGTGGTGAACTGCAGCGCGTTGCCGGTGGTGGTCTGTCCGATGATGGTGACCGGCGGCGCCCACGGACCGCTGGCCAGAGTGCCGTCAGTGGCCCACTGAACCCAGTAGGTTCCCTGGGCAAGGGTGGTGCCGATGGTGGCCTGGTTGTCCATCACCGGCCGGTTGGTGGTGGTGAGGGTGGTGTCGGTCACCCGGTAGATGTTCGACCAGCCGGTGCCGGCCAGCCGATTGGTGGTCATGTCGCCCCAGACGACCGTGCCGCCGGCGTTGGGCGGACCGTCCAATATCTGGACATAGACCCCGGTGATGGTCGAGGTCGCCGTCGATCCGGTCTGGTAGGCGAAGAAGGTGATGTCGTCGATCTGCCAACCGCCGGCATTGGTGACGGTGAAGTCGTCGGCGACGCTGTAGCCGAGCGCCCACTGATGGCCGGCTCCCAAGGTGTTCATCGACAGGCTCGTCTGCAACGCGGACGCGTCGGCGCCGCCGGCGCCGGCGCCCGGATGGGTCACCAGCGGCCCGTTATCGTAGAGCACGACCTCGGGCCACTCGAACGGGGTCAACGGCGCCGGGTTCGACACGCCGACCTCGTTCGGGTTGACAATCTCCAATTCCGACCCGGCGGACGCAAACCCTGCGAACGCCATCACGAATACCAACATCCAAAGCCGATTTCGCATCTCCATCCTCCCAACAAAACAAAAATCGTTCTCGATAAAAGGTAAATTGAAAAAACGCTTTTCCCAGGACGGTGATCATATACATTATTGACGATCGCTGGCAAGCGAATTCGCACTCCGCTGCAGATCTCCCGATTCAGTGGCGAGGTTGTCGACCGGCGAGGAGCGTGTAGTGGAGAGATGGTGGATGGATTTCGGAGGGTCGTTTGAGGCCGATTTTCGTCGGATTCGCAGGTTCATACTGGTGGTATGGGCTCAGAATACGCCGGAAATCGGGCCAAACGGCACCCGAAAGGCGCCGCCAATTCTATTCACTACACGCTCCTAGGGAATGTCCTGCCGCGGGGCCCCACCCGGAGCCGGCGGCCAACCGCCTGC
>JAHECW010000112.1 GCA_024641545.1 Acidobacteriota bacterium
CCCGGATCCCGCGATCAATGGCGAGAATCCGCCAAACCGGTCCGCTCGTATCGCTGACCCGCCGGGGGGTCGTGGGTTCTCGGGGTGAAAGGACATTATACAGCACGGCGCGGCGGTACGGGGTCCGCGACCGTGCGGTAGTATGACCGTTGTGAAACGGCTGATCATTGCTGATGCCCATGTCGGCCAGCGTACCGACGACGCTGCCGACATGGTGTCGATGTTACTCAATGCGCACGAATCGGGTGTGACCGAGATCATCTATCTCGGTGACGGGTTTCAATATCTGATCGGCATGTCGAAGTTCTGGACGGCCGGCGTCGTGGAGGTGATGGAGTCGTGGCGTCTTCTGCGGAAGGCCGGCGTCGCCATCGGGGTCGTCGAGGGAAACCGTGATTTCTTTCTCGACGCGCCGGAATTGGCCGGCGAAATCGACTGGTCCGGTCTCGCTTATGAATTCGGCGCGGGTCCGCGTCGGTTTCGATTGATCCACGGCGACAAGGTCAACTCGCGAGACCTGCAGTACCGTTTCTGGTCGCGGGTGTCCAAATCAGGGTTGGCGCGGCTCTGGGCGTACCTGCTTCCGCGCCCTGTCGCCGTCGGAATCGTGCGTTCCATGGAAGCTCGGCTGGCGGTGACCAATCGTCGCTTTCGCTATTACAAACCGCTCCAATCGCTCTGCCGCGCGGCCGAAGAGGCATGGTCCGAGGGTGTCGACGTGCTGCTCTGGGGCCACTTCCACAGCAATTGGGGGTTCACCCGCGATGACCGGTCGGCCATCATCCTTCCGGCCTGGCTCGACACCGGCAGGGCGGTTCTGGTCGATGGTGATGGGAGCGCCGTGCTGGTGGAGAAAAACTTGACACCCTGCGGGCCGCTTTTCACAATGAGCTGATGGCCAGGACACAATCCGGATTCGGTTCGGCCCGGTCGACCGCTGGAGTGCCGGCGGTTGCGCCGTCGGGGCAGCGATGGTGACCCGCCTGCTGCCGGGGCCGCGGTGCGGAATCAATGCCTCGGTCCGGGTTCCATCCTCGAAGAGCCTCACCAACCGGGCCCTGATCGCGTCGGCTGCCGCCGACGGCGGGCGCATTCGGCGTCCCCTCGACTGCGATGACACGAGGTTGCTGGCGAGCGCTCTCAGCCAGGCCGGTTGGCCGGTGGTCTGGGACGGGGACATCATCGTCGGTCGTCGGACTCCGGTGCCGAAGGCCGAGGTGAACCTGGGCAACTCGGGCACGGGCGCGCGGCTCATTCTCGGATTGTTGGCGTGCGTCCCCGGGCGATTCAGCGTCGACGGCACCGCCCGCCTCCGGCAGCGCCCGATGCTCCCTTTGGTCGAGGCTCTCGCGGCGCTCGGATCGGAGATCCGCAGCGCTGCCGGTCGTCTGCCGGTCGACCTCGTCGGCGGCGCGCTGACCGGCGGTCATCTGCGGTTGCGGCCCGAGGTCTCGTCGCAGTTCGTCTCCTCGCTGCTCCTCGCGGCTCCGCTGATGCAACACGGCCTCGACCTCGAGGTGATCGGCCCGGTGCCGTCGCGGCCCTACCTGGATCTCACCGGTGATGTCATGGAGCACTTCGGAGCGTCGATCAACCGGGACGAAAAGGATCGATGGAAGGTCGAACCGGGAGGATTGCGGCCGGCGACCTACGTCGTCGAGGGCGACTGGTCCGCCATGGCATTCGCGGCGGCGGCGGTCGCGGTTGCGGGCGGCGTCGTGACCGTGGGACCGCTGTCGGCGACGAGCTCGCAGGGTGATCGCGCCATTTGTTCGATTCTCGAACGCGCCGGGCTCGAAATCCGGTTCTCGGGGGAAGATCTCAGAATTTCGGGGTGCGCCACACGCTCGTTCGAGGCCGATCTCACCGCCACCCCCGATCTCTTCCCCGCGCTTGTCGTCGTCGCGGCTGCCGGGCCGGAAGGATCGGTGCTGAGCGGTCTCGACCATCTCAAGCACAAAGAGAGCGATCGGCTGACGGTCATGGTGGGGAACCTCGGCCGGCTCGGCGCGGTCTTCGACCTCGGTCCGGCATCCGTCGTCGTTCGCCGGGGCGTCGATCGAAATCGCTCGGAAGTCGCGCGGGTCACCGCGGCCGATGATCATCGCGTCGCCATGGCCATGGCGGTCGCGGCGCTCGCCGCCGGGGCGGTCGAGCTCGATGACGAGAGGTGTGTCGGGAAGTCCTACCCGGGCTTCTGGACGATGTGGGCCGAATTGGTCGATGGAGGAAGGGACTGCGGATGAAACCACCGCCGCCGCGGTCGCTGCTCGTCGAGCACCCTGCGTTACCGCGGCGCTTCGAGCCGGCCGAGGCGACCCGATCGCTGGTTCCCCTGAAGTCTCTCGGGCATCTCGACCGGGTCCGGGCTGCGGTCCAGTTGGTGGCGGTGAGCGCGTTGCTGGCGGACTTCGAGCTCTGGCCGGGGCAATGGGCGCTGCGCTGCGCCATGGCGGAATTGACCGCCGACGGTCTGTGCGTACGGCTCCCGGCACTCCCGGTTCCGCTGTCCGGTATCTGGTCGAGGCTGGGCGGCGGCGACCTCGCCGCGGAACGGACACGAGCGGCGGTCCTGGGCACGATCGCCAGGACGACCGGTGTCGAATCGGGGGGAATCGACCGGGGCGTGATCGACACCGGCTTCTTTCTCGACGGCGCCATCCGGAGCTGGCTCGAGGAGCTCGACATTCCCCTCGATCCGGCAACCGCCCGGTCGTTGTGGATGTTGAGGTGGGCGTTGCCGCCGTGCCCCGACGTCGGTGACACCGTGCTGCTGGCGGTTCCCGACCTGTCGGTTGCCGCACGCATCAGTGCGGCGATGTGGGCCGCGGCCGTCCGTCGAGGGAGGCCGGCGAGTCTCGAGATCGTCGGCGCCGATCGATCTGTCGACCTGGTGTCCGGCGATCCGGAAGACGGCGGAGTCCGGATTCTCGCCGGAGACTTCGACGACGGCATCCTCGCTCCGGTCATGGATCGGACCGGCAACCCCGACCGATCGAGCGTGGCCCTCGGCCGATTCCCGGATGGTTGGAACCCGGCGCCGGCACCCGTCTTCGATCCAGATCAGCTGGCGGCTCACCTCTCGGTCACCGGTCTTTCTCCCGCTCGAAAAATGAGTTTGATCGAAGATCAAGCCGGCCGGTTCAACCCGTTTTCTCAGGCCGATCGCCGGTTTCTGACGGCCTCCGCCGCACGGCGTTTCACGGGTCCGCGGCGCGCCGTGAGTGGCAGGTTCCGGGACCTGGTCGGTGTCGCATCTCTGGCGCCGGACGGTGTCCCCCTCCAGCGCGCGCTGGAGTTGGCGGGTGTCGACGAGGGTGATCTCGAGTCGGCGCGTCACGACCACGCGGTGATGGTCCGGGACGGCCGCGTCATGGTACCGGGCTTGACGCCGATGACGGTCGATCCCCGTCACGCCGACCTCGTCGAGTTCTTCCACCGGGAAGATCCCCGGTACCTGCTTCACGGGGCGCTCGCCACCGGCAACCCGGGAGAGCTCCTCGGCTGGGCGCGCTCCCGGCTCGACGATCTTGACGCGGCCGGCGTGAGACGACTGCTGGCGGGTGTTCAAACCGGCGCGCTGGGCCCCGGGGTTCAGCTGGCGTTGGCGGAGGCGTGTCTCGGACTGGCTGACATCCACGGGGCACGCCGGGCCTTGACCGGTTTGAATGACGAGACCGCGCGACCGTGGTCGAACTGGCTTCGCCTGATGGATCGACCACCCGAGCTCGAGGTCGAGCTCCCGCGCCCCATCGACCTTCGACAGGCCCCTCGCGCCTGCGCCGAAATCGCGTTGGTGAGCCTCAGGCGAGCCCTGTGGCGGGATGCCGAATCGAGCGGCGGTGCGGAGGAACTGGTTCGGGCCGCCCTGCCCGGTCTCGCCGGAGTGGCGCGGCGGTGGGTCGAGATCAAGCTGACGGCGCTGGTGGATCCGGACAAGCTGACCGACGCCCGGTGGCGGCGAGCGGCAGCCGGCGGCCACCCCGAACTGACCGGGCTGATTCTCTTCGAGGGATCGCTTCGCGCGACCTTCGAGGGGCGGACCAGGCGAGCGAAGCGCCTCCTGCGGCGGGTGATGTCGGCGGAACGGGCGCCGGGAAGACTGGCGCTGATGCAGGTCAATCTCGGTGCTCTCGAAGCCGATGAGGGACACCACCAGGTGGCCGAAGCGCTGACTCTCGGAGCGTTTCGACTTTTCCAGGCGGCCGGGTTTCGGCACCGGCTCTGGGATGCCCTGCACAACCTGGCGGTCATGGACATCGATCAGCTCCGGGTGGACCGGGCGAGCGCCAGGCTCGATGCCGTCGCCGAGGCCGAACACACCCTCTTTGTCGAAATCGAGCGCGCCCGGCTGGCGTTGGCGGTGGGTGATCTCGAGCTTTTTCGATCGCGGCTCGCCCGCCTGCCGTCGGTGGAGGACCTCTCGAGCACGCCGATCATTCAAGCGCTCTCGCTGCTCTACGGCGTCGAGGCGTTGTTCTTCGATTCGGCGGCTGCGGCGGCGCCTCTGCTGCGCGCAGGGGGAACCGAGGGTCTGGACTGGCTCGAGCTGACCGACGCCATCGATCACCCGACCGGCGAGCCGGCCGATTCCGGCATCGACGGGTGGGGCGTCCGACGCGCCGCCTCGCTGATCCGCACCGCCGGGCGGAACCGGTCGCCTCGAGAATTGGACGAACTGTTCGGTCACCCCCTCGATCTCCGAGACGGAATGGCCGTGGCGCTCTATGGTGAGTTCCGTCCCCGATCCGGTTGGCCCGGGCGTGAGCTTCGAACCCGGGCTGCCGTCGTTCTCGCGGCGCACCGGCTGTCGGGCTGGGCGGCACGGGTGAGATGGGGCAGCTCCGACGTGGAAGGTCTGCTGCAGGGCTTCGCCGAATTGGCGAGATGTCGCGATCCGAATCCCGAGACCGAACGCGTCATCGAGGGTGTGATCTCGCAGCTCGGTTTGACCGGACTCGCCGTTCGGTCGGTCGACCGGGATCGCGAGCTGTGGAGAATCGGCCGCGGCCGGGCTTGCGACGGGGTCGTCCGCGGCTCGCTCGAGGTGATCCCGCTCGGTTCCGATCCGATTCGGGGATCGGCCTGGGACCTTCTCGTAGAGCTCTTGGAGTCCGTGGTCCCCACCGGGGGCGGGGACCTTGGCGGGAGCGACCGCGCCGAGGTCCGGATCGATGGAACCTCGGCTGCGGCCGGACGCCTGCGCGACGAGGTTCGACGTCACGCCGGTCCCGGTTATGCGGTTCTGATCCACGGCGAAACCGGGTGCGGCAAGGAGGTCGTCGCGAGGGAGCTCCACCGACTCTCCGGGCGCAGGGGCGAGTTGGTCTCGGTCAATATTGCCGCGGTTCCGGTGAATCTCCTCGAAGCCGAACTCTTCGGTTCGGTGAAGGGCGCGTTTACCGGCGCCGATCGATCTCGGGGCGGCCTGGTGGCAGGGGCGGAAGGCGGCACTCTCTTCCTCGACGAGGTGGGAGATCTCGATCTCGCGTTGCAGGTCAAACTGCTGCGGTTCCTCGAGTCCGGTGAAGTCCGGCCGGTTGGGTCGGATCGGACCCGGGTGGTGGAGGTTCGGGTCGTGTGCGCGACCCATCGCAACCTCGAACGCCGGGTTCGGGAAGGGCGCTTTCGCAGTGATCTCTTCTACCGGATGGGGATCGCGAAGATCCGCGTGCCCCCGCTGCGGGAACGCCTCGAAGATATTTCGATTCTGCGATCGATCTTCGAACACGAGGCGTCACAGCGCCATGGTCTGCCGAAATCGAAATGGACGGTGGCGGCCGAAAGGCGGCTGCTGAACCATCGATGGCCGGGAAATGTCCGAGAGCTCCAACACACCGTCGAGGTCGCCATGGCGCGCGCGTCAGGAACCACAATACGACCGGAACATCTGCCTCTCACCGAGCAACCGGCTGCATTGCGCGGAACATGGGAGAACACCGTGGGAGATTTCAAGCGGCGGTTCCTGATTGAGGTCCTGTCTCGGCATCGGAGCAACCGAAGCGCCGCCGCGAGGGAACTCGGAATCTCGCGCCAGGGGTTGCTCTATCAACTCAAGAAACTCGATCTCGGTGAACTCTAGCCGGGGCCGGTCCGGCGCTTCGGGTCGAGAGCGGACGGAAAGCGAAGTTGCTCGACACAGGGACGCCCCGGCGCGGAGGTTGCGGGCTGAACCGCGTTCCGTCACGCGGATTGCAGGTGAAAAAAAAGATGCGGACCGTGGGGTCCGCAGGAGGAAGGAGGAGGTATGATGCGTGTACCAGGTCGTTGTGTGCCCGGCTGACTTTACAACTAGCAAGCATCGTGCCAACATTCCAAGCGGGGAAGAAATTGCTGGTTGGACACCTTGAAAAACTCGATTTCGGCCTTCGAGAGTTGCGCCGGAGCGCGGACGTGGAACTTCACGAGAGGGTGGATCTGCGGGCATGGACGAGCCTCGGTGTCGGAGGGGTGGCGAACCTGGTTGTGCGTTGTCACAGCGCAGTCGCCGTCAGCGACACCCTCGACCTGGCTGCGGCGCACGGAATGGGCTGGGTCGCGTTGGGAAGCGGTTCGCGGATCATCGTGTCGGATCGGGGAATCCGGGTGCCGGTGGTGAGTTCGACCGGCGAGCTCGCACGGTGGAACGTCGAGGGGAACGGAATCGAGACCGGCGCTGGTGCCAACTTGGCACAGGTGTGCCGCGCCGCGCGACGCGTCGGCCTCTCCGGGCTGGAGTCGCTCGATCACGAGGGACGCAGCATCGGCGGCTTGATTCGCGCCGCGATCGACGGCGTGATCGACCTCGGGGGCGTTCTCGACTGGATCGAAGTTCAGGGCCCGGGCTGCACTGCGCAGCGCTGGCACGCGACCGCCGGTGAGCCGATCCCGGACCGGAAGGAGATCCGTCGAAGGGTCATCACCAGGATCCGGTTTCGCCTTCGACCGTCGTCGGTCGCGCGGGCTCAGTACCGCGCCGTCAGACCGAACCGGAGTCGGGCGCTGCGCTCAACGGGCCCGATCTTTCTCGACTCCCGCGATGCATCGGCCGCCGATCTTCTCGCCGAGGCCGGATGCTCGAACCTGACCGCGGGCGGAGTTCGGATCGGGGGGAGCAGGGGCAACGAGCTGATTGCCGGGAGGTCGGCTTCGTCGGCCGACGTTCTCGATCTCTGCCGGAGAGCGCGGGACCGGGTCGCCAGCGCCACCAGCGTCGAGCTGGTTTCAGCGTTGGTGTTTGTCGATGAGGACGGATTGGAATTCGTGCCGTGAGGCGCGGCCGGCGATTGTTGATCGTCGCCGCGGTGCTCGCTGTAGCCCTCGAATCGGTCACCGTCGCAGGATGGTGGAGCTGGCGCAGAGCCATGCGGATCCTCGACGAAAACCCGGCTGAAGGTGCGGCGGTGCTCGCCACCGCCGAGGGACTGCGGCTGCCGTCGGCGGTGCGGCGGTCGCGGAGATTGCCGGCGCGCGAGTTGGGTCGGGCTCGGGATGACCTGGTTGTGCCGGCGCTGGGTGCGCTGAGCCGCGGCCAGCTGCGCTGGTTGCCCGCCGACCCGATCGGGTATGTCAACCGTGCGCGGGCGGAACTCATTGAAGGTTCCATGGACCGCGCGATGGAGGACCTGGAGGCCGCCATTGTCCGCGACCCGACATCGCCGGAACTCCACTGGTTGATGGCCCTGAGCGAACGGGCGCGGGGGGAGAACGCCAGTGCCCTCGATCACCTGGCGACCTCCGCCGGGCTCGGACCGCGAGAGGGTCCGCTGAGGATGGATTTGACGCCCGAGGAGATGGCCTGGGTCAGAATCGAGGGCCTCGAACGGCGGTTGAAATACTATCCACGGGCGCGGAGCGAGGGACTGATCGCCCTCGCCAGGGAGTATCGACTGCGGGACCAGGCCGGCATCGGGAGGGACGCCCTCGAGAAGGAGGCGACGGACCCCCGGATCGTCCTCGAGCTCGCTCGCTGGGACCTCGACGATGGCTTCACCGCCGACGCCGAGGATCGTCTCAACCATCTCGCGGGTCGAAACAGCCTTCCGGCCTCGCTTCTCGCGGAGACCTGGTCGGTGATGGCAGCCGTCCGTGACCGCCAGGGTGATGTCGAGGGCGCGGTCGAGGCCGCGGACATGGCGCTGACCTACGATCCGCGGTCTGCGGCGCCCTATCGGGTTCTCGCCGGGCTGGCGGAGCGTCGGGGAAATGTCGATGAGGCTCTCGAACATCTCCGGCGGGCGTGGGGAATGAACCCCACCGATGTCCCTCTGCTCATGTCGGTCGCCCGAATCGCCGAGAAGGCCGGGCAACCGGATGACGCTCGTCTTGCCCTCGAGCGCGCGAGGACCGCCGACCCGAGCAACCCCAGCCTGGCCGCTGCGCTGGTGGAGTTCCACCTCCGACAGAGACAGTTCATGGACGCAACGGTGACGCTGTCGGATGCCCTTGACCGGTTTCCGACCGACCCGAGGCTGCTCGGGCTCGCGGACCGATTGAGGGCGGAGGTTCGACGGCGCTGAAACGGGGGTCGGGGAATCCGGAACCTCGGTCGACTTCGTATCGCACCTCGCGCAGCTTTAACGTTGTGTTTGAAACACAGAGACCACGAAGGGTCACGAAGTCGCCGAGCGCTCCCGAACCGAGGACGCGCCTCAGAACCTACGACTCACCGTCGTCGTCCTCAGACGGAACGCGGGGGCCCTTGGCGGTGGCGACGATCTCGGGGTCGGTCCCGGCCGCCCACTGCATCTGGCGACAGATGCCGCGGACGATCTTGACCTCGTTGTCGGTGATCCCGGCGCGGCCGAAGAGCCGCCGGAGCTTTCTGATGATCCGCTCGGGGTTGTTCGGATCGGCGAATCCGATATCGGCGAGCGCGACCTCGAGGTGCCGCATGAGGCCGTCCACCTTGGTCTCGGTGGCCGGGAGCGGCGCGCTGTTCTCCGGCGGTTCGACCTGCAGCGTGAGGTAGCTCAAGAGGATGGCGACGGCCTGGGTGAGATTGAGTACCGGGAAGTTCGCCGCGGTGGGGATTCGGATCACCAGGTCGGCGCGATCGAGGTGGCTTCGACTCAACCCGCGGGTCTCGTTGCCGAAGACCAACGCGGCATCGTCGAGACCCCGTCGCGCCAGGTGAGCGGCGCCTTCGGCGGGCGTCACGACGGGAAGGCATCCGCGGCCGCGGGCCGAGGCCGTGGCGGCGAGGGTCCGGTAATCGGCGACCGCGGAATCGAAGCTGTCCCAGGCGCGGACGTCGAGGTGGGAGAGCGCCCCGCACGACCAGCGCTCGACCTCGTCGTCGTCGACGCCGACCAAAGGCCTGACCAGATCGACTCGCGGCACGCCGAAGTTGGCGGCCACGCGGAAAGCGGCCCCGAGGTTTCCGGCCTGGGATGGTTCGACGAGAATGAGAGACGCCACCGGCATGCCGCCGACTATAATAGCTCGGATGATCATCCCTTACGGGCACGAAACCAGGAGAGTGCAAGGACTGCCCTGGATCACCATCGGGATCGTCGTCGCCTGTCTTGCGGTCTTCCTGCTGACCTCGGGCGCCTCGAATCGATCTGCGCGGCAAGCCGAGGAGGCCTTTTCCGAGATCGCCGAAACCTACCTCGCCCAGCCGGGGCTCGCCCTGGACCCGCAAACCGAGGGTCTTCTCCTCCGCCGCCTGGGCGTGGACGAAAACCAGCGCGACGTGTTCTTCGAATCGCTGGCCGCGGCCGCGGCCGCGGCCGGTCGCCGGCAGGCGACAACCCAGGAGGAGTTCGACGAACTCACCGCGCGGTTCTGGGCCGCGTACCGCGCCTCTCCCCAGTATCGCTTCGGCGTGGTCCCGGTCGAATTGTCCGCCGTGAGCCTCTTGACCTACCAGTTCCTCCACGGGGGATGGGCGCACCTGTTCGGGAATCTGCTCTTCCTCTATCTCGCCGCGCCGCATGTCGAGGACCGGTGGGGGCGGCCGGTCTTCCTCGGCTTCTACCTCAGTGCGGGTGCGGTGGCCGCTCTCTTCTGGGCGTTTCGGTACCCCGATCTCAACCTTCCTCTCGTCGGGGCGTCGGGATCCATCGCCGGGGTCATGGGCGCGTTTCTGATCTGTTTCGGAACGTCGAAAATCCGTTTCTTCTACTGGTTCTTCATCATCTGGGGGACGTTCGAGGCCCCGGCGTGGTTGATGCTGCCGCTGTGGCTGGTCATGGAGGTCGTCTCCGGACGGACCATGGACGTCATGAGCGGAGGTGACGGGGGTGGGGGAGTCGCCCACTGGGCGCATGTCTGGGGGTTCATTTTCGGGATGGCGATCGCGTTCCTGATGGGGATGTTCGGCGTCGACCGCCGTCTTGCGGCGAAAACCGGGGCGGCCGCCGCCGATTCGGACGGGCCCGAACCGATCGTCCTCGATCCGGCGCCATCGGGCGGGTTCGGCGCCGGCGAACCGGACACGCCGCTGGTCGATCGGTTGGAGATGGAGGCGGCCTCGAGTCCTTCCGCGCGGTTGCTTCCTCCGGAACGAATTCGGCTCGTGGAAGTGGTGCCCCGTTCTCTCGAGGGTCGGTATCTCGGATTCGATGTCGGGCAGCGGGGCCGGCGCCTCGACCTGAACCTGGTCGAAGCGGTCGCGGTGGGGGCGGTGGCCGGGGAGGGAGAGCGCAGGTTCCTCATCGTCGATCTGCTGCTCGATCCGCCCTCGGCCGAAACCACCGATCTGCGCATTCTCAGGTTTCGCAGCACCTCGTTCGATCCGCGAGATCTGGTCGGAGGCGATCACGCCATGACGGCTTTTCTCAGCCTGGTGGACGCTCTTCTGACCGGCTCGGGAGCGGTCGCTCTGCCGGATCAGGCGACCGTTCGCGCACCCTCGACCCGAAGCTACGGGTCCATCGAGGACTACGAGCGGCGGGTCTTGCGGATCGGTGCGGAGTCTTCGTGAGGCGGGTCCGGGTCACCGGAACCCTCAACGAGTCGTGAAATCCGCGTTGGACCTCGGCGTACAGTGCTTCGCGGCAGCCACGACCGATCCCTGCGGCTCGGGAAGGCCCGGCGATTCCGATTCGCGGCTCACGGCTCACGATTCCCCGAAGACCTCCGCGGAAAAGGCCTCGATCTTCGCATCGTCCATGCGCCAGCACCCGGATGGCATTCCCGCTTTGCGGCAGGTCTGGTCGAGAAACTCCTCGGGCGACCAGCCGTAACGCTCCGCCACCTGGGGTAGGAGCAGGCCGCGGTGCGATCCTCGTTCGATGAAGAGTCCATCCCTGCCGATGACGATCTCGTCCGGACCCGAGACCGGCCGGAGGGGAGTCAGGGCGGAGATTTCGATCTCGGCGGCCGGAAGCTCCGAGTCCGACAACGGCGGAAATCGGGGATCTCGGAACGCGGCGCTGACCGCATTGGATCGAACCGAAAGCCACAGTGGTTCGGCGCCGATGACATGGCCGATGCAGCCGCGGAGCGCGCCGCCGATGGTGAGCGTGACGAACGCGCCGCGGATCTCGGTCAGGGGACCCGGCGCCGGTGGATCGTCCGCGAGCTCGCGATTCCGCAACCGTGCGGCGATCGTCGAGCGGGCCAGATCGAGCAACCAGTTTCGTTCTTCTGGTGAGAGCATCTTGTTTTCTCCAGGTGCCATCGCACGATGGTATCGTGATTCGGTGATCGTCAAGCTCCCCTACGGCTCCGACAACGTCGCATTCGACCTTCGAGGCCTCAAGGTGCGGCCGCTTCAACCTCTTGCGCCGCAGGGGGCGCCGGATCTCGGGCGATTGGTGTCGAGGGCGGTTGATTACCCGATCGACGGGCAGCCGCTGCGAGACCTCGCGGCGAAGGGCCGGAACGCGGTGATCGTGGTTCCCGACGCGACCCGGAGGGCGAGCCTGCCGGGTGTCCTTCCGGTGATTCTCGACCGTTGTCTTGCTGCCGGAATCGGGGCCGATCGCATCACGATACTCGTCGCCTGCGGCACCCACCCGCCGGCGCCGGGGAACGAGGTCGAGGAGCTCCTCGGGAAGCTGCCCCTCGGAGTTGGATTCCGACAGCATTCGAGCCGGGAATCAGCCGATCTGGTCGAGGTCGGTGAGCTTCGTCCCGGGATCCCCCTCAACCTCGACCGCGAGGCGGCGGAAACTGACCTGCTGATCACCGTGGGAGCGGTTCGACACCACTATTTCGCCGGCTTCGGCGGCGGACCGAAAATGATCTTCCCCGGGATCGCGGGCCACGACGAGATCCAGGCAAACCACTCGCTGGTCCTGCGCCGCACCGGAGCAGGGCTCGAACGGGACCCGGGGTGCGAACCTGGAGTGCTCGACGGCAATCCGGTGGCAAAGGAGATCGCCACGGCGGCGGACCTCAGGCCACCCGAATTCGCCGTCTGTCTGGTCCCCGGGCGGAGTGGCGGGATCGCCTGGGCCGGCGCGGGTTCCTGGCGAAAGGCGTTCGAAGCCGCGGCGGAGAGGGTTCGCCACTGGTATGAGATCCCATCCGAGGGATTCGGTCACATCGTTGCCTGCGGTGGCGGCCGTCCGGGGGACTCGACGCTGATCCAGGCCCACAAGGGGCTCGACGCCGCGTGCCGCTTCGCCAAACCCGGCGCCGAGGTGGTCTTTGTCGCCGAGCTCGGAGACGGCCCCGGGTCTCCGGCGGTGGCGCCGTTTCTCGCCGATCCGCGGCCGGCCTCGATCCTCGATCGCCTCGAAGGGCGGTATGTCCAGTACGGTCACACTATCCTCCGAATCGTGGAGAAGACGGCCAACCACCGGGTGTTTCTGAAATCGGCGTTGGATCCGGAGGTTGCAGGTCGCCTCGGGTTCATCCCGGTAGATGACCTCGACGGAATCGCCGATCGTTGGCGGGCGCAGGGAATCTCGGAGCGGGTCGCCGTCATGGCCCAAGGGCATGTCTGGCCCAGGCTCGCCGGCTGAGTCAAACGTCGAGGATCGAGGAAGCCTGGTCTTCGGCAAGCCCGTCGCTCGCCCATTTGAAACACAAAGACCACAAAGACCCCCGGAGGTTCACGAAGGATCGCGATAGTGACCCGGGCCCTCTCCGATCTTCACGGAGCGGACAACCCTGTGATGAGTCAAGACGATCTTTGTGCCAGCTTTGTGGTTCTTGGTGGCCTTCGTATTTCAACACGTGGTATCGATGCCCCGAAGAACTCAAGTCCGCGGGTTGGTTCACCTGCCGACGTTCCGGGATTGATTCTCGTCAAGGACGCGTTGGCGAGGGAGAGCGAGACTGAGCGCGGATCGTGAAGGAGGACGCCATGGCAGTTCGGCAGATCATCGAGATCGACGAGGATCTCTGCGACGGTTGCGGTGATTGCGTCTCGGCCTGCGCTGAGGGGGCCATCCAGCTCATCGACGGCAAGGCCAAGCTGATCAGCGACAGTTACTGCGACGGACTCGGAGCCTGCATCGGTGACTGCCACGTGGGCGCCATCAAGATCATCGAGCGCGATGCGGACGGGTTTGACGAGCGCGCAGTGGCCGTGCATCTCGCCGAGATCGGCGGGGGCCAAAAGCCGGTCCCGGTCACTCGGCCGTTGAAGATCGTGAACCCGGTCATGGCCGGTGGCGGTGGGGGATGCCCCGGGTCGCGGGCGCAGACGCTCCGACCGGCGCCGGTCAACCCCGGCGGCGAGTCGACCCTGGCGGCGTCGCAGCTCGCCCACTGGCCGATTCAGCTCCACCTCGTGCCGCCGACAGCTCCGTTTTTCCAGGGCGCCGACGTCCTTTTGGCGGCGGACTGTGTGCCGTTTGCGGTGGCGGACTTCCACCAACGCTATCTCGCCGGTCATTCGCTGGCCATCGCCTGCCCGAAGCTCGACCACAATCAGGAGATCTATCTGGAAAAGCTCGTCGCCATGATCGACACCGCGGAGATCGCGTCGATCCACGTCATGGTCATGGAAGTGCCGTGCTGCGGCGGTCTCGTCCGGTTGGTGGACGAGGCGCGGAAGCGGGCGTTGCGGCAGGTGCCGATCAGGTGCACGGTGATCGGCACCGACGGCGGCGTCCGGCACGAGGTCGAGCTCGTCCGGTCGGCGGTGTAAAGAATCGGCAAATCCAGGACCGGGCACGAGTACAATCCTCTGACTCGTGACGGGAGAGTATCCGGTCGCGGATCCGCAGTCCTTCCGCGCCGTCGATCGCGCCACGGATTCGGCGGCGGGCGCGGTGTGAGTCTCGTGGGGAGGTATTGATGAAGCAGGCTGTTGTAATCCTCGTAGTGCTGTGCGCGGTCATGTTCGCCGCCGCCGATCATGTCGACGCCCAGGCGACCGGGCCGACCTTTTCGGTAGAGAACCCGAGCATCGACATCGGCGAGATCAAGGCCGGCAGCGAGGCGGTGGCGACCTTCGTCTTCCGCAACGACGGACCGACAGATGTCAAGATCATCAAAGCCAAACCCTCTTGAGGCTGCACCGTGACCGAGTTCGACTCGGTGATCCCGGCCGGCGGCACGGGAAAGTTGACAGCAAAGATCAAGACGACGACGACGCAGAGCGGTCCGGTTGCCAAGAGCATCGGGGTGACGACGGACGCACCGGGCGCCGAACGCCTGACGTTGAACATGACCTTCAAATCGGTTCCTGCGGTGGCGGTCCTCCCGCGCGCGCAGCTGACCCTCAACGGGGTGGTCGGGGATGAGCCGACCGCGAGCCTGATCATTCGCCGTTTTGATGGCGAGGAGCTCAAGATCGTCGGGGTCGAGAACACCGAGGAACGGCTCGTGATCACGGCCAAACCGGTGAGCGAAGCCGTTCAGATCGGACGCGACCAGGCGGTGCCCGGGGACATCCTTCTCGTCGCGTCGCTGGCGCCCGGTGTCGCTGATGCCGAGGCGAGCGGCAGGTTCAAGATCAGGACCAACCATCCCGATTCCGAAGTCCTCGATGTGAGCTATTCGCTTCGAGTTCGACCGGCGATCGAGGTTCGTCCCAATCAGGTTCGGCTCCTTCTCCAGGAGGGGAACACCTCGGGTCGAACGATGCTCGCCCGCGTACAGCACAATCTCAAAGGGGAGTTCAAGGTAACCGGCATGACGCCGTCGAATCCCCAGCTCTTCCGCGCGACGATGGCCGATGGCGACACCAAACAGCAGGTTCACTCCGTGGCGGTGATGCTCCAGGACGACGTCCTGCCGGGTTCCCTCGCCAACCGGGTGTTGGAGAGCCTGGTGCTCACCACCGATGACGCGGCCCAGCCCCAGCTCATCATTCCGGTTCTCATCGAACCGAAAGCGCTTCGCAAACCGGCGCCGCCGCGACCCGTGGAGTGACGGGCGACCAGCCGAAAACGAGAGCTCAGCCGACTGGCGGCGGCGACCGCGTCGTCGGCGCGGACGTGATGAACTGCCACGGCGGTTCCCCGTCGACGGGTTCGATCGCACGGCGCACCGCGGTGTGTTTGTGGTCGCTGAGAAGCCGGCCGAGGCTCGCGTGATCGGCGAGTTCTTCGATGAGATCGAAGGTTCCCGCGTCACCGCGACTGAGGATGGCTTGCCAGAGAGCCTCGCGGTAGGACGGCCGGTCGAATTTGAGGTTGTCGATGGATTTGAGCTCCCGTTCGATCAGCGTCATCCGTCGCCGGTACTCGGGTCGCGAGAGCACCGGCGCCTTCGAGTACGGCGTGTAGGGTTTGGGAACGAGCACGCTGCAGCCGGCGTGCAGCGTTCCCATCCGACCCCGATCGCGGCCGTGGCCGAGCATGATCGCCCGGGTTTCGCGGAGGAGACCGCCGATGGCCTCGAGATCGTCGTCGGTTTCGCCGGGCAGCCCGACGATGAAGTACATCTTCAGGCTCGAGATGCCGCACGTCTGGGCGGTCTCGACCGCCTCGAGGATGCGGTCGTTGGTGATCGGTTTCTTGAGTTTCGCACGGAGCTCGTCAGAACCGGTCTCCGGTGCGATGGTCACCGATCGTGCACCCGAATCGGCCAGCGGCTGAAGGACTTCAGGAACCATCGCCGGGATCCGGAGCGATGACAGAGCGACGTTGAATCCGAGTTCGCGGCTCTCGCCGAGAATCCGGGGAAGCTCGGGGTGATCGCCGACCGCGGTGGCAACGAATCCCACCCGGTCGGTGAGGTCCGTCAGACCCCGGACGCGATCGAGGATGGCTTCGGCCGGGTAGCAGCGGAGCTTGCCGTAGTTGTAGCTCACCCAGCAATAGCGGCATTTCTCCGGGCATCCCCGGGACATTTCGATCAGGCCGCGATTGCGATACTCCGTGTTCGGGGTGACCATGTATGAACTCGGCACCATCGCCGGGTCGCTCATCTCGGAATCGCGTTTCTCGACCCGCCGGAGACGCCCGAACGGGCGGCCCTCGCCGTCGAGATGGTGGTTTGGTACGAAGTAGCCATCCCGGGCGGCCAGCTCGGCGAGCAGGCGACCGCGGTCGGGCTGGTCCCTGGCGAGCTCGAGAAGCTGCGGCCAGAGCAGCTCCGCCGCGCCGAGGACGAACACATCGACGGCGGGGCTCAGGGGCAGGGGATTGATCGATGCCACGGCTCCGCCGACGACGACCAAGGGATCCCGGGTCGAACGATCCCGCCTGCGGCGGGCGATGCCGGCGGCATCGAGGGTGCCAAGGAGGTTGACCGCGTCGAGTTCGAATGAACACGACCACGCGAGAACATCGAGGGACGCGAGCGGGGCGTCATCCTCGAGGGATCGTCCGAGGCAGTCCGGTGGGGCGAAGAAGCGCGACACGGCGATGTCCTCGACGCCCGCGGCAAGCTCCACCACCCACTGGTAGGCGAGGGAGGAGAGGGCGACGTGATAGCGGTTCGGGTAACCGACGCCGACCTTGAGCCGGCCCTTGCTCGGAAGATCGATCCGCCGGCGTTCGCCGCCGAGCAGATCCATCCCTTTGCTGTGACTGATACTCCGTCCCACCTGCGAACCGTAGCACGGGCAATCGGCGAGGGAAATCAGATCGGGGGATCTTTCTCGTCCCTCGAGGGCATGGGCTGGACTCTCAGCGGAACTGACGTACAATGACGTTTCCGGTCCGTCACGGAAGAAAGCCTTTCCGCATGT
>JAHECW010000113.1 GCA_024641545.1 Acidobacteriota bacterium
GCGGCCACCGCCGCGGCCGAGTGGCAGGTCCGGGCGTGGCCCGAGCAGTGGGTGTGGATGCACCGGCGGTGGCGCACGCGGCCGGAAGGCGAAACCGAGGAGTAGTCCGTCTTCCTCCGGCAGCCGTCGGCTGTCGGTTGTCAATCTGCAGCTCGGTCAGAGTTGACCGGTCCCGGCCGCGGTCGGCCGCCGTCTGTGCGACGCCGCTCCGGTCCTCGGGCGCGTTCGGGGGAAGCTGACGGTTGTGGTCATCTTCAGGGAGGCTCCCAGGCAAGAATGTCACAGGTGTGAAATTCTACGACTCAATTGTGAAAGATGTAATCTCAAAATACATTTTGCAATTTGGTAACAACTCCCGATCCACTTTGGACGTAATGTGGCCTTGGATGAAGAACCAGGACTGAGATCGACCGGACGTTCGATAAGCCATCGACGCCGAAATAAGGAGGTCGGCATGGAATGGCTCATTTAATTGGATTTCTTCGATGGGCGGAGATGTCCTCCGGTCGGCTCCCGAGATGCCTGGATTCTCATCGAATCCACTGAGGAGGAACGGAGATGCATTCACCAGTCAGAACCGAGGAGAGAAGCGCGTTCCGTGTCGCACGGTCCCGGTCTTTTCTTTTCGCAACCATCATTGCGGTCGCGTGCCTCGTCTCGCCCGTCGTCGCACAGGAGGACGCCGAGCTGACGCCCGAAGAGCAGCAGGCCCTCATCGAACAGGCCATGGAACGCTCGTTCGAGGGTGAGGTGACCGTCACCGGTTCGCTCATTCCGCGCGCCGACCTGACGGCGCTGAGCCCGGTCACGGTCATGGAAATTCCCGCCGAGCTCACCTACTCGGGAACGGTCCGCATCGAGGACCTCGTGACAACCATGCCGCAGGCGTTCGCCGGGCAGAACTCGACGGTCTCCAACGGCGCCTCGGGCACGGCCACCATCGCCCTGCGTCAGCTCGGTACGGTCCGCACCCTCGTGCTCATCAACGGCCGTCGGCTGCCCCCGGGCAGTGGAACCGGCTTCTCGTACGCACCCGATCTCAACACCGTCCCCGCGCCGCTCATCAAGCGCGTGGACGTCCTGACCGGCGGCGCGTCGACGACCTACGGTTCCGACGCCATGGCCGGCGTGGTCAACTTCGTCATGGACACCGATTTCGAGGGCGTCCGCGGCGGTGTGCAGTACTCCGGGTACAACCACGACAACAACAACAAGCTGGCCCAGCAGATCAACCAGGACGCCGGTTTCGACGTGCCGACCGGTTCGACCTGGGACGGCGAGGCGATCAACGCGAACGTCGCCCTCGGCGGCAAGTTCGCCGACGGCAAGGGCCATGCATCGGTCTACCTCGACTACCGCAAGATCGATGCGCTCACCAAGGGCATGCGCGACTATCTCAACTGCTTCGTCGACGCCGACACCGACGGTCCGTACTGCGGTGGTTCCTCGACGAGCCCCATGGGGCGCTTCCGTCCGTTCAGAGCCGACGGCAGTTCCCAGGGTGACCACACCATCGGCGGCGCCAACGGCGACCAATTGGTTCCCGGCTTTCCGGTCTTCAACTACGCTCCCTACAACTTCATCCAGCGGCCGGACACGAAGTGGAACGCCGGCGCCTTCGCCAACTACGAGATCAACAAGCAATTCGACGTGTACATGGAAGTCATGTACATGAACAACAACACCGACGCGCAGATCGCGCCGTCGGGCAACTTCAACAATTACACCCAGATCAACTGCGACAACCCGATGCTGAGCGCACAACAGCACGAGCTCATTTGCGGTGCCGGCACCGGCTATGAACCGACCGATCAAGCCGGTATGTGGATCCTCCGCCGCAACGTCGAGGGCGCCGGTCGGTCCAACGAACTCGGCCGCGCCAACATCCGCATGCTGGGTGGCGTCCGTGGTGAGATCAATGACGAGTGGAAATACGATTTCTACTACCTGAAGGGTCAGAGCAACTCGTACAACTCGTACAACAACGACCTCAACGTCACCCGCATCGGCAACGCCCTCGACATCATCGAGGATCCCGACACCGGTGAGTGGGTCTGCCGCAACGACACCGGCAACGGCTGCGTGCCCTGGAACATCTTCACCAACAACGGCACCGGGATGGTGGTCGACGACTACCACAATGGCGTGACCCAGGAAGCCATCGACTACATTACCACCGTCGCGGTGTCCTATGCGGTGACGTCGATCGATGTCTTCAACCTCACCTTCACTTCGGACTGGGAGAACTACGGCATCGCCCTCCCGTCCGCGAGCGAAGGCGTCCAGATGGCCATCGGCGCCGAGTATCGCGAAGAGTACATCAAGAGCACCCCTGATGAGGTCTATCGCACTGGCGGCGCCGCCGGTCAAGGCGGCGACACCGAGCCGATCATGGGTCGACTGAACGTCAAGGAGCTCTTTGTCGAGTTCCTCATTCCCCTCGTCCAGGACGTCAAGGGTGCCCAGGACCTCTCCCTCGAGCTCGGCTACCGCTATTCCGACTACAGCACTTCAGGCGGCGTCAGCGCTTACAAGATCCAGGCGAGCTACGCCCCGACCCAGAGCTGGCGTCTCCGCGGCGGCTACAACCGCGCCGTCCGCGCCGCCAACCTCGCGGAACTCTTCCGGGTGCAGGGCTTCAACCTGAGCGGTTCGACGGACATCTGCTCCGGCCCCAACCCGACGGCCACTGAAGCGCAGTGCGCCAACACCGGCGTGCTCCCCGGCCAGTACGGGAACATCGCGCCGAGCCCGGCCGGTCAGTACAACACCCTCGAGGGCGGCAACCCGCTCCTCGATCCCGAGACGGCCGACACCTACACCGCCGGCCTGGTGTGGACGCCGCAGTCCATCCGCGGTCTGTCCGTCACCCTCGACTACTACAGCATCGACATCGTCGAACTGATCGGTTCCCTCGGCGCCGATGACGTCATCCAGACCTGCGCCCTCACCGGTGACCCGACCCTGTGCTCGCTCATCGTTCGTGACAACCAGGGAACCCTTTGGGCGACCCAGGCCGGTTACACCTTCACCGCCAACAGCAACATCGGTCGACTCCAGGCCGAAGGTGTCGACCTCAACGCCAACTACCTCCTCGGTCTCGGCAACTCCGGCTACCTGGCCATGGACCTCATGGGCAGCTATGTGCTCAAGAACCAGTTCAGCAACCCGTTGGTGGACTACGACTGCGCCGGCTACTTCGGCTTCCAGTGCTTTCAGCCCATCCCCGATTGGCGGCACCGCTTCCGCGCCACCTGGGAAACCAACTTCCGCCTGAACGTTTCATTGGCGTGGCGTTATGTCGGCGAGGTCATTAACGACGACTTCAGCCCCGACGCCGACCTTGCCAATCCTGGCAACCACGAGCTCTGGATCGTCAACGACATCGACAAGATCGACGCCTTCAACTACTTCGACCTTGCGGCGTCCTACACCCTCCGCAACGGCCTCAAGTTCACCCTCGGTATCAACAATATCCTCGACGAAGAGCCGCCGCTGGCGCCGAATATGGCCGACGACAACGGAATCAACATGTACGGAATCTACGACCCCGCCGGTCGCTACATCTTCGGAAGCGTCCAGTTCAACTTCTGACCCGCATCCCGCGATGCGAACCCGGCGGCCCTTCGGGGCCGCCTTTGTCGTTCATTTCCCGAGATCGGCGGCTTCGAACGGCTGCGAAAATTCAGTTCGGTGGCGTCGCATGGCCCGCGGCGTGGAGGAACTCCCGCGCCTTTCTCTCACACTCGCCGTCGGCCATGACGACCAGACGGTCGCCGGATTCGAGGGTGGTATCGGCCGGAGGATTTGCCTGGACTCCGCTTCCGCGCCGGACTGCGAGAACGGTTGCGCCGGTGGCGCGACGCAGGTCAAGCTCGCGCAGCGTCTTTCCGGCGGCGGGCGCGCCGGAAGCGATCTCCACCTCCGCGAGGCGGACATGATGGCGAAGCTCACTGAAGTTCGGGGACGAGGTCTCGGCCACGTCGCTCGATCGCAGCACACCGTAGTGCCGGCGCCTCAGCGCGGTCTTCTGATCGAGGATCATGGACGGGGGCGCGCCGTACATCTCGAGCACTCGTCCCACCAGCTCGAGCGAGGTCTCGAACTCCTCGGGGATCACCTGATCGGCGCCGAGGGCCTCGAGGGGCTCCACCTCCTGGACGTAACGGGTCCGGGCGACAATGGTCGCCCCGGGGGCGAGTCGGCGGGAGGTTGCAACCACCTCCCGAGTGCTTGCGGCATCGGGAATGGCGATGATCACGCCGCGCGCCCGGTTGACGCCGGCCGCCCGCAAAACCGCATCCTGTTCGGCATTGCCGTAGACGGCGTGTTCGCCGGCCTCCTGGAGCTCGCGGACGGTGTGCGGGTTGAGATCCACCAGCACGTGAGGAACCGCGAGTGACGCCAGCGCCTGGTGGACGTTGCGGCCGTTGACGCCGTAACCGACGATGACGAGATGGTCACGGAGATCGACCTCGGGCACGTCGCACCCGGCGCGGCCGGCGAGGCGATGGGCGAGCGCGGTCAGACCGGGGGTGAGGATCATGGTCGGCACCGCGATGGCGAGAAAGAGATCGTTCGCGGGAGCATCGATGAGCTCGAGGCGGCCCGCCTCGGCAGCGACGACCAGCGAGAACTCGCCGATCTGGGCCAGCCCGAGCCCGGCGGCCGCCGCGACTTTGACATCCCGGACCGCGGGCCAGACGGCGGCGCCCGCCAACGCGGTTTTCCCGATGACGATCGAGGCGACCAGGACGGCGCTGACCACCGGGCTCGAGATCCACACCATGGGGTCCACCAGCATACCGAGGGAGACGAAGAAGAGGCTGTTGAAGACATCGCGCAACGGTGTGATCTCGTCGACCATCCGGCTGACGTACTTCGACTCCGACACCACCATCCCGGCGAGGAAGGCCCCGAGGGCCATCGAGAGGCCGAAGTGGCCGAAGACGAGGGCGGTGCCGACCGCCACCAGCACCGTGGTCAGGGTGAAGAGCTCGCGGCTTCCGGCCGCCACCACGCGGGCCGCCAGGGCCGGAAAGAGGACCCTCGCGCCGACCACCGTCAGGGCGATGACGCCGACCGCGCGGAAAAGAAACCAGGAAATCTCGGCCGGGTTGCCGCCCTGACCGGCAAGAAGCGGAAGAGCCAGCATGATGGGGACCACCGCGAGATCCTGCATCAGCAGGACGCCGATCATGGCCCGGCCGTGGGCGCTCGAGGTCTTGCCGGAGTCTTCGAGCAGCCACAGGACCAGGGCCGTGGACGAGAGGGCGATGATCATTCCCCAGGTCACGGCCTCGGCGGGCGGGCTGCCGAGGGCCGTGGCGAAGGCCGCCGCCGCGGCGCCGGTCGTCAGGATCTGAACCGTGCCCGAGCCGAAGACCAGCGGCCGCATCCTCCACAGTTCACCGAGCTTGATCTTGAGACCGACGGTGAAGAGCAGCAGCATCACCCCGACCTCGGCCACCCCTTCGATGACGTGGCGGTCGGCGACCAGACCGAGACCGCCCGGACCGACGACGACCCCGGCGACGAGAAACCCGACAACAGGCGGCAGGTGCAGGCGACGCAGCAGCATCGCGGCGCCCACCGACGCCGCCATGACCACCGCCAATTCGATCAGAACGTCGTGCATCCTCGGCATCTCCTCCGGACTCGAGCGGGTCGCGACCCGCGGGCTCAGCTTACCTCACGAATCGCCGGGAGCCGCACGCGGCAAGAAATGAAACATTGTCTCAAGAGGTTATGATCTGAGGTTTCCACCGATCGACAGGTTCGCGGTTGAAACCGGGACGGCCCGGTCCCGCAGCGAGCTCGAGCCCTGGGACCCTGAACCGGGAGCGGGCCGAGGCCGATCAACGGCCGGAAGGTGATGCAGTCGAGATGATCGGAAAGACACTGTCGCATTTCGAGATTAAGGCCCGGCTCGGCGAAGGCGGGATGGGAGAGGTCTGGCGCGCCGAGGACTCCAAGCTCGGCCGTGAGGTCGCCCTCAAGATTCTGCCTGCCGAGTTCGCCACGGATCCGGAACGGTTGGCTCGCTTCGAACGCGAGGCCAAGGTCCTGGCGAGTCTGAATCATCCCAACATTGCGACGCTCTTCGGGTTGGAGAGCATCGCCTCGGAAACGGAAATCGGCCCGGACGCCGGGGCGGGTGCGGAGAAAATCTCGAGATTCGTCGCTCAAAGTTCAGGACCGACCGCACGAGCGGTCACCTTCCTCGTCATGGAACTCGTTGAAGGAGAAGACCTCTCCGACCGGATCGGACGGGGTCCGATCCCCATTGCCGAGGCGCTCCCCATCGCCCTGCAGATCGCCCAGGCGCTCGAGGCGGCGCACGAACGGGGGGTGATCCACCGGGACCTCAAACCGGCCAACGTACGCCTGACTCCCGACGGCGCGGTCAAGGTCCTCGACTTCGGCCTCGCCAAGGCCTTCGAGCCGGCTCTCGCCGGCGACACCGAACGGTCACGAACCATAACCTCGGCGGGCACCGTCGCCGGAATGATCCTCGGAACCGCCGCCTACATGAGTCCCGAGCAGGCCTCCGGGCAGCCCACCGACCAGCGCTGCGACATCTGGTCGTTCGGGGTGATCCTGCACGAGATGATCACCGGGAAGAGGCTCTTCGACGGCGAGACCATCTCGCACACGCTGGCGGATGTGCTGCGAGCGCCGATCGATTTCGGCTCGTACTCGGACGACGTGCCGGGATCGCTCCGCCGGTTGATCGAGCGCTGTCTGGAACGCGATCGGATGCGCCGGCTTCGCGACATCGGTGAAGCGAGGATCGCGCTCCAGGACACGATCGCTTCACCGGGTGGAGGCCGATCGACGGAGGTCGCCCCGGTTGCCGCTCCGAGATCGTGGACCGGGCGTCTGGCCTGGCCGGCCGCGGCCGTCGGGTTCGCGCTCGCCGGGGTCGGCCTTTTGTGGAATCCGGGCGGCGAGCCCGAGTCCGCCGAGCCGATCCGGCGCTTCGCCCTCGAGGTGCCGAACAGCGGAAACACCCGCCAGGGGGACGGCGTTTCGGTTGCGATCTCCTCCGATGGACGCAACGTCGTCACGCGAGGCGGGTCGGGCGCCGACGACATGCTCTACCTGCGCCGCATCGACGACTTCGAGCCGCGGCCCCTGGTCGGTACCGCCAACGGCCGGACGCCGATGTTCTCGCCCGACGACCACTGGATCGCCTTTATCGACGCGATCGGGTTGAGCAAGGTGCGGGCGACCGGTGGACCGCCGATCCACCTCGCCCAGTTCCCGTCCTCGCCGAACGGCATCGATTGGGGTCCGGACGGCATGATCTACTACGCGCACCAGGGCGAGCTCTGGCGGGTCTCGGGTGACGGCGGCGAGCCCGAGCGGCTGTTGGAAAACGATGTCAAAGAGGGTCTGGGCTATGGCGAGCCGTTCGTCCTGCCCGGCGCGAAGGTCCTGCTGTGCAGCACGCAGTCGGGCCCCGGGAGATCGGGCGAGCTCTTTTCCTTCGATATCGGCACAAGGACCCTCAAACAGCTCGGGGTCCAGGGGACCGATCCACGGTATCTGCCGACCGGGCACGTGCTCTTCGCCCAGACGGCGCAGGTCTTTGTCGCACCATTCGATATCGATGCGCTCGAGTTCACCGGATCGCCGGTGCCGGTCCTCGATCGTGCATGGGTCGATCAGGGCGAGGTCCAGATGGACGTCTCCGCCGAAGGCACGGTGGTCTACCTTCCCAATACGCGCGGCGTCACCCAGTCGCTCGTGGCCGTGAGCATGGAGGGCAAGGTCGAGTCGCTGCTGCCCGACGGCCTGCCCTTTGCCAGCCTCAACGACCCGCGGGTCTCACCCGATGGCAGACGACTGATGGTTTCGGTCGACTCGGGTGCGATCTGGATGGTCGATCTCGACACCCGCACGCCGACCTTGATGACCGAGAGCGGGTTCTACCCGCTGTGGAGCCCGGATGGACGCGAACTCTTCTTCTCGTCGACGCGCAACAAGACCTTTGACATCTACCGCAGACCGGTCGATCTCAGTCTTCCCGAGGCGCTCGTGCTCGACTTCGACAACAATCTGCGCACCGGCGATTGGACCCGGAAGGGCGAGCTCGTCATCCGCGAAGAGATCCCCGGCAAGGGGATGGACCTCCGCTACTGGCCCGATCCGAACGATCCTTCGTCGCTGCGACCGCTGCTCGAAGGGTCCGACGACGAGCTCGCGCCGGTCGTCTCCCGCGACGGCGGCTGGCTCGCCTATGTGTCCAACTACTCCGGCGCCGACGAGGTCTACGTCACGTCGTTCCCGACGCCCGGAGCCCGGCTCAAGATCTCGATTTCGGGCGGCAACAGCCCGACCTGGGCGCCCGACGGGAAGACGCTCTACTACCTCGAAGGCATGCGGATGATCGCGGTCTCCATCGAGACCTCGCCGAGCTTCCGCGCCAGCGGACGAAAAACGCTCTTCGAGGGCGATTACGTGCAGTACCGCTGGTCGCGCCAGTACGACATCTTTCCCGACGGCGAGGGTTTCGTGATGATCAAGAACCCGCCGCGCGGCAACATCGAGGTCATCACCCGCTGGTTCGACGAGATCCGGGAGCTTTCGGTCGCCGACTGAAGAAACCGGGTCAATCCGATCGCTGAGCGATACCCCGGATCAGCGTCCCATGGGCGCCGTGCGGTTCTTGAGCGCGACGATGAGGGCGGCCAGTCCGCCGGCGACGATGATCGCGAAAATGACCCGGAACAGGCTGATGACCCAGGCGATGCCGATGCCCAGCGCGGCCCACTGGACCCACCAGTCGCCGGGCGAGGTCATCCAGTTGATGACGAAGAGCAGGGCGAGGATCATCGGCCCGACAAAGAGGAATTTGAGCGCGCGGAAGGTCTTGATCATGAGGTCTCCTCGATCGTTCTTACGAAGAATACCAGCAGCGGGTTCCGGGGCCCCCTCCTCCCGGGGCGGGTTCCTCAGGGTCCGGACATCGCGCTCCACTCGACCGTGGAGCCGAGTTCGAAGCCGTTGTCGAAGATCCAGCGCGACGGTTTGAAACCGGCGGCGAGGGTCCAACCGGGGTTGGCGCCGGCGGCCGCCCGGTAGGCGCCGATGTCGTCGGCCGGGCCGCGGGGATCGAGGTTGAAGTCATCGACCGCTCGCCAGGCGGAACCGGCGGCGCCGACCAGCCCCGAGCCGACCGCCGGGAAGACGTCCTGCGGGAGGATACCGGAGTGGCTGGCCGCAACGAGGTCGACGCCCAGACTGCCGCTGCCGTCGAATCCCGAGCCCACGCCGACCGTCGATCCCTCGCCGCGGTTGCCGGCGATGATGACGCCGGTCAGATCGCCGTCGACCTGGATGGCGTGGCCGGCCGCGGCATAGACCGCGTTGTTGGCAACCACCACCGACCCGGTGATGCTCGAGACCCGGATGGAGTTGCCGCCCGGCGACAGCACCGTGTTGTGGGTGATCTCGAGGTTCGACGGCGTCCCGGCCTGGTGCGGTTGGCAGCGGATCCCGTCGACGACCGCGCCGAGAATGATGTTGTTGCGGATCCGGGCGTCCGCCGCCGACTGGATCGCGTGGTCGCCGCAGTTCCAGAGCAGGTTGCCCTCGATGGTGTTGGGCCCGCCGTTGCCCACCGCCGAATAGGTGATGAGACACGGGTAGCCGGTGTCGTGGATGACGTTGTCGGCGATGACGTTGTCGGCGCTGCCCTCCTTGAGCTCGATGCCGTCCCCCTGGGTGACCCCGGCGCCGTTGGTGTGGTGGATGTAATTGCCCTCGATGACTCCCGCCAGGAGCCGGCAGCCGTCGCTGTTGCAGCCGAGGTACATGCCCTCGCCGGTGCCGCCGGTGTCGTGGATGTGGTTTCGACTGAGCCGCAGACGTTCGTAGGTGCCGCCCGGGACGTTGGCGCTCAAACCGACATCGGCGGTGTCGTGGATGTGGCAGCTGTCGACGGTGATGTCGTCGGAGTCGAGAATCCGGATGCCGTGTGAACCGCCCGTGACCTCGAGGCCGATGAGCCGGACGTGGGCCGAGTACTCGACATTGATCACGTTCTGGCCGCCGTCGACATAGCTGATCACCGGGGTCGCCCCCGGGGTCGCCCGGATCGTGATCGGCGCGTTCGCGGTGCCGGTCTTCTGGATCGAAAATCGGGACGTCAGGAGGTAGGCGCCGCTGTCGAGGAGGAGGATGTCGCCGGGGCCGAGGGCGTTGACCGCCGTTTGGAGGTTGTCGGACGGCGTGATCTGGAAGACCTCCGCTGAGACGCGGGCTCCGCCGGCGAGGGCGGCAACCGCGAGCAGGATCGCGATCAGTATTCGGTGTTTCATCATCACCTCCCCGGCGACGGAGACAACCCGGTGTAGGGAGTCTTCTTGTTGACTGTGGCACGTTGTCGCCGGATCGAGTGTGTCCGGGATCAACGATCAGGGCCGCGGCCGGAGCCGGGACAGCGTCCGGGGCAGCGCCAGCGTCCGGGACAGAGGCAGCGGCCGGAGCCGGGACAGCGGCCGGGACAGCGGCAGCGGCCGGGGCAGCGACAACGCTGCAGGCGCGCGCAAGGTTGACGCCCACAGGGCACTCCACGGCGAAAACAACCCGGTGCGTCCCTTTGCGATGGATGGTCTTCGCGATCTTTGCGATCCGACCCTGCGATGGCGCGATGGCTCTGTACCTCGAAATCACTTCGTTGAATCGAGGTGCCCTCGCGACACTCGTCGCACCCGGAGCTGTACACTTGGTCGGTGGCGGCGAAGAGGAAACGGGGTTGCCGGCGGTGGTTGCTGTGGCCGCTGGCGTTGGGGCTGACGGCGGCCGCCGCCGCTGCGGCGTGGCTCGTGTTGACCTGGCCCGGGGTGGCGGCGCTCGCCGACGAGAACCCCGAGACCACCGCCTTCATCGACGCGGCCCGGGCGCGGGGCGACGACGTGGCGTGGCGCTGGGTCGCGTACGATCGAATCTCGCTGGAAGCCAAGAAGGCGGTCGTGGCGGCCGAGGACATGAGCTTCTTCTCGCACAACGGCTTCGACACCCACGAGCTCAGGATCGCGGCGCGGGACGCGGTGCAGGGCAAGCGGGTTCGCGGGGCCTCGACCATCACCCAACAGGTGGCCAAGAACCTCTGGCTTTCCCCGTCGCGTTCGCCGCTGCGGAAGCTGCGTGAACTCGTGCTCACGCGCCAGCTCGAGGAGCACCTGTCAAAAAGGCGAATCCTCGAGATCTACCTCAACGTCGCCCAGTTCGGACCCGATGTGTACGGCATCGAGAGCGCCTCCCGCCGCTACTTCGGCGTCCGCGCCGGCGAGCTCGACGCCGACCAGGCGGCCCAACTCGCGGCCGGCCTCCCGCGTCCGTCCTCCTGGCACCCGGGAGTCTCCAGCCGAGGCTACGCAACCGCGGTGTCGAGGATTCAGGCGCGTGTCGAGCGCTGCGACTGGCTCGACAAGCTCCTGTGAGGGGTCGGGGGCGGGGCGGCCCCGACCCGCACCGGCGGCCCGCAGCATCGCGCCGCAACCGGGGATGTATTAGTCTCGAACCCGGCGCATCTGCCGTGGCCGGGACGTTGGTTTTCTGATTCTCCAAACCGAAAGACCGCAATGTCACTTGTTTTAGACAGCATCAGCAAGACCGTCGGCGGCGAGATCCACCTCCATCCGACCGATCTCCGCCTGGAACCGGGGAGCTTCAACACGCTGCTCGGCAGGACGGCAGCAGGCAAGACCACCCTGCTTCGCCTGATGGCGGGACTCGATCGACCGTCCGGCGGCCGGATCGTCGTGCGCGGCAGCGATGTGACCAGGGTGCCTGTTCGCCGACGCAGTGTGGCGATGGTCTATCAGCAGTTCGTCAACTACCCCAACTTCTCGGTCTTCGACAACATCGCCTCACCGCTCAAGGTTGCCGGCGTCGAACCGGATGAGATCAAGCGACGGGTGCGGCTCGTGGCGGAGATGATGCACCTCGAAGACCTTCTCGATCGTCTTCCCGCCGAGCTTTCGGGTGGCCAGCAGCAACGAGTCGCGCTGGCTCGGGCCCTGGCCAAGGGTGCGGAGCTCCTGCTCCTGGATGAACCGCTGGTCAATCTGGATTTCAAGCTTCGGGAAGAGCTGCGCATCGAGCTTCGACGGCTGCTGACACAACCCGACGCCATCGTCGTCTACGCCACCGCCGAACCCCAGGAGGCTCTCGCCCTGGGTGGAAACACCATCCTCGTCGATCGGGGCCGGGTTCTCCAACAGGGGCCCGCCGCCCATGTCTACCGGCATCCTCGGAGCGTACGCGCGGCCCGGCTCGTGGGCGACCCGCCGATGAACGTGGTCGAGGGTGTCGTCGAGGGCGCCGCCATGGGTCTGCTGGGTGATGACCGGGTTGCCGCGCCGGACCACCTTCGCGGCCTGTCCGAAGGCCGCTATCTCTTCGGCGTGCGGCCCAACCACGTGACGATGAAGCGGCGCGGTCCCACCGACATCGAAATCCGCGCCCGGGTCGAACTCGCCGAGATCAGCGGTTCGGAGACCTCCATCCATTTCGAGTTCGGCGGGTCCTCGTGGGTCTCCCGGCAGGACGGTGTCCACCCCCTCGGTGTCGATGAGCCGATCCGCGTCTACATCGAGCCACAGCGCGTGTTTGCCTTTGATCTCGGGGGCGCGTTGATCGCGGCTCCCGACAGCGCCCCCTTCGGCCGGTCGGTCTGAGGCGCCCGTGGCACGCATCGAACTCTCCGATCTTGCGCACTCCTATCACAAGCGACCGACCGGGGATGCGGACTTCGCCCTCAAGCCCATGGATCTCGTTTGGGGAGACGGTGAGGCCTACGCGCTGCTCGGACCGTCGGGATGCGGCAAGACGACGCTGCTCAACCTCATGTCGGGGCTGTTGCGGCCGACCTCCGGCAAGGTCCTTTTTGACGGCCGGGATGTGACCGATCTCCCCACCGAGGAGCGGAACATCGCCCAGGTCTTCCAGTTTCCGGTCGTCTACGACACCATGACCGTTTTCGACAACCTCGCCTTTCCGCTGCGCAATCGGAAGATCCCCGAACCCGAAATCCGAGCCCGGGTCGAAGAAATCGCGGAGATGCTGGACCTCGCCGCCGACCTGGATCATCGGCCGGACGGCTTGACCTCCGATACCCGGCAGAAGATCGCCATGGGTCGCGGACTGGTGCGCACCGATGTCTCGGCCATTCTCTTTGACGAGCCACTGACCGTCATCGACCCCCATCTCAAGAACTCGCTGCGGCGAAAGCTGGGTGAGATCCACAAAGCGAGCAGGCTGACCCTCGTCTACGTGACCCACGACCAGACCGAGGCTCTGACCTTCGCCGACAAGGTGGTGGTGATGCACGAGGGCGAGGTCGTCCAGGTGGACACGCCGCAGGCGCTCTTCGAGTACCCCGCCCACACCTTTGTCGGTTATTTTGTCGGTAGCCCCGGGATGAATTTTCTGGCCTGCACCTTGGAAGGGCGGTGGGCGGTGGTGGACGGGCACCGGATCCGCCTCTCCGACGACACGCCGGAGTGTGCCGGGCTCACCGGCGATCGCTGGGAACTGGGCGTCCGACCGGAGTTTCTTCGGCTCGTTTTCGATCAACCGGATGAGGGTCTGCCGGCGAAGATCACCAACGTCGAGGACCAGGGGAGCTCCAGGATCGTCACCGTCAACGCCGGCGGCACCACCCTCAAGGCGAGACTCTCCGAGGAGGACCAGGTACGGCAGGGCGCCGGCTGGCTGGTCTTTCCTCCCGAACGGAGCCTGCTCTACCGGAACTCGAGGTTGGTTCGGAACCCGATGCAGAGCCGGACATGAAAAAAATCGAGAACAACCGTGCCTGGTTCCTGGTGGTCCCGGTCTTCGTCCTGGTCGCCTTCAGCGCCATCGTCCCGCTGATGACGGTCGTCAACTACTCGGTGCAGGACATCTTCGACGCCGACACCCGGGTCTTTGTCGGGTCGGAGTGGTACCGGGAGATTCTCCGGGACGACGGTCTGCAACAGGCGCTGTTGCGACAGTTCGTCTTTTCCTTTGCGATTCTCCTGATCGAGATACCGCTCGGCATCGCCATCGCATTGGCCATGCCGCGCAGGGGCGCGCGGGCATCGTTGACCCTGGTGGTTCTGGCGCTCCCCCTGCTCATTCCATGGAATGTCGTCGGGACCATCTGGCAGATCTTCGGTAGGGCCGACATCGGTCTCGGCGGGGTGCTCGTGACCAGGCTCGGCATCGATTACAACTACGCCGCAAACCCGATCGACGCATGGGCGACGGTGCTGGTCATGGATGTGTGGCACTGGACATCGCTGGTGGCCCTCCTCTGTTTCTCCGGACTGCGCGCGATCCCCGATGCCTACTTCCAGGCCGCGCGGATCGACGGCGCCTCGAATTGGGCGGTGTTCCGCTTTGTCCAGCTGCCGAAACTGAAAAACGTGCTTCTCATCTCGGTCCTCCTGCGGTTCATGGACAGTTTCATGATCTACAGCGAGCCCTTTGTCCTCACCGGCGGCGGCCCCGGCAACTCGACCACATTTCTCAGCCAGAGCCTGGCCAGGCTCGCAGTCGGTCAGTTTGATCTCGGTCCGGCAGCCGCCTTCTCGTTGATCTACTTTCTGATCATCCTGCTCTTCTGCTGGCTGTTCTTCACCACCATGATGCAGCTTGGAAGGGGACCGCGACCGTGAAGGCTCGGAATCTCCTTCTGATCGGATACGTGGTCTTTCTGATGCTCCCGCTCTACTGGCTCCTGAACATGTCGTTCAAGACCAACGAGGAGATCCTGGGCGCCTTCACCCTTTTCCCGCAGGACTTCACCCTCGACAACTACCGGGTCATCCTGACCGATGCAAGCTGGTACATGGGTTATGTCAACTCCATGATCTATGTCACGCTGAACACCCTGATTTCGCTGACCGTCGCGCTGCCGGCGGCGTATGCATTTTCCCGCTACACCTTCGTCGGTGACAAACACCTCTTCTTCTGGCTGCTGACCAACCGGATGGCTCCGCCCGCGGTCTTTCTGCTGCCCTTTTTCCAGCTCTACTCGAGCATCGGTCTCTTCGACACCCACATTGCGGTGGCGTTGGCCCACTGCCTCTTCAACGTGCCGCTTTCGGTGTGGATCCTGGAGGGGTTCATGGCGGGGGTTCCGAAGGAGATCGACGAGACCGCCTTTCTCGACGGCTACAGCTTTCCGCGCTTCTTTCTGACGATCTTCATCCCTCTGATCAGATCCGGGATCGGTGTCACCGCCTTCTTCTGTTTCATGTTCAGCTGGGTCGAGCTCCTGCTGGCCCGGACTCTCACATCGGTCGACGCCAAGCCGATCGCCGCCGTCATGACCCGCACCGTCAGCGCATCGGGGATGGATTGGGGAGTCCTCGCCGCCGCCGGAACGCTGACCATTCTGCCGGGCGCGCTCGTCATCTGGTTTGTCCGCAATCACATCGCCAAGGGCTTTGCCCTGGGGAGGGTCTGAGCGGTGATGAACTGGATGGCATGGACGCTGCCCACGGCGATCTTCTTCGGCGCCATCGCGCTGATGCTGATCGGGATGACGGTCTGGCAGCTCGTCTCGCCGAGCGTCGAACGACGCGGTCTGCTGCCCATGGCGACGACCAGGGGTGACCGGTTGTTCATCGGACTCCTGGGAGGCGCCTTCATCCACCTCGCGTGGATGGCCGCGACGGGTCTGCCCCTGTGGTGGGCGCTGGGGATCTCGGTGGTGCTGATTTTAGCCGCAATGCGGTGGGCATAGCCTCGGTGCCGCGAAGGAGAAACCGCGCCGCTGTGGCAGAATTGAGCGCCGAACACCTCGGTAAGTGAGGAGAACCCATGCTGGCAGCCACCCTTCGGATCGGTCTCGCAATCCTGGTCACTCTCGGGCTCTCGGCGACGGACGTCATCGCCCAGGCCTCCACCATGGACGCGTGGCTCGATGTCTTCTCGCCGTCCACCCTGACCCGCGAACAGCAGCGCGCCGAGCTCGAGTGGTTCATCAAGGCGGCCGAGCCCTACCGGGGCATGAAGATCAACGTGGTCTCCGAGACCATCGACACCCACGTCTTCGAGTCCAAGGTCCTGGCAAAGGCCTTCAGCGAACTGACCGGGATCGAGCTCACCCACGATCTCATCCAGGAGGGCGATGTGGTCGAGAAGCTGCAGACCCAGATGCAGTCCGGCCGCAACATCTACGACGCCTGGGTCAACGACTCCGATCTCATCGGAACCCACTTCCGGTACGGCAAGGTCGTCCCGCTGTCGGACTGGATGGCCGGCGAAGGGCGGGACGTGACGCTGCCGACCCTCGATGTCGAGGACTTTATCGGCATCAGCTTCACGACCGCCCCGGACGGCAAGCTCTACCAACTCCCGGATCAGCAGTTCGCCAACCTCTACTGGTTTCGCGCCGACTGGTTCTCGAGGGCCGATTTCAAGGAGCGGTTCAAGGCCAAGTACGGTTATGAGTTGGGGGTTCCGGTCAACTGGTCGGCCTACGAGGATATCGCCGACTTCTTCACCAACGATGTCAAGACCATCGACGGCACCCGCATCTACGGCCACATGGACTACGGCAAGAAAGACCCTTCGTTGGGCTGGCGTTTTACCGATGCCTGGCTGGTCATGGCGGGCGCCGGGGACCCGGGTCTACCCAACGGGAAACCCGTGGACGAGTGGGGAATCCGGGTCGAAGGCTGCAACCCGGTCGGCTCGAGCGTCGAACGCGGTGGCGCCACCAATGGTCCGGCCGCGGTTTTCGCGACCACCAAGTACATCGAATGGCTGGGCAAGTACGCCCCGCCCGAGGCCGCCGGAATGACCTTTTCCGAGGCGGGTCCGGTCCCCGGCCAGGGCAATATCGCCCAACAGATCTTCTGGTACACGGCCTTCACGGCGGCCATGACCAAACCCGGGCTGCCGGTCATGAACGCGGACGGGACTCCCAAGTGGCGGATGGCGCCCTCACCC
>JAHECW010000276.1 GCA_024641545.1 Acidobacteriota bacterium
GCGCGCATTTCCTCAAGACGTTCACCAGCGGGGCCGTCAGCGGCCTGTATGATCCCCTGGATATCACTGAATACTCACTTGATGAGCTCAAGGCGGTTGTCGGTGAAGCCAAGCGCTGGAACACCTACGTCGCCATTCACTCCTACAATGACGCGGGCACCCAGCAGGGTTTGGAAGCCGGGGCCATGTCGGTCGAGCATGCGAACCTGCTCTCCGAGTCGACGATGAAGATGATCGCTGAAAAAGGCGCGTTTCTAAGTACACAAACCGGCGTCTATCTCCAGCCCGCCCCCTCGGGCTGGACGGATGATCAGAAGGCCAAGCAGAAAGCGGCCCAGGATGGGCTGGACACCCTTTTCACCCTGGCGAAGAAATACCAGGTCAAGATCGCGATTGGAACAGACCTCGTCGGGAGCATGGAGGCGAAGAAGCTGCAGGCGTTTGAACTGACCAATCGCCTGAAGTGGTTCACGCCTGCGGAGATCCTCAAGCAGGCAACCGTCAACAACGCCGAGCTGCTGTCATGGAGCGGTCCGCGGAATCCCTATCCCGGCACGCTCGGTGTCATCGAGGAAGGCGCCCTGGCTGACCTCCTTCTGGTGGACGGTAATCCACTCGAGAACCTGAAGCTCTTCAATGAGCCCGAGAAAAATCTCGTGCTGATCATGAAGGACGGCACGATCTACAAGAACACGCTCGACTGATTGCGAAGAACGAATAGATCGGTGGCCTGTCGGCGTGCGCCGGCAGGTCAAACTGCCGGCCGCGAGGACGGCGTGACGTTCGACTCAAGAAATGGAGATACGAGGAATGGGAATCGAATTTCAGATGCACAGGGCCGCCGTGAACGTCGCCAAGGGGTTTCAGCAGATCCAGAAGGCGTCAGCCGCCTTCGGCAAGGGCAAAGACGACAGCGCAGTGAACCATCTCGACAAGGCCCTGAATGATTTCGGCGCCGCCATCGATCACTTCGCCAAGGCGGAGGACGATGCCTACGCCAAAGCTGGAAAAGAGATCGACAAGGGCAACAGCGAGCTTCTGAAGAGCATCGAAGAGTACGGCAACGGCAATACGGACAAGGCGGAGAGTTGTTTTGACCGCGCGTTGGATCACTACGACAACGCCCTGGATCTGGTCGGATAGCCTCTGCCTCTCGAGTTCGGACGGGTGCCGCCGTGGTCGCCACGGTCGGCGCCCGACCGGTCTTTTACTTTGGGATACGGATGACCGGAACATCACAGAAAGGTGGTTCAAATGTCAATCGTGGATTTCATCAAGCAGGAGGGCAAGACCGCGAAGTGGGTCGGGGTGTTGCTCATGATCACAGGCTTTCTCTCGCTGATCGCTCCGTTCGCCGCCGGGCTCTCCGTCGCGTTGTTCGTCGGCACGCTGTTCATCATCAGCGGCGTGGCTCAGTTCTTCCTCGTCTTTCGGTCCGGGTCGTTCGGCCGGGGTCTGGTGCTGGCGCTGCTTGCGGCGCTGAGCTTCGTCGCCGGTGTCTACATGGTGATGCAACCGGTGGCGGCGTTGGCCACCCTGACGCTCTTCCTGGCCGGCTACTTCATCGCGTCAGGCGTCATCGAGGCGATCGCCTCATTCGGCGCCAAACCGGCGCCGGGTTGGGGCTGGCTGCTCTTCGGCGGCATCGTCTCGATCGTCCTCGGCGTGATGATCTGGCGCCAGTTCCCGCTGTCGGGCGCGTGGGCCATCGGCACTCTGGTGGGCGTGCGCATGATCATGAGCGGCTGGACGCTGTTCGCGGTCGGCGGCCTCGCCAAGGATGCCGTCACGAAGTGACTGACGCAGAGTCCGTTGCGTCGAGCGGACGGATCTGATTCGGCACCAGAGTGTGGCAGGAGCTGTAATCCGGGCTTTCGGAAAGGGTGCCCCGTCCCGAGAGCTCGGGAGGAAGCGTGCGCATGAAAGACTCATCGAATGACCTTCCGCAGAAGGACGATCCCCCGACCCCGGCGTCGGGGGTTTCACCGACCCGTCGGAAAAGGAAACGACTCATGATTGTTGCAGTGGTGGTGCTGTTCCACGTGATGGGGCTCTTTTCGTCCATCCACGCCATCATGTCCACCCGCACCGAGCAGGGAGCGGTGGCGTGGGCGGTGAGCCTCAACGCCTTCCCCTACGTGGCGGTGCCGGCCTACTGGTTCCTGGGTCGGAGCCGGTTCGAGGGCTACGTCACCGCGCGGCGGGGCGAGATGGAGGAGTTCGCCGGCCTGAATGCGGATACGGTGGCGGCCGTCCGCGAGTACGAGCTGCCGCCCGAGGACCTCACCCCGGCCGCCCGCGCAGCCCAGCGGCTGGCCGGGATCCCGTTTCTCCACGGCAACTCGCTCGAATTGCTGGTGGACGGCGACGCCACCTTCTCGAGCATCCTCGACGGCATCGACGCGGCCGAGGACTCCATCCTCTTCCAGTTCTTCATCGTCCACGACGACGAGATCGGGCGTCAGATCAAGGAGCATCTCATCGCACGCGCGAAGGCCGGGGTGCGGGTGCACTTCCTCTACGACGAGGTGGGCAGCCACGACCTGCCGAAGGCCTACATGCGCGAGCTGACGGATGCGGGCGTCGAGGTCAGCCCGTTCAACACCCGCAAGGGCGCGGGCAACCGCTTCCAGATCAACTTCCGCAACCACCGCAAGGTGGTGGTTGTGGACGGCAAGGTGGCCTGGGTCGGCGGCCACAACGTCGGCGACGAGTACCTCGGCCGCGACCCGAAGTTCGGCCACTGGCGCGACACCCACGTGCGCATCGAGGGCCCGGCGGCGCTCGGCGCCCAGCTCTCATTCGCCGAGGACTGGTACTGGGCGACCGAGCGGCAACTCGAGCTCGACTGGCGCCCGGTCGCGTCGGCCGAAGGCGACGTGCCCGTGCTGATCCTGGCGTCGGGGCCGGCCGACCGGCTCGAGACCGCGAATCTGATGTTCGTGCATGCCATCAATGTCGCCACCGAGAGGATCTGGATCGCCAGCCCCTACTTTGTCCCCGACCGCCCGGTGATCACTGCGCTGCAGCTCGCCGGTCTGCGCGGGGTCGACGTGCGCATCCTGATTCCGGATCAACCCGATCACCTCGCGGTCTACCTCGCGGCATTCTCCTATCTCGACGAGTCGGCCGAGACCGGCGTGAAGTTCTACCGCTACCAGGACGGGTTCCTGCACCAGAAGGTGATGCTCATCGACCACGCCTACGCAACGGTCGGCACCGCCAACTTCGACAACCGCTCGTTCCGCCTCAACTTCGAGATCACCGCCGCGATCACCGACCACGACTTCGCAGCCGAGGTCGAGCGCATGCTCGAGAACGACTTCGCCCACTCGCGGCTGATGGAGCCCGGGGAGTACGACGCCAAACCGTGGTGGTTCCGTTTCGCAGTCAAGCTCGCGCGGCTCACCGCGCCGGTGCAGTAGGTGTTTCGGGTGCCACACGTCGCTCTGTCCCGATGTCGCGCCCCGTGGATGCATGGAGACGTGCCGTGCATTCGATTCATGGCAGAATGTCATCGGTCCGGCAGATGATGCAGGACGTGAGTAGAGAAAGGACGGCTCCCTGTTCGGGAGTCGACGGGAGTTCACGATGAACACTAGAATTTTTGTTGAGCGTGCCGGGAGCGGGCGGGCCGGATCGGCCGTGTTGGCGATCGCGCTCGCGTTCGTGGCGCTCGCTGCGGGGCCCGCTGCGGCTCAGCAGTTCAACGGCGACAATCAGTGGGTCGCCCCGCACGGGGTGGCGACCTTCATCCTCACTGTGGGCCAGGAGTACTCGACGGCTCTCGCCATTGCCGCTCTGCTGCCCGAGACCGAATTCAATATCGGCGTGACGCACTTTGTCGACAAGCCGCTGGACCTGACCGAGGGCCACTACTCGGGTCTCTTCTATGTCAAGCGCCGGCTGTTCGAGAACGAGGCCGGAAACGCGGGAATGTCGGTCAGTGTCGGCACCGGGGTCGATCCGAGCTATCTGGCGGCGGGGACGGTGACGGACACGTTCAAGTCGTGGTTCGCGAGTACGGCCTATACGATGGCGTTCCGGGAAGGCGCTGTGACCTGGGACCTCATGCCGGGCGTCTTGGTCAACCTGGACGAGGACCAGTCCGGACAGACGGCCTGGGGAATGACCTGGTGCACGCGGGTCGCCGTCTACAAGGTGATCCCCCAATCGGCCATCGTCGGCGAGGTCTACGGCACCGCCGGCGAGGCCTACGCCGAGCCGACCTACAGGGTCGGCGTGCGATGGGAGAGCCCGAGAGTCATCATCGCCGCGACCTACGGCGACAGCTTCAGCGGGAACGGCAGCCCCCGCTTCGAAGTCGGCGTCATGGTCCTCACCAACCAGCTCAAGTTCCTGTGCCTCGGGAAATGTCGGAAGGATCCCGACTGGTGATGCGCTGCGAGTGGATCATCGACAACCGGTCCCCCTCGACGCGGAACCCGCCTCGCG
>JAHECW010000277.1 GCA_024641545.1 Acidobacteriota bacterium
AGAGGGTGAGAAAGTTAGAAGGTGGGCGGGCTTCACGACCCCGAGGCGCGCTCTGATGCGATGAACCTTCTCACAGCGAGCGAAGCGAGCGCTGACTTCCTCACTTCCTCACTCTGTCGTCACTTTCTCTTCGCCTTTCATTGCCGCGTTGAGCGTGTGCCACGCCAGCGTCGCGCACTTGACCCTGACAGGGTACTCGCGGACACCCTCGAAGACCTGGAGCTTGCCGAGCTCGACGCCCTGCTCGGCGGCGACCCCGGTGAGCATGTGGTGGAACTCGTCGAAGAGGTCCTTGGCCTGCTCGACGGTCTTGCCCTTGACCGACTCGGTCATGAGCGAGGTCGAAGCGGTGCAGATGGCGCAGCCGGCGCCCTGGAAGCTGATCTCCTCGATGATTCCGTTCTCGATCCGCAGGTAGACCTTGACCGTGTCGCCGCAGAGCGGGTTGTGGCCGTCGGCCGATTTGTTGGCGCAGTTCATGACATAGCAGTTTCGCGGCCGCTTGTTGTGATCGAGGATGATTTCCTGGTAGAGCTCGCGCATGTCCGACATCAGCCGAAGACCTCCTTGACCTTGTGCAGGCCATCCACCAGCCGCTGCACCTCGTCGATCGTATTGTAGACCCCGAACGAGGCCCTCACCGTTGCCGAGATGTTGAACCTCTGCATGACCGGTTGGGCGCAGTGGTGACCGGCGCGGATGGCCACCCCCTCGCTGTCGAGGATGGTGCCGATGTCGTGCGGGTGGACGCCCTTCATGACGAAGGAGAGGGCGCCCGCCCGGTGGCGAGCGGCGCCGACGAGGCGGATGCCCGGGATCGCCAGCACGGCCGCCGTGGCGGTCTCGAGGAGCTCGCTCTCGTGGGCGGCGACGGCGTCCAATCCCAGCGAATCGAGGTAGTCGAGGGCGGCGGCGAGCCCGATGGCGCCCTCGATGTTGGGCGTCCCAGCCTCGAAGCGGTGCGGCGGTTCGGCATAGCTGGTCTTTTCCCAGGTGACCGAAAGAATCATGTCGCCGCCGCCCTGGTAGGGGATCATTCCGAGGAGGTGCTCGCGCTTGCCGTAGAGGGCGCCGATCCCGGTGGGACCATAGATCTTGTGGCCCGAAAAGGCGTAGAAGTCGCAGTCGAGGTCGCGGACGTCGATCCTCGCGTGGGGAACCGCCTGAGCGCCGTCCACCAGGACCGGAATGTTCCTGGCGTGCGCGATCTCGATCATCCGCTTGACCGGGTTGACGGTGCCGAGGGCGTTGGAGACCTGGACCACCGCGACGAATCGGGTTCGATCGGACAACAGCTCTTCGTAGCGGTCGAGCTCGATCTCTCCCGAGTCGGTGATCGGCACCACCTTGAGCACGGCGCCGGTCGCCGCGCAGAGCAGTTGCCAGGGAACGATGTTGGAGTGGTGTTCCATCCCCGTGATCAGAATCTCGTCGCCGGGTTCCAGCCGCGGCCGGACAAAGCTCGAAGCCACCAGGTTGATCGCCTCGGTGGTGCCGCGGGTGAACACGATCTCGCGGCTGTCGGCGGCGCCGATGAATTTCCTGATCGTGGTGCGCGCTCGCTCGTAGGCCACCGTCGCTCGCTGCGAGAGCAGGTGGACGCCGCGGTGGACGTTGGCACAGTCGTATTCGTAGAAACGGCTCACGGCATCGATCACCCGGCGCGGTTTCTGGGTGGTCGCCGCGTTGTCGAGATAGACCAGCGGCCGGCCGTGCACCTCCTGGTGAAGGGCCGGAAAGTCGGCCCGAATGCGTTCCACGTCGAGTGCGGCGCGGGTCGTGGTCGGCATCGGTGTGGACATCAAAACGCCTCCCTGGCGAGTTCGCCCTGGGGCAGGCGTTCGACGAGGTGCCGTTCCATCCGTTCGCGGATCTCGGTCACCGGGATCTGCTGGACGATCTCGGCGGCGAAGGCGTAGGTCAGGAGGCTCTCGGCGGTGGCGCGGCCGATGCCGCGCGAGCGCAGGTAGAAGACCGCCTCCTCGTCGAGCCGGCCGACGGTGGAGCCGTGGGTGCAGCGGACGTCGTCGGCGAGGATCTCGAGCTGCGGGTTCGAGTTCACCAAGGCGCCTGCGGAGAGCAGGAGATTGCGGTTGGACTGGATGGCGTCGGTCTGTTGGGCGCCCGGATCGACGATGATCCGTCCGTTGAAGACCGCCCGCGAGGAGCCGTCGAGGATGCCCTTGTAGAGCTCGTGGCTGGTGCAGTGCGGCGCCGCGTGGCGGACCTGGAGGTGGCTGTCGGTGTGTTGGTCGTCCTCGACCAGGTAGAGGCCGTCGAGGGAGGCGTGCGCTCCGGGGGCGCCGAGCTCGGCGTCGATGTCGGTCCGCGCGAGGGCGGCGCCGACGTTGAGAGCGATGGAGAAAAGCCGGCTGTCGCGCCCCTGACGGCTCGACTGGAACGCGATGTGCTGAGCTTCACGGCTCTCCTCCTGGAGCCGGACGTGGCGGACCACGGCCCCGGGTGCGAGGTGGAACTCGGTGACCGGGACGGTCAGGGTCCGACCGCCGGTGCCGACATAGTGTTCGACGATGGAGGCCTCGGAGGTGGGATCGGCGGAGATCACGGTCCGGGGCGCCGACCAGGTCGGCCGCTCGCCGCCCACCGCCACGAAGAGCAGGTGGATGGGCTTCTCGACGATCGCTCCCCGACCGAGGTGGACGAACGCGCCGTCAACGAAATTCGCGGTGTTGAGGGCCGCGAACGGGTGGTCGGCAAGATTGATGCCCTTGCCGAGGGCAAAGCTCGCGCGCTCGGATCCGGCGCCGAGGGCAGCGGCCAGGGGAGTGATGGTGACGCCGTCGGGAAGGCCGCCAACGGCGGAGAGCTCGGCGGCGTACCGCCCGTTGACAAAGACCAGCCGGTGGCTGTCGGAAATCCGCCACGGGGTGATGTCGGCCGTGCCCGGGCCGGCCGGTTCGTGCGGCGTCGCTGCCAGGGCCTTGAGGTTGGTGAAGCGCCACGCTTCCTGCTTTGGGGTGGGCACCCCGGTGGCGGTGACGGCGCGGCTGCCCTCGAGACGGAGGGCGAGGATCGTCTCGCTCTCGCCTTCGATGGCGCCGATTCCGGCACTGAGGCCCTCGGCAAAGGTCGCGGCGGTGGTGGCGGTGCTCATCGAGGCGCCTCAGACCGCAGCCGCGGCCGGCTCTTTCTCGAGCCAGTCGTAGCCCTTTTCCTCGAGCTGAAGGGCGAGTTCGCGGCCGCCGGAAAGGACGATTTTGCCGTCCTTCAGAACGTGAACGTAATCGGGAACGATGTAGTTGAGCAGCCGTTGGTAGTGGGTGATCAACACGAATGAGCGGTCGGCGCTCCGGAGCGCATTGACCCCTTCGGCGACGATTCTGAGGGCGTCGATGTCGAGACCGGAGTCGGTCTCGTCCAGTATCGCCAGCCGGGGTTCGAGGACCGCCATGTGGAAGATCTCGTTGCGCTTCTTCTCGCCGCCCGAAAAGCCCTCGTTGACCGGCCGCTTGAGCAGTCCCTCGTCGAGCTTGACGAGCTTGGCCTTCTCCTTGACGAGCTCGAGGAAGTCCATGGCGTCGAGGGGCGGAAGGCCACGGTGGTTGCGGATGGCGTTGAGGGCCGAGCGGAGAAAGTAGGTGTTGGACACGCCCGGGATCTCCACCGGGTACTGGAAGGCGAGGAAGATGCCCTCGCGGGCCCGGGTCTCGGCGTCGAGCTCGGTGAGATCGGACCCCGAGTAGAGGATCTCACCATCGGTGATCTCGTACTCCTCGCGCCCGGCGAGGACGCTGGCAAGAGTGCTCTTGCCCGAGCCGTTGGGGCCCATGATGGCGTGGACCTCGCCCGGTTTCACGGTGAGGTCGATCCCTTTGAGAATCTCGGTGTTGTCGACGGATACGTGTAGGTTCTTGAGTTTGAGCATTCAGGTTCTCCGGTTTCAACGCGTCCGAGTCCGCGCCCGCATCCGCGTCCGAATCGGGCACGGGCACGGACGCGGACTCGGACGCGGGTTTCTATCCAACGCTTCCCTCGAGGGAAACCCCGAGGAGCTTCTGCGCTTCGACCGCAAATTCCATGGGGAGTTCCTTGAAGACTTCCTTACAGAAGCCGTTGACGATCATGGACACGGCGTCCTCGGTGGTGATGCCGCGCTGGTTGCAGTAGAAGATCTGATCCTCGCCGATCTTCGAGGTCGTGGCCTCGTGCTCCATCTGAGCGGTGGGGTTGCCGATCTCGATATAGGGGAAGGTGTGGGCGCCGCAGTCGGAGCCGATCAGCATCGAGTCGCACTGTGAGAAGTTGCGCGCGTTGTCGGCCTTCCTGGTCACCTTGACCTGACCGCGGTAGGTGTTCTGCCCGCGGCCCGCCGAGATCCCCTTGGAGATGATGGTCGACGACGTGTTCCTGCCGAGGTGGATCATCTTCGAGCCGGTGTCGGCCTGCTGCCGGCCGGAGGTCAGCGCCACCGAGTAGAATTCGCCCACCGAG
>JAHECW010000114.1 GCA_024641545.1 Acidobacteriota bacterium
CGCCGGCGTGCGGGCAGCGTGGTCGCAGCCCTTCCCGTTCTGCTCTCCGACCACGCTGATCGCGCGACGCTGGGCCGCCGGAGGCGGACCAGAAGGCCGGAGCCGAAGGAAGCCGCGTGCCCTCCCCGCGCCAGTGCTCGTTGGTGCCAAACCTCGACGGCATCCTGCGGGCGGGACGCCCGCACCACAATCGGCGGCCCGGAAGGCCGGATCTCCGGGAAACCGCTACACCCTCAGTCCAAAAACCCCCGCGGATTCACCGGCACCCCGTTCTTGAGCACTTCGTAGTGCAGGTGGGCGCCGCTGGCATTGCCGCTCTTCCCGACCCGGCCGATGACGTCGCCGCGCCGTACCCTCTTCCCCTTCTTGGTCTCGATCTTCTTGAGGTGGGCGTAGCGGGTCCGGTAACCCGACCCGTGGTCGATCACGACGGTCTTCCCGTAGCGCCTTTCCTTGCCGGCGGCAACGACGGCCCCGTCCGCGGTCGCCCACACAGATGTGCCGGACGGAGCCGCAAGATCAATGCCCTCGTGACCCGACCTCCCGCGGAGTGCGCCGAACTCGGCGGTCACCACGACCTTCGCGGGCGCCACCGGCCAGCCCGAGGGGATGCCGGACGGCTGTCGGGCCTGCCTACCTGACGCGCATCCCTGCAGGAAAACGGCCAGCACGAGCAGGGCGCATCGACCGGGTCGGATCCTCATGGGCGGTCATAGCGTTCGAAGGAATAGGGAAACTCGTTCTTCTCGTCCGCGGGGTGGTCGACGCGATCGGCGAGGAGCCAGTTATCGAGGTCGATGGCGGGGAAGAAGGTGTCGCCAGCGATGTCCGCGTGGATCCGGGTGATGTAGAGCCGGTCGACGATCCCCGCTTCGAGTGCCTGGCGGTAGATCTCGGCTCCGCCGCCGATGAACGGCTCGTCGTCGTCGCGGGCCAGGGCGACGGCCTCGTCCACCGAGTGGGCGACGAGCACGTTGTCGGCCCGGAATCGGCGGTTGCGGGTGATCACCACCATGGTTCGTCCCGGCAGCGGTTTTCCGACCTCGTCCCAGGTCGCGCGGCCGATGATCAGGTGGTGACCCATGGTGGTCTTTTTGAAGTGACGGAGATCGCCGGGCAGGTGCCACGGCAGATCACCATCGCGGCCGATGACCCGGTTGGCGGACATGGCGACAATCAGAGAAACCACGGGATCTCCTCAGACCGCGATCGGCGCCTTGATGTGCGGGTGCGGGTCGTAGCCGGTGAGCTCGAAGTCGTCAAAACGGAAGTCGAAGATCGAGGTGACCTCGCGATTCAGAATCATGGTCGGGAGAGGCCGCGGCTGCCTTTCGAGCTGGAGCCTCGCCTGATCGATGTGGTTGCGGTAGAGGTGGACATCGCCGAAGGTGTGAATGAACTCCCGCGGCTCGAGACCGCAGCTCCGGGCGACCATCATGGTCAGCAGGGCGTAGGACGCGATGTTGAAGGGCACTCCGAGAAAGACATCGGCGGAGCGCTGGTAGAGCTGGCAGCTCAAACCGCCGTCGGCGACCCAGAACTGGAAGAGGGCGTGGCACGGCGGCAGCGCCATCTTGTCGAGATCGGCGACATTCCAGGCGCTGACGATGTGGCGTCGTGAGTCCGGGTTGCTGCGGATGGCGTCGATGAGCCCGGCGATCTGGTCGACGTGGCCCCCATCGGCGGTCGGCCACGACCGCCATTGCGCGCCGTAGACCGGACCGAGGTTGCCGTCGGCGTCCGCCCATTCGTCCCAAATGGTCACCCGGTTGTCGTGCAGGTAACGGAGGTTGGTATCGCCTGTCAGAAACCAAAGCAGCTCGTGAATAATCGATCTCAGGTGGAGCTTCTTGGTCGTCAGGAGAGGAAATCCGTCACGGAGATCGATCCTCATCTGGTGGCCGAAAACGCTCAAAGTCCCGGTCCCGGTTCGGTCATCCTTGACCGCACCGTGATCGAGGATGTGCTGCAGCAGGTCGAGGTAGACCTTCACCGTCGGCCTCGGGCCGGCGCCGACAATTTCTGCACCAGTTCGGTCCATCGTCCACTGGCCTTGAGCAGGATCTCCGCCGCTTCGCGCACCGCTCCGTTGCCGCCGTTCTTGCCGCAGATGTGGTCGCAGACGGCAATGACCTCGGACGCGGCATCGGCGGGACAAAAGGAGAAACCGGCGCGCGTCAGCACGGGCAGATCCGGCAGGTCGTCGCCCATGGCGGCCATCTCGATATCGGCGATGCCGAGGGCCGAGAGCATCTCGTCGAGATCGGCGCCCTTGTCCCTCGACCCCAGGTAGACCAGTTTTTCATTCAGACCGAGGTCCGAGCACCGCGCCGAAACCGCCGCTGACGATCGTCCGGTGATGACCCCGACCTCGATGCCGCTGTCGATCATGAGCCTGATGCCGAGACCGTCGTGAACGTTGAACGCCTTCATCTCCTCGCCGTTGCCCGAGTAGAAGAGCGATCCGTCGGTGAGGACCCCGTCGACGTCGAGCACGAGCAGACGGATGGGTTCGAGTTTTTCGCGGATATGCGGCGGCAGATGGGTCGGCATGGTGGGATGGTACTAGAAACCCTCGAGGACTGCGCTGACGAGGGCTCGCGAGTACTCCACGGAGAGCTCGTTCATGGCCTCGCGCTGGCGGTCGAAGTAGTCCACGGCATCCTCGTCCACGACGTAGGAGGTCCGGCGGGAGAACGCCTTGTTCTCCCACAGCAGCACCGGGTCCTCTCCGCGCACGTCGTTGAGCTGAATCTCGGTCATCAGGGTCATCTGGTATTCGGTGGCGCGACCGTTCTGGTCAAAACTCACCGGAATGACGCTCAACCGGGTCATGGTGCCGCTGAGCACGATGTCGGCGTTCTCGGCGCGGTCCACCAGCTGGAACCGCCCGCGCCGCACCCACTCGAGATTGAGCGCCTCGGCGACCCGTTGATCCATATCACCGCGTGACGTCTGGTTGACGAAGAGCTCGACATGCAGGGTCCGGATCTCCTCCGGCAGATACGTCGAGGTCCCGACCAGGTGGTAGCCGCAGCCGGAAAGGGCCAGGAGAAGCAGGATCAGAATCACTCTTCGCACGGCTGGAAGTTAGCACAGTCGAGCGGCGAATCGCGCCCCCACGTTGGGTCGGCGGATGTGAATCGTGAGTGATGAATCGTGAGTCGCCATCGCATTTGACGGCATCCGACTCAAGGCCACGATCTCACGACTCGCGATCAGCCGCGCTTTTTGAGCTCCGCGATCTCCTTGAGGCGTTCGCCGATCCGGTGTTCCCATCCGTGCTCGGTGGGTCGATAGAACGTGGCGTTCTTGAGCTCGTCGGGCAGGCACTGCATGTCCGCCACCCCGCTCGCCAGATCATGAGCGTAGTGATAGCCCCTGCCGTAGCCCGCGTCCTTCATCAGCGCCGTCGGCGCATTGCGGATCGACATTGGGATCGCCAGCCCCGGCCGGTTCGCGATCTCGAGCTTGACCGCCCCATAGGCCTTGTAGATCGCGTTCGATTTCTGCGCCAGGGCGAGGTACACCGTCGCCTGCGCCAACGCGAGCTCACACTCCGGCATGCCCATGTGCTCCACCGCGTGCGCCGCCGCCGATACCTGTTCGAGTGCTTTCGGGTCAGCCATCCCGATGTCTTCGGACGCCATCCGCAACAACCGCCGCACCACGAACCGAGGATCCGCGCCGCCCTCGAGCATCCGTCCGAGCCAGTAGAGCGAGGCATCGACATCGGAATTCCGGACCGACTTGTGCAGCGCCGAGATGAGGTTGAAGTGCTCTTCCCGACCCTTGTCGTAGACCGCCACCGAGCGCTGGGCGACCCGCTGAACCAGCTCCTCGTCGATGCGGCCGGCACCATCGGCTCCGGCCAGCGCCACCGCCAGCTCGAGGTGGTTGAGCGCCTGCCGCGCATCACCCGCGGCGAGCCGCCCGATCATGCCGAGGGCTCCGGCGTCGGCGTCGACCCCGCTCCGGCCGAGACCGCGTTCGCTGTCATGCAACGCGCGATCGAGCAACCGGGCCATGTCGTCCTCTTCCAGGGGTTCCAGGATGTAGACCTTGACCCGAGACAGCAGCGCACGGTTGAGCTCGAAGGATGGGTTTTCGGTGGTGGCCCCGACCAGAACGATGTCCCCCACCTCCACAAACGGCAGGAACGCATCCTGCTGGGCGCGGTTGAATCGATGGATCTCATCGACGAAGAGCACTGTCCTCTGCCCCGCGAGCTGCCGCCGGCGGCTCGCTTCGGCCATGATCGCCCGGGCTTCCTTGACCCCCGACAGCACCGCGGAAAACGTCACCATCTCGGTTCCGGCAGCATCGGCCAGCAACCTCGCCATGGTCGTCTTTCCCGAACCCGGCGGCCCCCAGAAGATCATCGACGGCAGCTCACGGCGTTCGACAAAGGCGCGAATCACGCCATCGGGCCCAACCAGGTGGTCCTGACCGAGGATCTCGTCCATGGTGCGGGGACGCATGCGATCGGCGAGCGGTGGCGATTTCTGATCGCTGGTGTAGAGGGCGTCCTGCCGGTCCACCTCACCCACCCCGGGTCATCAGAGCCAGGCGTTCCAATCTGATCATCCGCAACACCGCCTGGTCGACAGTCGCGCCGACGGTCACAGCACCGTGGGCGGCTATCACGAGGGCAGGCGCCCTGGCGATGCCGTCGGTCACCTCGTGAGCCAGCGAACGGCTCCCGGGCGGAAAATCCTCGATCCACGAAACCCGGTCGAGGATCGACCCACCGTCGGGGAGGAGGCTCGGATCGGGCGCCGAACCCTCTCCGGCGAGAGCGATCACCTTGGTCGGGCGGGCATGGACCACGGCATGGACCGATGGAAACTTCGCGTAGATGGCACGGTGCAGCCCGACCTCGTTTGATGCGCCCTCCGGTACCCGATGGCTGTTGATCTCGACTTCCATCAGGTCCTCGGGCTCGAGCTTGGACTTGTCGGTCATGGTGGGCGTGACGAAGAACCGATCCCGGTCGATTCGGGCCGAGAGACTCCCCTCTCCAGGCACAACCACCTTGGACTCCGCCAGCTCCTTGCCGCCCTCGACGATGGAGAGACGGAGCCCCCAGAGACGTTCAGGCTTCATTGGCGCCCCCATTTCGATGGACCTGGCGGCACTTCTGAGAGCAGAAGACAGCATTGCTCTCCGCGTGAACAGCCCGTCCAACAGGCACATAGGTTCCGCAGTGAACACACCTGGACAGCTCCTCCGACAGCGGCTGCCCGGGATCGTGCTCGAGATCCAGCCGCCGGCGCCGCTGCCGTGGTGAGAAACGGCTGTAGCTGTCTGCCCCGAGGCCGCCCGCCGAACGTCGTTTGCCGAGAGAACTCAGCACCCTCCACAGCACGAAAAGGGCCAGGACGAAAAAGACGACTCGTGGCATCACCCATCCGGTAAATTCAAGGACCTCAAGTCTATCCGATCGGCGCGGGTGTGGCTACTTCCCCATGACCTCCTGTTCGATCGCGCTGAGATCGGGGACTTCCGGGTTCCGAGCGGCGATTTCTTTGAGCCTGGCGAAGGCCGCACGCGCTCCATCGTGATCGTGGAGATCGAAATTCAAGACGATCACCTTGTTGAACCACGCCTGCCAATGGTCCGGCTCGACGGCGATCGCACGGTCGAGCATTTCGAGCGAGCGATCGAACTGCTGCATGTTGCGCAGAACCACGGCGAGATCGGTCAACACATTGGGGTCGCTGCCGCGCCCCTCGGCCATCGCCCGTTCGTACCAGACCCGGGATTCCTGCCAGTGGCTGGACTTGCCCGTCGTCCGGGCCAGCTCGAAAAAGGCGTCGGCCAGCGCGACCTTGAGGTCCACGTCACCGGGGTTCTGCGCCACAAGTCCCTGAATCTTTGAGATCTGCTCCTCGAAAAACTTGGATTCCGGGTTGGCTGCGGCGGCGTCGACGGGGGGATGACCTTCGGGCAGGCCGGCGTCCTGGGCAGCCGCCGCCGGAGCTCCCAGACGGAGTGCCCTTCCAGGTGGAACCGACTGCCGTTCGGCAAAGACATAGCCCAATGCAAGGCCCGCCATGAGGCCGATCACGAGGGTGAACCAGGGGTTCTTGAACATCAACACACTCCTTTGAGGTCTCGCGCGATCGATGGAGTAACAACCGCGGATTGAATTCTAGTCCGAGCGAACCGCGCGCCACCCGCCGGCCGACGGCATCCCGGTCGCCAGCTGCGTCGCTTCCCATCGGCCCTGGATCACAGCCGGTTCTGCGCTCGGGTCGAGCTCGCCGTAGAAGATCGCCGCAAAACCGAGCTGCGAGTCGATCCTTTCGAGGCGGACCTTGTTCGCCACCAGGGTGCCGCGAAGCGAACCCGTCCATCCTCCGGAAAGCTCATAGGTGCCGCTGACCAGAGTCCCCTGTTGGACGAGATAGATCGTCCCGGTCAGACCGGGTTGGACCGCGACATCCCAGCGGCCGTTCAGCACGCCCGCCTCCTCCGATGCCTGTTCGCCGAGCTCTCCCGCAGCTCTGATCACCGCCAGGTGCGTGAGCACGTCCCGGCGCACGCGTTGAACCTCGAAGAGCCTCATCAACAACTGCGATTCCAATTCCTGGAGGTGATCCTCCCGGACTTTGAGGTCGTCGAGGTCCGCATCGTGACGCTGGGCATCGACCATGGCCGCCGATCCGGCCTCCACCCTCGCCCAGGCCTGCTGCATCAACCCATTCTGGCGTTCGAGTTCGGCAATTCCCTCGGTCGCCAAAGCGGCGTGAATCGCGGCCAGGCCTCGTGCCGTCTGAGCCGCGGCAGGGGCGGCCGCCATGCCGGCGATCAAGCCCACGAACACAACGACGATGACTGCATCTCTCATGGCGTCTTCCCTTCGAAACGGGCAATGACGGCGGTTCCCACCAGATCGCTCCAGACATTGGTCGAGGTCCGCATCATGTCGAGGACCCGGTCGACGGCGATGATGGTCGCGATCCCCTCGATGGGCAATCCGACCGCCTCGAGCACGACGACCATCATGACCAACCCGGCCATGGGGATCCCCGCCGCCCCGACCGATGCCAGCAGCGCGGTCAGGAGCACCATCGCCTGCTGGCCGAAGGCCAGCTGCACCCCGTACATCTGGGCGATGGTGAGGGCCGCCACCGCCTCGTACAACGCGGTGCCGTCCATGTTGACGGTGGCGCCCAGGGGCAGCACGAAGCTGGAAACCCCGCGCGGAATCCCGGCTTCCTTCTCGGCGCACTCCATGCTCAGAGGCAGTGTCGCCGACGACGACGCGGTGGAAAAGGCGGTTGCGAGGGCCGGCAGCACCGCGCGGAAGTAGTCGAGCGGGTTTCTTCGGGCAAGCAGCAGGAGCAGCAGCGGCAACGTCACGAAGGCGTGGATCAGCAGCGCGCCGCCCACCGTCGCGAAGTACGGCATCAACCTCATGATCAGTTCCGGACCACTGCGAACGACCTCCCGTGCGAGCAGGGCGAAGATCCCGATGGGGGCGAGCTTGACGATCGCCAAGGTGAGGCTCTGGACGACTTCAAGCACCCCCTCGATCACCCGGTGTACGGCTTCGACATTGGGCCCGTTGAGCCGGACCAGGAACAAACCGAAGAGGATGGCGAAGAAGATCACCGGCAGAACGTCGCCCGTCGCCATCGCGGCGATGATGTTGTCGGGGACCATGTGCAGAAGGAACTGGGAAAGACTCTGCGAGCTCGACGAGATGCCCTCGGGCAGCGATGCCGAGCTGCCGATGTCGAGATACCGCCCCGGAGTGAAGACGTTGACCAGGGTCAGCCCGACCAGGATCGCGAGGGTTGTGGTGAGGGTGTAGTAAAGGACGGTCCTCAGACCGACCCGACCGACGCTCCGGGCATCACCGAGGCTGGCGACTCCGCAGACCAGGGACGTGAAGATCAGCGGGATGATGATCATCTTCAGCAGCCGGAGGAAGATGTCGCCGACCACGCCGATGGTCTCCCCGAATGCTTCGGTAGGGAATCCGGCGGGACCCAGGAGTCGCGCACCGACCCCGATCACGAACCCCATCACCAGGGCGATGCCGACCTGACCGTGGAGCTGGAGATACCAGCGTTGCCTCGACTTCGATCGTGCCATTCACCCTCCCCACCTTCGGAACGCCCCGAGGATACCATCGGCGACACGAATCGAACCGCGATGGCGCATAGGACGCCAAGCGCGGCAGGGGATCCATCCAAGGGAATGCCGGGCAGGATCTGCCCGGCATTCCCTTGGATTGTTGATCTTTGCGCTCTTCGCGTCTTTCCGGTGAGCTCTACTCCTCGAGCGGCTCCAACGGCTGGCCGAGCGCGTCGTCGATTTCCTTCTCGACCTCTGGAATTTCGCGATCCTGGACCACCGCGGTTTCGACAACCAGCAACTGGCGTGCGTGGTCGTACATCTTGCGTTCGCGGAACGACAGGGTCTTGCGGCCGGCCACCTCGGCGAGGCAGCGGAGGACATCGACGATTTCGTCCAGGTCACCCGTCTTGATGCGTTCCAAATTGGCGCGGTACCGGTCCTTCCAGTCCTCGACCCCGTCGGTATCGCCCGAGCTCAATCGCTCGAGCGCACCGGCCACAGCGTCTTTTTCGGACAACGGGCGCAGCCCGACGCGCTCCGAGTTGGTCACCGGGACAACAACCTTGGAGTCGGTGCTCAGCAGCCGCAGGGTGTAGCAGTTCATGGTGCATCCCGCGAGCTCCTCCTCGGTGATGCTCTCCACCACCGACACCCCTTGGCTCGGATAGACCACTTTGTCGCCAACATTGAACTCCACGGGCCCTCCTCAAGCTGAACAATCCATCGTAGCACGGCCGACAATCCGCCTCCCGCCGCGGCGGGGGACGAATCGTCACTGCTCCCGCTTGCAGTGAATGCACACCAGGGCGCCGGCTCGGATGGGTTGACCGCAAAGGCGGCATGGGACGCGCCGGCCCGCGGAACGACGTGCCGCGAAGACCGAACCACCGACGATGGAAAAGGCCAGGACCATGGACAGCGGCGGCACGACCATCGCGGTTCCCGAGAGGGCCGCAGAAACTCCCGCTTCGGAGAGGGACGCCAGCTTCCCCGCGCTTTCGTGGGTGTCCTCGGCGAAGTCGCGGAACGGCTGGCGCACCTTGTTTCGCACCCAGTGGACCCCGGCGGCCGTGCCTCCTCCCAAGACGCCCGACGCGCTGAGTTGCGCCAGATCCGGGTCGAGGCGGCCGGTCACCGCCGCGAAACCGATGAAACCGGCGACGATCTTGGGCAGATACGACACGAAGTCGGAGAACCGTCCGAGATCGGGGTGGGAATCGACCACGATCTCGAGCACCACCAGAACGCCCATGATCCCCATCACGACCGGGTCGGCAATCCAGGCGAATCGTTCGGTCAGTTCGAAGTACGGTGTGTAGTGAAACGCGCCGAGCGCGAGGATGGGGATGAACGCCTTGGCGCCGGCGCCCGTCGCGAGCCCGAAGGCCGCCATGTAGGTCATCAGGGTTTCCATGGTTGTCCTCTCACCAGGTCAGTTTCCAAGCCAGTCGATGAGGGTCGCCGCCGACCAGCCGACCACCACCCCACCGACGATGATGCCTACGATCACCACGATGGTGACGGCCGCGAGGGTCGCCATCAGCACCTGCTCCCAGGCCAGCAAGGGTTGTCGCGATCGTTCGCGGGCCAGGCTCCACGCCGTGTAGACGTGCACCACTTCGGTGAGCACGACAAAGGTCGCGACCCCGCTGACGATCCCGGCCAACGGCACCGCCATGGCGGCGTAGCCCGGCAACCCGAGCCACAGGAAGGCGAAGCGCGCCGCCCAACGGGTAAAGAGGCGCCGGGTCGGGCCGAGATACCTTCGCGCCTCTCGAACGACATGAACCCGCAGCACAACGAGGTGCACGAGGGCCACAAACGGAGCGATCAACACCCCGCCGATGTGGATCAGCGATGCCGCCACGGCGATCACCGCGATGGCTGGGACTCCCCACTGCAAGACCTCCCGAACACGGGCCCGCTGGCGGGCCTCTATCAGTTCATAACGGAGATCGAGTTCGCGGGGTTCGCCGTCGGGTCCTCGGAGGGGCCGCTCGCAGTGCGGACACGACGTCGCCCTGCGTTCGCCGATGCTCAGAGGCTCGAGGCACCAGGGACAGCGTGAGGGCATGAAAGGAGTATACGCAGGGCCGCCCATCCCGGGCAGCGGCAGCAACCGCGACAGCGGCAGCGGCCGCGTCAGCGGCATCCTCATCACCGCAGACCCTACAGCGCCGCGAGTATGATCTCAGCCCCACGATCGATCTCCTCTTCCGTTGTGAACCGCCCCACCGAGAAGCGAATGGTGCCGAGGGCGACCTCGGGGGTGACCCCCATGGCGGCGAGGACGTGGGAGACCTGGATCTTGAGGCCGTGGCAGGCAGCGCCGGCCGACGCCGCGAGGTCGTCGCCGACCGCTTCGAGGAGATCCCCGGCGTGGGCGCCGGGCAGGCTGACGCTGAGCGTGTTGGGGAGTCGGTCGACTCCGGCGGCGTGTTCGACGAGGCCCTCGACCCCGGCCGTAAGCCGGTCGCGAAGCCGGTCGCGGAGCGACTCCAACCGGTGGTGTTCAGCGAGCGGCTCGCCCCGCACGAGCCCGCATGCGGCGCCGAGGCCGACCATCTCGAGGATGTTTTCGGTGCCGGCGCGCAGCCGCCGTTCGTGGCCGGCGCCGCGGATCAGGGGCTCGATCTCGACACCGCGGCGGAGGTAGAGCGCACCGATGCCCTTGGGGGCGTAGAGCTTGTGGCCCGCAACGGTGAGCATGTCGACCCCGAGGGCCTCGACATCGACCGCGACCTTGCCGACGGCCTGGGCGGCGTCGGTGTGGACGAGGACGCCGCGGTCGCGGCAGAGCCCGGCGACCTCGGCCACCGGCTGCAGGGTGCCGACCTCGTTGTTGGCGAGCATGAGCGACACCAGGACCGTGTCCTCGGCGAGGACCGCCTCGACCGCGGCCGGATCGACCCGGCAGCGGCCGTCGACGCCGACGACGGAGAGCCGGATGAGCCCCTCCATCTCCATGGCCAGGGCGACCTCGAGCACCGCCGGGTGCTCGACCGCGGAGATCACCACGTGGCCGCCGCCGCGCGCCGCCACCACTCCCCGCAGCGCGAGATTGTCGGACTCCGATCCGCCCGAGGTGAAGATGATCTCGTCGGCGCCGCTCCCGAGGCACGCAGCGACCTGGGCGCGCGCCGTCTCCACCGCGGCCCTGGCCTCACGGCCGAAGCGGTGGCCCGACGAGGGGTTGCCGAAGCACCCCGTCAGATACGGCCGCATGGCGTCCGCCACACGGGGGTCGGTCGGCGTCGTCGCGTTGCAGTCGAGATAGATGAAGTCGTCCATGATGTCAGACAGTCTACAACCCGAATCACGACTTCGCCGGACGGCCGAATTCAGCGATTGAACTTGCACCGAATATCCCTCGCGGATACCATGCCCCCCCGGCGTCCGCAACGCGCCTCGAAGAAACTGTGATTCGTGGAGGTTGATATGCCCAACGGAATCGTCCCGATCCCGCCCCCGGTCAACGAACCCGTCCGTTCCTACGGCCCCGCGTCGCCCGAGAAGGCGCCGCTCAAGGCCAGGCTCAAGGCCATGCTCGCCGAGGAGATTGAAATCCCCCTCGTCATCGGCGGCAGGGAAGTCCGCACCGGCAACACCGCGACGGCGGTCTGCCCGCACGACCACGGCCACGTCCTCGCCACCTACCACAAGGCCGGCCAGGCCGAGGTCGATCAGGCCATCGCGGCTTCGCAGAAGGCCTGGCGCGAGTGGTCCGAAGTCCCATGGGAACACCGCGCCGCGGTCGTGCTCAAGGCCGCGGAGTTGCTCCAGGGGCCGTGGCGCGACACCCTCAACGCGGCGTGCATGCTCAACCAGTCAAAGACCGTCTACCAGGCCGAGATCGACGCCGCCTGCGAGCTCATCGACTTCTGGCGCTTCAACCCCCACTATCAGCGCTTCATCTACTCGCAGCAGCCCGAGTCCGCTCAAGGGTACTGGGACTATGTCGAGTACCGCGCACTCGAGGGTTTTGTCTTCGCGGTGACGCCGTTCAACTTCGCCTCGATCGCCGGCAATCTGCCGACGGCGCCGGCGCTCATGGGCAACACCGTGCTCTGGAAGCCGGCCTCGTCGGCGGTCTTCACAGCCTGGCAGCTCATGCGGCTTTTCAAGGCCGCCGGTTTCCCCGACGGCGTCATCAATTTCGTCCCCGGTTCGGGCGGCCAGGTCGGCAACCCGGTGATGGCGAGCCCGCACCTGGCCGGGATCCATTTCACCGGCTCGACCTCGGTCTTCCACGACATGTGGCGGACGGTCGGCAACAACATCGCCACTTTCAAGACCTACCCGCGGATCGTCGGCGAAACCGGCGGCAAGGACTTCGTCTTCGCCCACCCCTCGGCCGATGCCGAGGCGCTGGCGACGGCGCTGGTCCGCGGCGCCTTCGAGTACCAGGGCCAGAAGTGCTCGGCCGCCTCGCGCGCCTATATCCCCAAGTCGATCTGGGCCCGGACCAAGGAGGCCATGCTCGGCCAGATCGAGGAGATCAAGATCGGCCCGCCGACCGACTTCCGCAACTTTTTCAATGCGGTCATCGACAAGGGGGCGTTCGACGATCACGTCGGCTACATCGAGCACGCCAAGGCCTCGTCCGACGCCGAGATCCTCATCGGCGGCACCTACGACGACTCCGAGGGTTACTACGTCGACCCCACCGTGGTCCAGACCACCGACCCCCGCTTCAAGCTCATGGAGGAGGAGATCTTCGGCCCCGTGCTGACGGTCTTCGTCTACGACGACGACGCCCTCGACGCGACCCTCGAGCTCTGTGACACGACCAGCCCGTACGCCCTCACCGGCGCGATCTTTTCCGACGACCGGCTGGCGGCGATCAGGATGGCGGCCAAACTGCGCCACGCCGCGGGCAACTTCTACATCAACGACAAACCCACCGGCGCTGTCGTCGGCCAGCAGCCCTTCGGCGGCTCGCGGGCGTCGGGGACCAACGACAAGGCGGGGTCGTATCTCAACCTCATCCGCTGGACCTCGCAGCGGACGATCAAGGAGAACTTCGTTCCGCCTAAGCACTTCGCCTATCCGTTCATGGGTGAAAAGTAGCAGCAATTCGTCGAACGAATTGCGGTGGCGCTCGCTGCCGCTCGTGCCAGTTCGGACCATGACACCGGCCGCGGCTTTCGCCGCGGCCGGTTTTTCACTCCCATTCCCTCGTTCTCAAGAGGGTCGGCAATGCTGGCCTCGATCGGACGTGCCGTCTCGCACGATTTTGGGAACCAACATGCAAACGGTAGGCGACACTCTCCAGGCCCAAACATCGTCTGAGGGGGCACTCTCGGCCGCTGTCGATGAGGAGATCATGCTCGGAGACGCGCATCTTGGAACACCCCTTGACAACTCAGGCAGTCTGCCTTAGATTGTTCTCAGACAGATTGCCTGAGGAGTTGCCATGACGTGGACAGGTCGAGAAGTCACCGACGCCGAGCTCGCCGTTCTGCGCCAACTGTGGCGGCGCAACGACGCCACCATCCGGGAGTTGACCGACGCCCTCTACCCGGAGGGCGGCCATGCGCACTACGCCACCGTCCAGAGCCTGCTCGACCGCCTCCAGACCAAAGGGTTCGTCGACCGCGAGAAGGACGGTCGCATCAACCGCTACCGAGCCTCGGTGAGCCGCGCCGAGTTGGTCGGCCGCCGCCTCCGCGCCACCGCCGACGCGCTGTGCGACGGGTCGATGGCCCCCCTGCTCACCCACCTCGTGGACAACGCGGATCTCCAGCCCGGCGATCTGGAGGCCCTCCGCCAACTCATCGACCAACTCGAGGACGAAAACCTCGCGGGCTCCAAAGGAGGGTCCTGATGGATCTTCTGCTCAACGTCGGCTTTTCGAATGCCATTATTGCGGCGGTCCTCGCCGTGGTCACGGCGGCCATCGCACGGGTCACCCGACACCCGGCGCTCTGGTACGCCCTCTGGCTGGTGGTCCTGCTGAGGCTCCTCGTACCACCGGTCTTCGCCGTCCGCCTGGCGATTCCGGAATACGGCCGGGCGGCGGCGGCGTCCGGCGCTCCTATAGTGGCGGTCGGCGGCGGCGGAACATCGCTCGCGGACCCGGGTTTCTCTTTCGATCCGCTCGTCATCGTCGCGGTGATCTGGGCGGCCGGCGCCATGGTGGTGATCGGGTTCGCCGTCGCCCAGTCCGTTCAGCTCCGGCAGATCCTGATCTCGAGTGAACCGGCATCTCCCGAAGTCGCCGACAGGGTGGCCGACCTTGCCCGCAAGCTCGGTCTACGCCAAGCCCCACCGACGGTGCAGGTCGAGGATCGGGTTCCCCCCATGCTCTGGGCCTTTCTCTCCTCGGTCCGGTTGATCCTCCCCAGCGAGCTTCTCATGCGCCTCGACGGCAACCAGACCGACACCCTCCTCGCCCACGAACTCGCCCACCTCAGCCGGCGGGACCACTGGGTGCGCCACCTCGAGCTCGCGGCGCTGGCGCTTTTCTGGTGGAACCCGGTGGCCTGGTGGGCGACCGGACGCGTCCGGCGGGCGCAGGAGCTGTGCTGCGACCAGAGGGTCGCCGAGCTCCTTCCCGGCCACCGCCGCAGCTATGCCGACACCCTGGTCGAAACCGCCCGCTTCCTTTCTGGCCGGCAGCTCCCTCTCGGTTCGCCGGCTCGGGCCATGGCCGACTTGTCGCAGTTGAAAGGCAGGATTCACATGATCATGACCACCGATCGAACCCGCACCCTCAGTCTCACCTCGAGGCTCGCCGCTGCAGCCATCCTGGTCGCGGTCCTCGCCCTCACACCCGTGCTCACCGCTCGGCCCGACGAGCCGAACGACCTCGGCCGCCCCATCTCTCTCTCACTCGACAACGCCGATCTGCTCGACGTGCTGGCGACTTTTTCCGAGATCTCCGCGGTTGAGATCCTGGTCGAGTCCGGGATCTCGGGCACCGTCACCACGTCCTTCGATGGGGTCCCCTGGGATCAGGCGCTCTTCGCCGTCATCGAGGGTCAGGGCCTGGCGTGGGAGCGCGCCGGAGACCAGATCATCGTGCGACGGGCCGGAGGCGAGGGCCTGGTGCCGGTCCGACCCGCCGCTGGGGAGCCGCCGACCAGGCTGGCAGGCAGGCTCGACGGAGCCGAGGTCTTCCGCTACGAGCCGGACGGGACGATCTCGGAACCGGTCGCCATTGACAAGATCCCTCCGAAATACCCCCCGGATGCCCGAAAAGCGGGCATCATGGGGGAGGTCGTAGCCGATCTCGTGATCGATGAAACCGGGGCTGTTCGCGACGTACTGATCAAAGAGAGTCCGTCGGACGACCTGTCCGCCGCAGCCATCGAGGCCCTGGAGCAGTGGCGCTTCGCACCGGCGACGATGGACGGTGATCCGGTGGCGGTCCGCTACATCGTGACCATCAGGTTCAACCTCCAGTAGGGAGTCGCGACAACGAGGTGACGGCGCCGAAGACCGCACCCCCGGCACGCCCCGGAGGGGGAGGCCTTGGATTCCGGGGTTTCGGCCACGGTTGCGGCCACGGACACGGATGCGGACGCGGTTACGGACTCGGACCCGGACGCGGTCGCGGTTAAGGCCTCGGACGCGGGTAAGATTGGACCATGGACGGGGAAGTCGAGAGGTCGCTCGACCGCGCAGCCGAGACAATCGCCGATGCCGAGGCGTTGTTGGTCACCGCGGGAGCGGGGATCGGGGTCGACTCGGGTCTGCCGGATTTTCGCGGCAACGAGGGCTTCTGGCGCGCCTATCCGCCCTTACAGAAATCGGGCATCAGCTTCATCGACATGGCCAACCCGGTCTGGTTCAAGCGCGACCCTGAACTCGCCTGGGGGTTCTACGGCCACCGCCTCGAGCTCTACCGGGCGACCGCGCCGCACGACGGCTTCCGGATGCTCGGCGGCTGGGGAGCAGCCTGTACCAAAGGCTCGTTCGTCTTCACCTCCAACGTCGACGGCCAGTTCCAGAAAGCCGGTTTCGACGGCGACCGGATCCTCGAGTGCCACGGTTCGATCCACCACCTCCAGTGCCTCGATCACTGCGGCGGGATCACCCGGGCGGATCCCTTCGAAGTCGTGGTGAACGAAGAGACGTTCCGCGCCGTCCCTCCCCTGCCGTCGTGCCCGCGGTGCGGCGCCCTCGCCCGGCCCAACGTGCTCATGTTCGGCGACTGGGGCTGGCTGTCGGAGCGGACCGACGCCCAGCAAGAGCGCTTTGCCGAGTGGACCGGCGGTCTCGGCGACGCCCGCCTCACCGTCGTCGAAATCGGCGCCGGCACTGCGGTACCCACCGTCCGCATGACCTCTGAACAGCTCGCGCACCGGCCGGGCGCGACGCTGATCCGCATCAATGTCCGCGAACCGCAGGTGCCGCGGGATCACATCGGGATCGCCCTCGGAGGGCTCGAAGCGTTGCGGGAGATCAAGAACCGAATCGGTTAATCCGGCCCCTCTCCCTCTCCCTCTCCCGCGTCCGCGTCCGTTTCCGTTTCCGTTTCCGTGCCCGGTGAGATGTCCAGCGACCGCAGCAGGGGCAACGGCAGCGGCAGCGGCCGCGTCCGAGACCGGGGCAGCGACCGGGGCAGCGACAGCGCCCCGAGCATGCGGGAACAAACCTCTCCCGGGGCGTGCCGGGTTTGACAATGTGCCCCAGAAGCCAGCCGGCTCTGCGCTTCCTCCCGCACATTGTCATACCGGGCAACCCTCGCGGCACAACCTCCCGGTGCACCTCTCCCGGCCG
>JAHECW010000115.1 GCA_024641545.1 Acidobacteriota bacterium
GGCCTGGGCGGTGCCCTGGAAGGTCGCGTTGATGGTGGCCGGCAGCGTCTCGCGAGCCAGCCGCTCGACCTCGATGGTCGCGGGGCCGAGGGACACACCGGGGGCGAGGTTGAACGAAAGGGTCACCGACGGCACCTGACCCGAGTGGTTGACGCTCAGGGGACCGAGGCTCGGGGTCATGCGAACCAGTGAGTCGAGCGGCACCAGCTCTCCACTCGCGGAGCTGACGTAGAGCAGGGACAGGTCGAGGATGTCGGTCTGGTACTCCGGCGCCAGCTCCATGATGACGCGGTACTGGTTGTTGGGCGCGAAGATGGTCGAGATCTGCCGGCTGCCGTAGGCGGTGTAGAGGGCGTCCTCGATCTGCAGCGCCGTCACCCCCATCGACGACGCCTTGTCACGGTCGATCTCGAGCTCGATCTGCGGGTTCTTGAGTTGGAGGTCGGTGGAAACGTCGACCAGCAACGGGTTGGCGCGCAGCTTGGCCTCGAGCTGCGGCGCCTTGTCGTAGAGCTCACCGGTGTCCGGCCCGGTCAGGCTGAGCTGGTACTGGGCCCGGCTCATCCGACCGCCGATCTGGATGGTCGGCGGGACCTGGGCGTAGACCCGTACACCGGGGATTCTGGCGAGCTTCGGGCGCAGCCCGGTGACCACTTCGTCGGCGGTCAGCTTCCGCACCCCGACAGGTTTGAGGCGGGCGAAGAAGAACCCGGTGTTGGTGCCGCCCATCCCGCCGCGCCCGCCTGCCGAGGACATGAACGCCTCGATGCTGGGATCCGCCGCGAGCACCGCGGCGACCTGCCGCTGGTGCGCAGCCATGGCGTCGAACGAGATACCCTCGATGGCCTCGACCTGGCCGAAGATCTGGCCGGTGTCCTGCGACGGCACGAAGCCCTTCGGCACCATCACGAACAGAACGCCGGTGAGCACGGTGACGACCACCGTCAGCATCACCATCGTACGCCGGTGGCCGAGGGACCACCTGAGGCCGATTTCGTAGATTGCCAGCATCCGAGCGAAGAAGCGCTCGAAGAAGTTGTACATCGCGTGGTGCTCAACCTCCCTGGGCGGCCGGAGGAAGCGGCTCGACAGCATCGGGGTCAGCGACAGCGCGATGAATCCCGAGATCAGCACCGCGGCCCCGATGGTGACCGAGAACTCGCGGAAGAGGCGCCCGATGATCCCGCCCATGAACAGGATCGGGATAAAGACCGCGGCCAGCGACAGGGTCATCGAGATGATCGTGAAACCGATCTCCCGCGCCCCGTCGAGGGCGGCGGCGAATGGGGACTTCCCCATCTCCATGTGGCGGACGATGTTCTCGAGCATGACGATTGCGTCGTCGACCACGAACCCGACCGACAGCGTGAGCGCCATGAGCGACAGGTTGTCGAGCGAGTAGTCGAGCATGAACATGACGACAAAGGTGCCGATGATCGACATCGGCATGGCGAGCGAGGGGATCACCGTCGCCGACAGGTTGCGGAGGAACATGAAGATCACCAGCACGACCAGGATCAGCGTGATGAGCAGGGTGATCTTGACGTCGTTGACCGACTCGTGGATCGACACCGAGCGGTCGAACAGAACGTGGAGCGAGACGCTGGCCGGGAGCTGCTTCTCGAAGGTCGGCATCAGGGTCTTGACCGCCTGCGCGACCTCGACCGTGTTGGTCCCGGGCTGGCGTTGGATGGCGAGCACCACGGCGCGCTGGTCGACGTACCAGGCGGCGGTCTTGTTGTTCTCGACGCTGTCCCAGACCGAGCCGATCTCGTCGAGCCGCACCGGCTTGCCGTTGCGGTAGGCGACCACCAGCGGCCGGTAGGCGATGGCGTTCAAGAGCTGGCCCTTCGCCTGCAGCGTGTACGCCGTCTCGGGACCGTAGAGGACCCCGCTCGGCAGATTCACGTTGGCCGACCGGACGGCCGCGGCAACATCGGCGATGCCGATCTCCCGGCTGGCGAGGGCGGTCGGGTCGAGCTGGATCCGCACCGCATACTTCTGCGATCCGTAGACCTGGACCTGGGCGACCCCGGAAACGGTGGAGATCCGCTGCGCCATCATGGTCTGGCCGTACTCGTCGAGCTCGTAGAGCGGCAGCGTCGGCGACGTCAGTGCGAGATAGAGCACCGGTTGATCCGCGGGGTTGACCTTCTGGTAGGTCGGCGGGCTCGGCATGTCCTGCGGGAGATTGCGGTTGGCGCGCGCGATCGCGGCCTGGACATCCTGCGCCGCGGCGTCGAGGTCGCGGCTGAGGTTGAACTGGAGCGTGATGCTGGTGACGCCGAGCGAGCTCGACGAGCTCATGGAATCGATGCCCGCGATGGTCGAGAACTCCTTTTCCAGCGGAGTGGCCACCGACGACGCCATGGTGTCCGGGTTGGCGCCGGGGAGCGCCGCCGAAACCGAGATCGTCGGGAAGTCGACGTTCGGCAGGTCGCTCACCGGGAGCAGGCGGTAGGCCATCGAGCCGAAGATCAGGATCGCCCCCATGACCAGGGTGGTCATGACCGGACGGCGGACGAAGAGCTCGGACACGTTCATGACGCGTCACTCCCACCGGCTGATCCGGTCAGGATCTCGACCGCGGCGCCGGGCACGAGCCGGAGCTGGCCGTCGGTGACCACGGTTTCACCGCCCGACAGGCCGTCGGCGACCACTGCATCGCTTTCGTCCATACGATCGACCCTGATCGCACGCTGCTCGACGGTCTGATCGTCCTTGACGACGAACACGTATTGGCCCTGCTGGCCGGTCTGAACCGCCGGCGCCGGGCACACCACCCTGTCGGGCTGGTCGCCGAGCGTCACGATCACGTCGACGAACTGTCCCGGCCACAGCCGCTCGTCCGGGTTGGCGAAGGTCCCCTTGAGCCGGATGGTGCCGGTCGCGGCATCGACCGCGTTGTCGATGAAGCTGAGCTCGCCGGTGGCGGCAGGGGTATCGTCCCCGGGAAGGGTCACGGCGACCACGATCCGGGTTTCGCGGTGCGCGAGGACCTCGGCGAGGCGGTGCGCGGGAGCCGAGAAGGTGACGTAGATCGGCCGGATCCGGTTGATGGTCACCATTCCGGCATCGGCGTTCGCCTTGACGAGGTCGCCGACCTTGACGCTGAGCACGCCGGTCCGCCCTGTGACCGGGGCTGTGATCGTGCAGTACTCGAGGTCGAGACGAGCGCTGTCGATCGCCGCGCGATCGGCCTCCACCGCCGCGCGCAGAGCGGCTGCGTCGGCGTTGATCTGGTCGTACTGCTCCTTGGTCACGTAGTCCTGGGTCACCAGATCGGCGTAGCGCTTGACATCGCTCTCGGCCTTGTCGAGCATGGCCTGGTCCCTGGCGAGCTGGGCTTCGGCCCGGCGCAGGACCGCCTGGGTGGGGCGCGGGTCGATGACAAACAGGGTCGTTCCGGCCTTGACGGTGTCACCTTCCGAGAACAGGATCTGCTGCAGGGCGCCGCCGATCCGCGCCTTGACCGCAACCGTCTCGATCGCCTCGACGTGGCCGATGGCGCGGAAGTCGAGCGGCATGGTCCTGCGGACAACCGTGCCGGCGGTGACCGGCACCGGCGCTGCGCCCAGTCCGTGGGTTGCGGCGGGCGAGCCGCACCCGGCGACGATCAGGGCAGTTGCCAGCAGTGCACCCGCCGCGGTCGTGAATCCCGGAAAACGGCCTTCCGAAGCCGGGCATCCGGATACGGTGAGGGTTGCGCGATGTGTCATGGGTCAGCCTTCTCCTCGGTCAGGGAAACCTCGGCCTTGAGGTTCGGTGAGGCGATGCCGGTGTCGTGAGCGAGCTGCGCCAGGGCGAAAAACCACTCCGACCTGGCGAGAATCTCCTGGGCGCGGGCGTCGGCGAGCGCGGATTGCGCCGTGAGCAGGTCGATGATCGTGCCCACGCCCTCCTTGTAACGACCTAACGCGACCCGCTCCGACTGCTCTGCACTGGCCAGCAGGTCGCGGCTTGTTCTCACCAGCTGGGCTGCGGTCTGGAGATCGTAGTAGCTCGTCCAGACCTCGAGGATCACCAGCTGCTCCAGGGTGTCGGCCCGTGCGGCCGACGCCGCGGCGTCGTCCTTCGCCTTCCGGGTGTTGTACTTGGTGGCGAAACCGGTGAACAGGGGTACGTCGAGCATCAGCCGCGCCGACCAGCTGTCGCCGTAATCGGCGTAGGGGGCCGGGTCGTAGTAGCTCCGGTTCGCGCTCGCCCCGAGCGAGAGCCTGGGGAGGCCCTGCGCCCGCGCCGACCGGATCTTGGCCTCGGACTGGTCGGCTTCGAACCGGGCGGCGACGAGATCGGGGCGCGCGGTGCGCGCCTGCTCGATGAACTCCTCGACGGTCTTGACGGCGAAATCGAGCGGCAGGTCACCGGGCAGGTTGCCGACGTCGTAGGGCGTCGACGCCGGCAGCCCCATGGCGGTGGCGAGAGCGCCCCGCAGCGCCAGAACCCGGCCGGACAGCCGGTCGACGTCGAGCTGGGCCTGCGCCAGCGCGGTCTTTGCCTGGAGCACCTCGGCGATGGTGGCGACCCCGGCCTCGTGGCGCACGGTGGCAGCGTCGAGGGCGGTCTTCGCCTGGGTCAGGTTGGCATTTGCCGCCGCGAGCTGCGCCTTCGAGTTGAGGTAGGCGACAAAGGTCTGCTGGACCGCGAGGATGACGTTCTGGACGGCCGCGGTGTGCGACCAGTCGGCGGCCAGAAGAGCGAAACGTGCCGCATCGGCATCGGCGGCGCGGCCCCCGAGGTCGAGCACGAGATAGCTCAGGTCGATGGTCGGGCCGTAACTGGTCTGCTGGTAGTTGAACTGGCCGCCCAGGGCCGTCTGCTTGGTGCGGGCGAGATCGGCCGACAGATCGAGGCGCGGGTAGTAGGCCGACCGGGTGCTGCCGAGCTCGGCCGCCGCGGACAACGCCTCGAAGTAGGCGATCCGGGTCACCGGGTTGTTGCGGAGTGCGATGTCGACCACAGCGGCGAGGGTGAGCGTCGCCCCGTCCTCGAGGAGATCGGCGGGAAGCGGCGGGACCACCAGCGGCGCCGGCACCGGCGGGGTCAGGTCAAGCGGGCGTTCGGGCGCCTCCGGCACCGGCGACGGATCTCTCAGACCGTGCGGTCCGACGGTCGAGCAGGCGCCGGCGGTAACCGCCGCCGTGAGCGCGAGGATCGGCAGGAATCTCATCGGCGCCTCCGTTCAGCGCGATCGGGTGCGGGCCGGTGCCGGGTCGTGTTCGTCAACGTTTCTCCTGACGCAGCCGCTCGATGGCGGCGGCCGTGAACCGGACGATGTGCTCGACGAGCTCGGCGGGGGTGAACAAATCGGCGGGCTCGCCGACCTCGGCGACCGCGACCCGCTGCGCGTGCATGGCGTGCAGCAGCTGGCCGAGGAACGACTGCACGCACAGCCGGACCTCGCGGGACGACAGCTCGGGCGCGGCTGCGGCAACCGCGGCGTTGAGCGCCCGGTTGACCGGCACGATGAGCTCCGTGTGGAAGAAATCCCTCGGCAGCAGGGGGTCGACGATCTCACGCAGCATCAGCCGCAGCGGCCGCCGCGCTTCCGGGTCCTCCCGAAGAGGCGCCAGAAACGCGTCCGCAAAGGCGAGCAGGGTGGCCTCGAGACCGCCCTCCCCGATCTCCCTGGCCCGGGTTGCGCCCTCGACCGCGGCGAGCCGTTGCTCGCGCATGGCGCTGAGACGCCGGTGGAAAACCTCCCGGTAGAGGTTGCGCTTGCCTCCGAAGTGGTAGTTGACCGCCGCCAGATTACACCCGGCCGCGGCGACAATGCTCCGTACGGATGCCGCCGCATACCCCTTGCGGGCGAACAGGTCCTCGGCCGCGTCGAGCAGGCGATCGCGAGTGATCGAAGCGCCGCCGTCGTCGCCCGGAAAGGGGGTTTCGGCGATGGAGGAAGGGCTGTCAGCCATGACAAACGATCGTATGAAACGATCGTATGAATTGTCAAGATGAATCTGTTGCGGGTCGGACGCGGGAGGACGCTACTCCCGATAGATGTACAACTGCAGCGACACCCACTCGAATGGGGTGAGCCCGCCTCCGGGGTTGGTGTTCTCGTACTCCTCGCCATCCTGCATCCGGATGTCGAAGTCGAGAACGGCGGTTTCACCGGGCGTCACCATGTCGGTGATGTCGATGATCTCACCGATGGTAATGGCCCCGGGGCACCAGCCGTTGCGGTCATAAAGCCATGTCCCCTGCTGGTCGTTGACCGGGTTGTACTCGCAGTCGGTGCGCCACGGCACCACCGACCGGCGTTCGCCGTCGAGGTAGAGATCCTGGCGCATGACGCAGAACTCGGCGCAGTTCTCGGAGTTGCCGAACGAGTGCCCGGTGGTGATCAACCTCGCTTCGACCCGGCTCGCGTCCGCCGGGATGGCCACGGCCACCGGCTCGGTCTGGGCGTCCACCGTGTGCCCCGGATCGAGGTTGCCGACCTCGATGCTGCGTCGCCCCCAGATGTTGACCACCTCGTCGGGTGTTCGATCAGCACCGGGATAGAAGACAAAGTCGAAGGTGATCCGCCAACCCTCACCATCCGAATGGCCCGGCCCGACCCAGGTGTCGATCCACGACACCAGGGTCCGCCGACCCGTGAGCATCGGAGCGAGAGCGGTGATGTCGACGTACTGGCACATTCCGACCCGGTAGGGGGTGATCTGGCGCATGACCTCGAGGTACTCCCACTCCTCCTCGGGATCGTCGGGGTTGAGCACGAGTTGCAACGAGCCGGTGCGATCCCAGTGGTCGCAGATTCCGTTCTCCGGGCACTCGAGATGCAAGCGCAGTCCGACCTGGTTCCACCCGCCGGTTTCCGGAAAATCCGCCTCGGCGGTCACGCTGCGGTGGTTCTCGGAACCGAACCAGTGGGCCGCCCGATCGAAGGCCCGCACCAGGGTGGCTTCGGCGGGTATCGGATCGGACGGGCAGCGGTACCACGGTTCGTCGGCGCTGAAGTCCACCCAGTCTCCCTGGCCCTTCGGCGGTTCCGGCGTCAACCGGACACCCTCGATAAAGGTGGGGTCGTTGGTGATGCGGTCGATCCGCGATCCATAAGCCATGAACACGGGCTCCCAGGACTCACTGGGGCGGATCATGAGGTTTTCCGACTCGGTCATGGCCACGACGGCGGTGAATTCCGAGCCCTGCAGGCCGATGGCGTCCAGAGCCGAGTCGAGTTGGATGTGGGACCACGGCTCCAACACCACATCGGTGGACCCCCTGGCCGCGCCGGCAGCGTCGTAGTAGGTGATGTCGAGCGTCTCTCTGATGTTTTGCGACGGGTTGACCAGACCGATGTTGGTTCGGAACTCCGCCGATGCCTCGAGCCCCGGGACCACCGCGGGATCGGCCACGGAGCGGCGGGGAATTCCGGGAATTCCCTGGCCCATGGTGGCTTCGCCGCCGGCGGTCGGTGTCCAGGTTCGCGACGACACCCGGAGATCCGGGCTGGCGCCGCCGCCGACCAGACCCTGGACGACCAGGGCGGCAATCTCATGATCGTCGAACCGGGATCCGATGATGTCGTTCAAGGCCTTGGTCTGACCGCCGCCGATCGTGGTCACGTATCTCTCCGGGCTGCCGCCGCCGATCCCGACGCCCCCTGTCGGGATGAGCTCGACGACCATGGCCGTGACCCCGGCGTCACCCGCCGAGTGGATGGTGACATCGGTCTGCCAGAAGGAACCGTCGGCGCCGCCGGTCTTGGCCGCGGCCGGCACGACCCGGTGCTTGGGCAGACCCGACTGGGTGGTCTCGACCTGGGCGGCGAGGTAGGTCGGATCGTTGGACCGCTGATCGACCTTGGAACCGTAGACCACAAAATCCGGCGCCTCGGTGGCCGCCCCGCCGCCGACGGTTTCCCAGCGGGTCCGTCGAATCACCGCGGTGTAGCCCGAGCCTTCGAGCCCCATCTCGCGCAGGATGTCGTTGCGCTGGAGGTGGGCGTGCGGGCCGAGGCGGTGGTAAACCCTGCCCGCTTCCGCACCCCCCGCGTCGAGGATCTTGACCAGAAACGACTGTTCCAGGGAGCCGGTCGGGTTGACGATGCCGAGATTGGTTCGGAACTCGGCGGAGGACTCGAGATCCAGAACCCGCCGCTCCACTCCGGCCAGCGCACCGTCCTGACGCCAGGCCACCGCCGGGATCCCCTGGCCGTACGATCCGGCGGACCCCGTGCCGCCCGGGCTCCAGGTTCGTGAATCGACCACGATGGGGACCGGCTGCCCGTCGCCGTCCAGGGCCTCGACCACCATGGCGCCGGCGCCGGCGGCCAAACCGGGGACCACGCCCCACACGTCTGAGAACTTCCGTGTCTGCATGGGTTCGAGCGGCGGCAGCCCGACCACGTCGATCGGGCCCCCGGCGTCAGGCCTGCTCGGCAGAATCCGCAGGCTCACGATCGCGGCGCGATCCGACGGGTTGAAAATCACCAGATCGGTTCGCCAGAACGAGCCGGCGAACCCTTCGATGTGGGCCACCGCCGGGATGATCTGGCGGTAGGAGTGCTCGGGGTTCGCAGCCGCGGCTTGACCGGCGATGATCAAGACCAGACCGAAGATCGTGGATCGCATGTGGGTCCTCCGTTGTTGAAGACTATAGCTGTACCTCGTCAGTATCCGCGTCGGGGTCCGCGTCGGGGTCCGCGTCCGTGGCAGCGGCAGGGGCAGGGGCAGGGGCGGGGGCAGCGAACAGTAACTGCCCCGGGACCCCACGTCAGGCGTGGTGAGTCGAAGCATCCCCCGAAGCTCAGAGACGCGTTGCTGAGCATGGTTCTTTCAACGCCGTTCCACGCCCGGTTCTCAGAAGCGTGGTTGGCCGAGGTTGCCCCCCTTGACATTGTTCGGCCTCGGCAATCGACCGACGACAACGGCGAACCGAATCCGAACAATGATCAAGGACGGCACGCCCGTTCTACGCCCCAATCTCCGACCCTCATGGAAACGCGGACTGGATGCCAGGCACGCGCCGTCCCACGCGCTCGTATTTGAAACACCAAGGATACGAAGAACCACGAAGGTTCCACCTAGAATCGCAATTTGACCCGGACTCGGTTGATCCGGAACACGAGCTCTCTTCTCAGCACATGCGACGAACCAAAGAGATTCCCTTTGTGGTTTCTTGGTGGGTCTTCGTGATCTTTGTGTTTCAAATCGACGGTCGATTCGGATTGCCATGTCATCATCTACCCGTGCCACGCATCACCGCCACCTCCGAGTTCAGCGTCACCGAGAAGCGCTCTCGCTTTCTTGCACTGGCTGCACCCGCCTCGACCATCACCGAGGCCGAATCTGTGGTCGCCCAGCGTAAGAAGAAACACCACAAGGCCCGTCACCACTGCTGGGCGTGCCGGGTCCCCGACGACAACGGCCGTTTCGTCGAGCAGGCCCGCGACGACGGTGAGGTGGGGCGCCCGGGGATGATCCTCCTCGAGCAGCTCCGGCGGGACTATCTCGAAGGGGTGATCGTGGTGTCCCGCTTCTTCGGCGGCGTCAAGCTTGGTCCGGCCGGGGTCGGACGCGCCTTCCGCGCCGCCGGCGAGGGAGCCATCGCGGGTCTGAAGAAACCCTGAACCGCGAACCTGCGGTTGCCACAGTCTCGTCTTCGACGTTCCTTCGACGCTCTCCAGCATGGCCTTCGCGAGGGTGTGAGAAGTGCGGACGCGCCCGATTCAATCATCGGATCGACCGCGTCTCGCGGCGCCGGCGATGGTGGGGAATCTCGCGCCGTCGGTGTGCGGCAGGAAGAGCGCCGCGGTGTACTGGTCCATGTACTCGGGGATGGTGCTGAGCTCGATGTTGGTCATGCGGCGGGCGATCTCGAGCTGCCGCCGCCGGTGGGCGCGTGAGACAAGGGTCATGAAGGTCCCGGTCAGCGAGGCGTTTCCGAGGTAACGGTAGGCGTGCCGCGGGAGGTCGGGGATCATGCCGATCGCGATCGCCTGGTCGAGATCGAGGAAACGCCCGAAGCTGCCCGCGATGTAGATTGTGCCGAGGTCCTCGAACCCGAGGCCGATCCTCTCCAACATCAGCGCTGCAGCGGAGTAGATGGCCGCCTTGGCGCGGATGACGTTGTCGATTTCGGTCTCGCTGATCGAGATCGGCCTGCCGGTCGCGCTCTCCGCTGCCGGCACCACGAGGTACCGCGCGCGCTTGCCCTCGACCTCGATGCGGTCGGATTTCCTCGTCCGCTCGAGCTCCCCCCTTGGGTTGACCCAACCGGTGCGCAGCAGATTCGCCAGCAGGTCGATCATGCCGGAACCGCACACGCCCACCGGGGCCTCGTCGCCGATGGTCCGCCAGCTCGGGCCACCCGTCTCCGGATCGACCGTTACCCTCTCGATGGCCCCGGCAGCCGCGCGAACCCCGCACTCGATGCCGCCGCCCTCGAAGGCCGGCCCCGCCGAGCACGCACACGACATCAGGAAATCAGCGTTGCCGACGACGATCTCGCCGTTGGTCCCGATGTCGATGAAGAGGTTGATCTCGTGCGTCTCGAGGGCCATGTCGGTGCACAGCAGACCGGCGGTGATGTCGCCGCCCACGTAGCTGCCGACGCACGGTGCAAGCTCGACCGGCGCCTCCGGGCAGATGCCGAGACCGATCTCGGCCGCGCTCAGCACCGGCGGCTCGAGCACCGTCGGGGTGTAGGGCTCGAGTCGGATGAATTCCGGCGGCAGCCCGAGCAGCAGGTGGGTCATGACGGTGTTGCCGGCCACCGCCGCCTGGCGGATCTCGCCCGGGTTGACGCCGCGGCTGAATGCGGCCTCGCAGACGAGGCGGTTGACCGTCTCCAGCACCCGCGCCCGGAGTTCCTCGAGCCCCCCCGACCGGGCCGCGAAGTTGATCCGGCTGATGACATCGACGCCGCACGGGATCTGCCCGTTGTAGTCGCTCTCGGTGGCGAGGACGGCGCCGGTCGGCAGATAGACCAGCTGAACCGCGACCGACGTCGTTCCGAGATCGACGGCCACGCCGTAGCTCCGCGAGGTCGTGTCCCCGGGCTCGACATCCAGGATCCGCACCCCGCCCCCGGTGGTGCCCAAGCTCACCGTAACCCGCCCTTCCTCCTCACGGAGGGCGACCGCCGCGGACCGCGCCGCCGGCAACGAGCACGTGACCGCACCGCCGATCGCCGCCGCCAGACGGTCGACGTCGGACCGCCCGTCGTCGAGCCGCGGCGGCTCGACGCGGAGCAGCCGTTTGCGAACCAGGGGGGCGATGTCGTCCGCCTTCGGCAACAGCTCCGGGGCAACCAGCGACCGCGCCTCGGAGTCGGCGAACTGGCCGTTGGCGTCCGCTCTCTCCGGCACCTCGACGGTGACCGCCCGGTCGCGGATTCGCGTCCGGCAGGCCAGCACGTACCCCGACGATGACGCTGCCGACGGGATTCTCCCGAGGCTCTCGGTGTCGACCTCGCCGCCGGCGACGCGGACGATACAGCGGCCGCACGATCCGTCGCCGCCGCACGGGAGATCGATCTCGACTCCCGCCAGCCGGGCGGCGGTCACCAGCGAGGTGCCGCTGGACGCCTCGACGCTCGCGCGGGCGGGAAGAAACTCGACGGTCGGCATCTCGGTGTCCTGATCCTCTCTCTGAAAGCTTCCGGCTACCGCAGCCGGGCCTTGATGAAGCTCTCGAGGTCGGACGCCTCCTGAGGTCCGACGAGGACGCTCCAGCCCGGCAGGCTCTCCTCGAGATCGCCGCTGATCTGGGCCACGTAACCCGGGATGATGATCCGCCGGTGGTTGACCTTGTCCTCGAGCCCGGCCTCCTTGCAGAACTTGGCCACCGTGGCGCCGGTGAGCTTGCCGGCCGCCCACGCGGTGAGGACGCTCATTCCTTCGCACTCGGGAACCACCAGCCAGGCGTTGAGCCCGCTGTTTTCGATCTCGCCGCCGACGATGAAGTAGGTGAGCGAGAAGTTGGTGGTCAGGAAAACCGGCGAGTCCGCGTCCGGCTCGCCGATCGGATAGATCCTGGGCTCGACCTGGATCGGCTTCTGGGGGTCGGTGAAGACGTTGAGCCGGAGGGTGATCAGCGCCGCGATCTGGGCGGCGTCGAAACCCGGCAGGACGCAGATGCCGCCGAACTTGGTGATCTCGGTGATCGCCTCCAGGGTGCCGGCCACGAGGTCGCTGCTGTCGATGAAGCGCAGGAACGGGAAGCCGAGCGGTTTGCAGCTGGTCTTGATCGCCGCTCTGCGGACAATGGTGTTGGCCTGGAAACGCTCGGCCGGCGAGTGGGTCTCGAACTGGAGCACGAGATCGGTGAAGCCGCCGTCACGGATGCTGCCGGCAGCGCTTGCCAACCGGTCGAGATCGGGTGCGGTCAGAGCCAGCACGTGCCCGTTGTCCCGAGCTGCGCCGACGAGCTCATCCGCGGTCTCGGGCGTCGCCGAGGCGAGGACGCTGCGCGAGCCCTTCACCGCCTCCGCCGCCCGCCGGAGCGCGCCCGGATCGGCGCTCCGCAGCACCAGCGCCTTGCCGGTCGCGCGCCACGCCTTGCCCGCGGTCTCGACAAAGGCCTCGACGGACCCTCCGGAGTGGGTCACCGCCACCATGTCGATGGCGATGGTCTCGCCGACCCTTTCGATGCGGTACTCCTTGACCGCCGCCAGGGTCGCGTCAATCTCCGCGGCCGGAGCGTCGTCATCGACGTTGACCGCCAGCAGCGTCTGGTTGACGAAAGTCTTTTCGTGCCGGTAGAGCACGGTCTCCTCGCCCAGCCTGAGGGCGCCGTCGGGTCCCAGCCGGACGCCCCTGACCGGCGGTTCGTAGGCCTTCGCGAGCACCCGGATCGCCTCCTCCGAGGCGTACGGGCAATCCGCGATCGCGGCCTTGCGCGCCGCCAGCTTCATGGCGAAGGCGAGGCAGGTGTTGACCCCGCACTCCTTGCAGTTGGTCTTGGGCAACAGCTTCTGGATCTGGAGGCCGGTGAGCGCCATGTCTACCTCCTCCGATCCATGAGCCCGAAGATCGCGTCCTTGGTCGCCATCGCGGCATCGGGGTGGTACATGATCAAGATGTCGGCGCCGGCGTAGAGCAGCGCCGTGGCGCAGCTCAACTCCCACAGAACGGCTCGTTTGCCGATGTCGCCCCACGACGGGAAGTCGCTCTCGGGCGCCTTGACCTCCTTGACCTTCGCCGTCTCCTGGCCGGGCGAGACGATCATCGGACCGGCCAGCATGGCGTCGCCGCCGAGACCACTGAGCCGGATCCTCTCCATCACCGAGTAGGTGTACTCGAGCCCGTATCCCATGGCCCCGGTCATGGGATCCATGACGATCTGCCCGATCGGCACGCTCATTCCGGTGAGCAGGATGTTCATCTGCTTGCCGATGTTGACGTCGATCGGGCTCTGCGCGACCACCGTGTGGCCGTAGGCCAGGGCCGCCCCGGCGATGGTCCGGTAGTTGTCCTGTTCGACCCAGTTGAGCAGCAGGTTCTCGCCGTGGCAGGCCTGGGCCACCGCCTTCATGACCTCGTTGACGGCCTCGAAGTGGTTGTGACCGGTGATGATCAGCGGCACGTCGACGGCTGCGAGCACGTTCTTCACCAGCTCCACCGCCTGCTCGGGGGTCCGGTTCCCCTTCTCCGGGTGGGTTCCCTCGAGGCGCACCGAGATCAGATCGGCGCCGTACTTCTCGACACAGGTCCGCGCCATCTCCGGGGGGTCGTCGAGCAGGGCGCCGAAGATCCCGCGCAGCGCCGGTGGGATCTTCTCCGACACCACGTCGAAGACCTCGAGCGCCACCAGCGGTCGGTGCGGCATCTCACCCTCCCAGAGGTGGAAGGGCATGGCCGTGGCGCCGCCGATGAGGTGCGTGGTGCCGCGGGTCCCGCCCCGCTCCGGGCCGGCGCCGAGGGTCACGGTCCACAGCGGCTGCTCGCAGGTTTCGCGGACGACCTCGATGGTCGAAAACGCGGCCAGCCGTTCGCCGGCGGTGGGGCCGACCTCGATGATGGGTTCTTGGGCGGCGGGTGCGGACACGGACACGGACACGGAACCGGACGCGGTCGCGGTCGCGGTCGCGGGACCGGACACGGACGCGGACGCGGACGCGGGAGAGGGGGCCGGGGGATCGCCGAGGAAGCGTTCGCCCATCACCGCGATGATCTCGCGCACGATGTCCCGGGTCAGCGACTGCTTGAGGTCGCGCTTGACCTCGGCCATGACCGAGGCGGCGATGTCGGCCTTGAGCCGGGCGATCTCGTCGGGATTCATGTCCGTATCCTCTCGACTCTGGGCGGACGTCTCCGGCGCCGCGCCTCCGGCGGCCGTCGGCGCCGGGTGCGCTTCGGGTTCGACGGCCTCCGCCTGCCGCGCATAAAGGGCCATGTCCTCCATCGCCAGCGCCGGGTGGCCGACCCGCTCCAGATACGCGCGGATCTCCTCGGGGTCGGTGGCGACGGTCTCGTCGGCGATCTTGTCGAGCAGGCCGGGCACGCCGAGTTCGTCGAACCTGAGCTCGAGGTCGCCCGCCAACAGCTCCTTGAGCTCCTTCGGCATCCAGATCAGCCGCGGCGCTCCACCGTCGGCGGACAGGAACTTCCGGCTGGTGAGAAAGATCTTGCCGCAGCCCATGAAGCCCGGCGTCTGGCGGCCGCCGCCGACCTCGCCGGCGAGGGTCGAGAAGTTCATCCCCGCCGGCGTGTCGCCGTCGAACTCGCGGTTGACGACCATGACGCCGTTGCACTCGGGCACATAACCGCAGATGACCTCGAAACAACCGCAGCTCGTCATCGGCCGGTCCATGATCGAGTAGGCGGAGAACGACTCCAGGGTCTTGTGGCTGTTGACCCAGACATAGTCGTCGACCCCCTGCCAGACACCGCGCACCGGATCGAGGCACTCGCCCTTCTTCACCGGCTGGTTGGCGCCGGTGGGGTCGATCTCGTGGGCGGCCTTGCCGTCGAGCCAGTTGTAGGCGCCGCACAAGCCGAGCCGCTCCGGGGTGATGATGCAGACGTGGTTGGGGGCGAAGGACTGGCACAGCAGACACGAGTAGAAGGTGTCCACCGACTCGTCGGTCATCGCCTCGAGCCGGCGGTTGCGCTGGTCGTAGACCTTGCGCGCGATCTCCCGGCGGCGCTCCACCTCACCGGTCTCGGTGTAGAGGGTGACCTTCACCTTGTCGACGATGGCGCCGTACTCGGCGAGGATCTTGGCGTGCAGGATCCTGCCGTAGTGGACGAGCCGCAGGCCCCTGTCGAACGCCTCGATGGAGACCCGGGTCCAGACGATGTCGCGTTGGCCCATGTGCCACAGACCGGAGGCGCCGTTGAGGAAGTGGTGGATCTGGCGTTCGAGAATGGGCTCGAAGTCGACCTGCATCTTGCGCCCCGCCACCTCGACCCAGATCCCGAGCGGCAGCGCACCCTTCTCTTCGACCTCGTCGATCTCGGGCCCGACAACTTCGATTTCGCCATCCGCGATCTCGTCGAGTTCGACCGTGGTCACATACTCGAACGCCGGCGTACGGTTGCCGCCGAACTCCACCCGCATGTCGGACTTGCGGATGCGCTCGCCCTCGAACGCCGGACCGTAGGGCACCGGCACCGGCACCTCGGTCACCCTGACCTTGCAGCCCCGGACCTCGAGCGCCTTCTCGACCATGGTCTCGTAGGGCACGCTCGACACCACGTGCTCGTAGGTGCAGACGCCGGTCGGCAGGATCTCGGGGATGTCGGTGTCGGCGATGACCGGGAAACCGTAGTTGATGGCGCCCGCCGCCACCGCGTACTTCTCGGCGTCGACCTCGCCGAACGCCATGACGAAGGCGAAGACCCGGTCCTTGTTGTACTTGAGGTTGGACTCGAAATCGCCCGGCGCGACGTTGCCGAAGGACAACGCCACCCGGTTGGCGAAGCCGAGCGCGTAGACCAGCGCCGAGACGTCCTTGCCGTAGGGCACCAGCCGGGTCTCCCAGCCGAGCTGAACGCCCTCCTCAGCGAGCTGCTCGGCAAACTGCCGGCCGCCGGTGGCGCCCGCCATGAAGACGTAGATGTTCTTCTCCTGCAGGCCGCGGGCGATCTTGACCGCGATCTCGTTGGTCGGCGCGGCGCCGGTGATGGCTGCGAAACCGGGGGCGGTGCCGTCGACGAACTCGATGCCGCGCTCGCGGATGATCACGTCCGACGCGGCGCCGAGCCAGATGCCGTCGGCCGGCCCGCCGTTGTCGAGGTACTTGCACGCTTCGATGATCTCGCAGGCGAAGAGGCTCGCCACACCCGCATCGAGGGCGGACCCCAGGTAGGGCAGCCAGACGTCCTCGGTGGGACGTTTGGGCAGCAGCTCCTTGGCCCGCCGGAGCACCCGGCGGCAGTCGGCCAGGGTCTCCACCTTGTGCTCCGACAACGAGTAGATGATGGGCAGGTTGTACGCGGTGGAGGGAAAGCCGACGCGATGCTCCTCGCCGTGGGCTTCGACGGCGAGCGCGACGCTCCGGTCGGCGCGGGCGACCCACTCCACCGCCCCGTCGATGGCGCTAGCGCAGATCAGCTTCGACATGGATCGTCCGCCGGTCCTTCATGTCCATGAATCTGCGTTCGGCCTTCTTGTCGATGCCGAGGCGCCGGCGCCGCTCGTCGATGAGCTCGAGCACCTTTCGCGCCGCTTCGAGCGGGTCCGGTTCTACGTGGAAGGAAGCGCCGTAGAGCTCGCGCGCTTCGTCGTTGAGGAACGAGGTGACCTTGTCGGAGCCCTCGATGTGGAACGGGTGGCCGAGAACCACGTCGACCCCCGAGGCCACGAAGT
>JAHECW010000278.1 GCA_024641545.1 Acidobacteriota bacterium
CTGATAGAGATCATGACGGTGCCGCCTCTCCAGGGTCTTCGCACCCCGCCGCCCAAAAGAATGACGAGGCAGGCCCGTCAGATCGCCGTGGCATCGCTGATGCTGATGGCGATGGCCGCGGTGATCCTCGTTCGGGCGCCGGCCATCCGCGATCTGCCCGTCCCGGCGCTGACCGCCGCCCTGGTGGCCATGGCGAGCTTGCTCGCCGGCTCCGGCCTGCTCCTCGACACGCTGGCTCGAGCCGGCCACGCGCCCTTTGCCAGGCTGCGCGGCGCCTCCCTCCAACTTGCCGCCGCCGCACTTTCGGCCGGCCGGCGGCGCGCCGCCTGGGCCGCCGGGTCGGTGGCCGTCGCCGTCGCTCTGGCCGTCGCCATCGCGACCATGGTGAGCTCGTTCCGAGCGACGGTGGAGAGTTGGACCGACTCGGGGATGCGGGCCGATCTCTGGGTCCGTCCGCTGGCCGCCGAAACCGGGGTCTGGGTCGGCCGGCTGGATCCCGAAATCGTCGAGATCGCCGTTGCGCTCTTCGGCCCCGAGACCGTCGACCCCTTCTACTCCCAAACCATCGAGTTCCGCGGTCGGCCGGTCAGTTTCGCCGGCGCCGCCTTCGACGTCGTGCGGTTTCACGGCAGCGTTCCGTTCCCGGGTCGCGACTCGGGCGAGGTCTTCGATCTCGCCTGGCGCGAGCGGGCCGCGGTGGTCAACGAACCCTTCGCCACCCGCTTCGGCGTCGCCGAGGGCGACACAATCCGCCTCGAGCTTCCCGGAGGCGACCTCGAGCGCGAGATCGTCGGGGTCTTTCGCGACTACTCGCGGTCACACGGACTGGTGGTGGTCGACCGGTCGGACTTCCTTCGGTTCTTCCCCGATGCGGGCCCGGACGACATGGCTCTCTTTCTGCCGCCCGAGACCGACGCGGCAGCTGCGCGCGAACGCTTCCTCGATGCGGTTCGCGGACGTTTCCTGGTCGAGGCGCTCGACAACCGCGAGCTCCGAACTGCGGTGCTCTCCGCCTTCGAGCGGACCTTCGCCATCACCACCGCCATGTATCTCGTCACCGCGGTGGTGGCGGTGGTCGCGGTGCTGACCGTGCTGCTGACCCTCGTCGGCGAACGGCGCCGCGAGCTCGCAACCATCCGCGCCATCGGTGGCTCGCGCCGCCAGCTGCTCGCCATGGTCGTCGCCGAAGCCGGTCTGCTCGGAACCGCCGCGGCCTCGGCGGGCACCCTCGTCGGTGTCGCCGTCGGGATCATCCTGGTCAAGGTCGTCAACCTCCAGTCCTTCGGCTGGTCGCTCGAGCTCGTCCTGCCCTGGAGCTCCATGGCGGGGATGGCGGCCTGGGTCGTGGCGACCTGCCTGATCGCGGGTCTGCCGCCGGCGCTGGTCGCGGCCCGTCTGCAGCCGGCGACCGTGCTTCGCGAGGAGGACTGATGCGTTTCGCCCGACTGCTGATCGTGCTCGTGATCGCCCTCGTTCAGGGTGCCGGATCGGCAGCCGAGGAGGGCGTCTGGCGGGAGATCACCGGTCCTCCCGTGCTCGAATTTCCCCGCGATCACGGCGCCCACCCCGAGACCCGGACCGAGTGGTGGTACGTGACCGGTCTGGTGGATGACGCCCGCGGCCGTCGTTACGGCTTCCAGATCACCTTCTTCCGCCAGGGACTCGCCGCCGGCGACCCGGAGCCCGGGTCGTCGATCTTCCGCGCTCGCCAGATCGCGGCCGCCCACCTCGCCATCGCCGACATCGAGGCCGGCGGGTTCCGCCACGCGGAACGGCTCCGGCGTTCCGGCGGCGGTCTCGCCGGCTGGTCGACCCGCGATCTCGAGGTCTGGCTCGACGACTGGGAAATGCGCCGCGACGACACCGGCCGCCTGACGATCGTCGCCCGCGACCCGACGACCGGCCTCGGGCTGGAGCTCGCGCTCGAACCTCGAAAACCGATCGTCCTTAACGGCGACGCGGGCCACTCTCAGAAGGGCGCGTCACCGGGCAACGCGTCTGCTTATCTGAGCTGGACCAGGTTGTCGGTCACCGGTCAAATCGAGATCGGCGACGAGGCGGTGGAGGTCACCGGTGACGCCTGGTTCGACCACGAGTGGGGGAGCTCGCAGCTCGGCGACGGCGTCGCCGGCTGGGACTGGTTCAGCCTGAGGCTCTCGGACGGCCGCGACCTCATGGTCTACCAGCTCCGCCGGGACGACGGTTCCGCCGACCCGTTTTCGTCCGGTACGGTGGTCGCCGCCGACGGCGCCCCAACCAGCCTTGGTCGTGACGACTTCGACATCGAACCCCTCGGCTGGTGGACGAGCCCTTCGACCGGCGGACGCTACCCGGTGCGGTGGCGGGTGAGAGTCCCGGAGCACGGCATCGATCTCGAGGTCGTCGGACTGGTGCCGAGCGCCGAGCTCGACGGCACCGCAACCACCGGCGTCATCTACTGGGAGGGTCCCGCCAAGGCCTCCGGGAGCCAACGGGGCGAGGGTTATGTCGAACTCACTGGGTATGCGGGCTCCCTCGCGGGGCGCCTCTAGCGCGATCTCAGACGAAAGGGCACCCACCCGGTGCCGCCGTCGGTCGCGCCGCGCCCTTTGTGAGCCGGCGGGACCTTTCAGAAGGGCTGGGTGACGGCGAGCCAGACGGCGAATCCGCCGACCACCGGCATCAGCAACCACAGCACGGGCGCCCATTCCGGTTTCCGTTTGAGCGCCACGACGGCGAGCGCCAGAACCGCCCACACCGCCATCTTGAGATAGGCCCAGGTGGGGATGGCGCCGAAGTGGCCGAGCCGGGCGAGCAGACCGAACCCGGCGACGAAGATGAGCGCCAGGGCGACGCCGTGGGCGATCGAAGCCAGTTTGCGCAGTGGGGCGCTCGTCGATCCGGCCGTCGCCGCCAGGGCGCCCAACGACGAGAAGAGAAAGAGCACTCCGACGACATGCGCGACGTTGTAGAACTCGTAGGTCATGATGCCTCCAGCTCCGGAAACACCGTCACCATCGGCTTCGATTCCAGACCGAGGCCATCAATCGGACCACGCCGAGGTGTCGCCGCTCTCGAAACCGTCGGCAAAGACCCTCCCCGGCGCGTTGAGCCGGTAGACGTGGATGATCCCTTCGCCGAAGGGACCGGCCAACCGCTCGGCCAGGTAGAGCCTCCCCGACCCTTCGTCGAAGGCGAGGCCCCCGACATCGGGGCACTGCTCCGCCCAGAGCTCGCTCGGCGTCCATTCCGCATAGGGGAGGATCTCGTAGGGCTGAACCGTTCCGGCGAGCCGTGCTCCGAGATCGGCCGGGTCGTAGAAAAGGACCTCTGCGGTGTATGGATAGCCGTGGTAGCCCTGGGAGTCCCGGCAGGGATCACCGCAGGCGCCGCCCGAGCCGTAGCAGGTGGAGCCGGCCTTGACCCCGGCGACGAGGACGGCGTCGGCCGCGCCCGACCGCACCCAGTCGGCGCCCATCCACGAGTCCGGTGACTCATACCCGGGGAAGTCGCAACTGCCCGGACACCCCGGGTAGATCTCGCGGTACCAGAGCAGATCCGCCGCGTCCGCAGGGTTGTCGGGATCGAACGCGAACAGGGTCGGACCCTGCGACCCGCCGAAGGCCCCGGCTTCGCGGGAGAACCCGGTCACCATCGTCTTGTTCCCGAGGCCCTGGGCGGCGGCCCAGTCCGACGGAAGCGAGAAGAGATAGGCGCCGTATTTGTTCGGGTGGAACGGGGGCAGCTGCGGGCCGATCTCCTCGACCGCGGCAGCCGGTCGCCGTCGGTAGACCGCCTGATAGACCCCACCGACGTTGTAGTAGTCACGACAGGTCGTCGCCGCCTCGGCCCCGACGGCCGCCACCCCGCAGAGCTCGCCGGCGGTCCCCGGGCATCCGGCGCTCGTGAACGGTCCCTCCAGGGTCGCGGCCTCGGGGAGGTCGTCGAAGACCCGTGCGGTCGACACGACCGCCGGAACTCCGACCCGGCGGACGGCGAAATGGTAAACATGATCGGTGACCCAGAGCCCGCCGTCGGGAGCGATGCCGAGACCGTTGAGGTTGTACGAGCACCACTCTCCCGAGCACGCGAGCCTGAAGGCGCCGAGATAGCTGAAGTCGGATTGGGTGATGGCATGACCCTGGGCATGAACACCGGCGGCAACGCCGGCTGCGGCGACGATGACCACGAGGACGGCGGCGGTCCCGTGCACACTCCGCCCCGAGGTTGGTTCTTCACACCCTGGTCGAGACATCCACCCCTCCGCCTCTTCTTGGACGATCGCGTGCAACCATCTTCCGACCGTTGGCCGGGATCGACCATGACCGCTGTCACAGGATCGGGACCGGCGGGTGGCCGTACGTCCGGAGTGCGGATCGCCGGCGACGACCCTCGCCGCGTCGTGAGGTGCGACGGCGATC
>JAHECW010000008.1 GCA_024641545.1 Acidobacteriota bacterium
CCGGTGAGCGTAAGTCTTGCGCGTGCTCGGAGCGCTGACCCGGATGCTGCCGCCGCTCCGGTCGCTGACTCGGATGCTGCAGCGGTCGCTGTCCCTGCCGCTGCCCCGGTCGCTGCCACTGCTTCCTGTATCCTGATCCCCGGAGGCCGCAATGACCGAAAACCCGACCCGCGAAGACGCCTGGACGCTGCTCAACGAATACACCGACAACCCGAGCCTGATCAAGCACGCCCTCTCGGTCGAGGCCGCGATGCGCGCCTACGCCGAGCAATTCGGGGAGGATGTCGAGAGCTGGGGCATCATCGGGCTGATCCATGACTTCGACTACCAGCAGAACCCGACCGAGGAGACCCACGTTCATGTCGGCATGACGATTCTCCGCGAACGGGGCTGGCCCGAGGATTGGATTCTCACCGCGGCGTCGCACGCGGACTACATGGGGCTGGCGAGAGAAACCGCCGCCGCCAAGACCCTGTTTGCCGTCGACGAGTTGGCCGGTTTTCTCACCGCGTGCGCCCTCGTTCGCCCGGACAAGGCCATCGCCAACGTCCATGCGAAGTCGGTGAAGAAGAAGCTCAAGGACAAGGCCTTCGCCCGGGCGGTCAACCGCGACGATGTCCGCAACGGCGCCGAGGCTCTCGGGGTCGATCTCTCAGAGCACATCGAGTTCGTCCGCGACGCCATGGCGACCATCGCCGACGAACTCGAGCTGCCGCCTGCCGAGTAGTCGTCACAACCACGAAGGGAAGCTGATAGCCGTTGGGCTTGAGCGATGAGCCGTTCGCTATTGGTTCCATCGCAGGGTTGACTCTCTTTGGACGGCGGGTGATGAACCTAACAGCTAACAGCTAACAGCTAACAGCTAACAGCTAACAGCTCTGCGATGCCGGTTCGATCACCTCGAGCCCGCCCATGTAGGGCCGGAGGACCTCCGGGACGACGACCGAGCCGTCCGCCCGCTGGTAGTTTTCGAGCACGGCGACCATGGTCCTGCCGACGGCGAGCCCGGAGCCGTTGATGGTGTGAACCAGCCGCGCCTTGCCGCCGTCGGCAGGACGATAGCGGAGCCTGGCCCGCCGCGCTTGGAAGTCGGTGAAGCTCGAACAGGACGAGATCTCGCGATAGGCGGACTGGCCGGGCAACCAGACCTCGAGATCGGTGGTCCGCGCGGCGGAAAAGCCGAGATCCCCGGTACACAGGCTGACCACGCGATAGGGGAGCCCGAGCCCCTGTAGAACCGCCTCGGCGTGGCCGGTGAGCTCGCCCAGGGCGTGCGCGGATCGATCCGGATGGGTGAGCTGGACCAGTTCGACCTTGTGGAACTGGTGGAGTCGGATCAGACCTCGGACATCCTTGCCGTAGGAACCGGCTTCGGCGCGGAAACAGGGCGTGAAGGCGCAGTACCTGCGGGGCAGCTCCGCCTCGTCGAGGACCTCGCCGCGGTGGAGGTTGGTCAGCTGGACCTCGGCGGTGGGTGAGAGATAGAGATCGGTCGACTCGAGGTGGAAGAGATCATCGGCGAACTTGGGGAGCTGGCCGGTGCTCTGGAGGGACGCGGTGTTGACCAGGGCCGGCGGCAGGATCTCGGTGTAACCGTGCTTGCGGGTGTGGAGATCGAGCATGTAGCTCGTCAGCGCGCGTTCCAACGCGGCGCCGGCGCCGCGCAGGACGGCGAAACGGGCGCCGGCGATGGTGACGGCGCGTTCGAAGTCGATGATCCCGAGGGCCGGTCCGAGGTCCCAGTGAGCCAGGGCCTCGAAGGCGAGGGTCGGCGGCGTGCCCCAGCATCGCTCCTCGCGGTTGGCCGAGGCGTCTGGGCCTTCGGGCACGTCATCGGTGGGGAGATTCGGGACGGTGAGCTCGAGAGCGCCGAGCTCCTCCTCGAGGACTCTGGTCTGGTCCTCGACGGAGGAGATCTCGTCTCCGACGGCGCTCATGGCGGCGCGCTTGGCCTCCGCCTCGTCGCGCCTGCCGTCACGGAAGAGAGCGCCGATCTCCTTGGAGCCGGAGTTGCGTCTGGCCTTGAGTTCTTCGAGGCGAACCAAGAGGGCGCGCCACTCGGAATCGACCTCGAGCAGCCGGTCCAACGGCGCCTCGGTACGGCGCAGCTCGAGCATCCTCCGGACCCGTTCCGGATCGTTGCGGTACAAGTCGCGAGAGAGCATTCGTTCCTCCGGTTGGCGATCCTACCTCAATTCTCGCGGGTCGCCGTGCCGGCGGAGAGCCGCCCGCGAGCATCAGGGGAATGCAGATTCGATCCCGCAGCTTGGCTGCTCGAGATGCGATTCAGCTTTCCGAGGAGCCGAGGGGTACGTAGATCTGCGTACCCCGCCGGCAGCGGACGATCTGATCGACGAGGGCATCGAAATCGGGCGGGTTGTTGACGAAGTCGATGTCATCGGTGTTGATCACCAACAGCGGCGTTTCCCGGTAGTGGAAAAAGTAGTAGGAGTACGCCTCACTGAGCCGTTCGAGGTAGTCGGGATCGATCTCCGATTCGAAATCGCGCGCGCGTTTCTTGATCCGTTCGAGCAGGACCGGCAGCGAAGCCTGCATGTAGATGACGAGGTCCGGGGTCGGAACCTCCTGATCGAGTACCGGGAAGAGCTTCTCGTAGATGCGCAGATCGGTGTCATCGAGGTTGAGGTAGGCGAAGATCCGGTCCTTTGGGAAACTGTAGTCCGCGAGCACCAGGCGCTGGAAGAGATTCATCTGGGCGATCTCGCGCTGTTGCTGAAACCGGGACAGGAGAAAGTAGATCTGAACCTGGAAGGCGGCCCCCGCGCGGCCCTCGTAGAACGCAGGGAGGAACGGGTTGGTGATGTCCTCGAGGACCATCACTCCTTCGAATCGATCCGCCAGGAGTTGCACCAACGAGGTCTTCCCCACCCCGATGGGACCTTCGATGGCGATGTGACGAAATGGAAGCTTGCGGATGGTCATGCCCGATGCATCTTAATACAGTACTCGACGGGCCCTCAAGGGACCAGCCTGGCGATGACGAAGAGCGAGCACATCGCGACCGACAGCAGTCCGTTGGCGGTGAAGAAGGCCGCGTCGACCGCGCTGAGGTCATCGGCGCGGACGAGGCGGTGCTGCCAACCCATGAGCACCGCCGCTGTCGCCACGGCGGCGAAACGAAGCCAACCGCCGCCGGCGGCCGCGGCGAAGGCGGCGAAGCCGGCGAGGGCGAGGACGTGGAAGAACCTGGCGATCCGAAGCGCAGCCCGTGGACCGACCGCGGCGGGGATGGAACGCAGCGAGTGCGATCGATCGAAGGACTCATCCTGGAGCGAGTAGATGATGTCGAAACCGGCGACCCAGAACATCACCGCCGCGCCCAGCATCAGCGGTGGCGGCTCGATGGCTCCGGTCACCGCGATCCAGGCGCCGATGGGTGCGATGCCGAGGGAGAGACCGAGCCACAGGTGCGCCGCCGCGGTCCATCTCTTGGCGTATGAATAGCCGAAGAGCACCCCCAGGGTGGGAACGGCGAGCACGAGACAGAGTCGATTGAGCATGGCCGCCGCACCCATGAAGGCGAGTGCGGCGATGACCGTCACGCGCCAGACGAAGCGACGGCTGAGCCGGCCCGCCGGCAGCGACCGATCGGCGGTGCGGGGATTGAAGGTGTCGAGTTCATGGTCGGCGAGCCGGTTGAAGCTCATCGCCGCGGTTCGTGCGCTGATCATGGCGATGACCACCCATGCCCATGTCCCTGCCGACGGCCAGCCGTCTCCGGCAGCCGTGATCAGGGACATGACGGCGAAGGGCAGAGCGAAGACCGAGTGTTTGAAGGCGACCATGTCGGCAGCTTCGCCGAGCTCACCGAGGAGACCGTGGTTGACCGAGACCCTCGTTTCCCGCGGGTCGGCGGCGTTCCCGCCGGGCGTCGTCGTTTGCGGATCGCGGCGGGCTTTACGCATCGCGGGAGTATAACCCGCACCCGCGCGCCGCCGTCACCGACTCGAGATCGCGACCCGCAACGATGGTTCGCCCGTTGACGGGGTGGAAGATTTGCTGTCACTGACAAGATCTTCTCCACCCTCTGAGAGTTGAACTCTCGCTCCATTTGTAAAAATTTTTTGTCAGTTCCCGAGATTCGGATCCATCGGTTGACTGGCCTTAAATATCCATTTTTGAATAACTTGAGATGGATCGACCGAATTGGCACGAATCTCGCGATGTCCGGGGCACATCACTCAGGGAGGTGCCCATGCAGAAGACCCGATAGCCAGCCAGCTCGGCCGATCGCAAGACATCAACCCGAACAAGGAGGAAGACAATGATCCAGAGAAACGCAGTCGTGTTTGTCGCCCTGATTCTCGCCGTGGCGTCGCTGGCGATGGCAGCTGATAACGCCGCGACCGGGGTCGTCAACATCAACACCGCGGGACCCGACCAGCTCCAGCTGCTGCCGAGGATCGGTCCGGCGCTGGCGGATCGCATCATCGAGTTCCGTGAGGCGAATGGACTCTTCGGGAGCGTCGACGAGCTCGTCGCGGTCAAAGGCATCGGGGAGAGCTCGCTAGCCAGGCTGGCCCCCTATGTCACGACAACGGGGGCAACCACCCTGGATGCGAAGGTGAGGCTCCCGCGTTCGTCCGGCAGCGGCGCACCGGCCGCGAGCTGATCTGAAACCAACCACAGCGTGGACGGGATGCGGCCCTTCGGGGCCGCGTTTTTTCCCGATCGATGTCGGCAGGATGGAGGATTGGATGAATGAGAAGAGACGGTTTTTGGGAGCGCTCCCGCGGCAACTTGGGATCTCGACCGCCGAGCTCGTGGCGGTGATCGCGGTGAGCGGTCTTCTGACGGTTGTGGGGGTTCCTTCCCTGAATGATGCGAAACGGTGTGCGGCCATGACCAGGTCGATCGCCCAGGTTCACGGTCTGCTGGTGCGCAGCCGGGCGGTCGCGGTCATGCGCAGCCGGCGGTGTGCCGTGGTTTTCGATCGAGAGGCCGATGGCAGTTGGCGCTGTTTCGTTGCCGAGGACGGCGACGGTGACGGGGTTCGTCGGACCGACATCTCGAGTGGTACGGATCCCGTGGTGGACGGGGTGGTCGTCATTGCCGCCGGTGGTGCGGGTCCGGGGATCCTGCAGGACGGAGCGGTGCCGGACCCCAGCGGACGCGGTTCTCTCGGGGGGGATCTCACGGATCCGATCCGCGCCGGGCAGGGCAACATCATCACCTTTTCTTCGAACGGGACTGCGACTCCGTCCTCGGTTTACTTCACCGACCATTCCCGGCGCATGGTGGTGCTCCGAATCTATGGCGGGACCGGACGGATCAACCGTCTCTCGTGGCGACGCGGCTGGAGTCAGTGGAAGCAGGGGTGAGCATCGCGATCGCCGAGGTCCCGCCCGGTCCGAACGGCGCGGAACTCGTCGACAACCACCTCCGCCGGTGCGGTCGAAAGGTCGCCGAGAAGGACCGACCGCAGCACCCGAGTGCGCGCGGCGACGGTTGCGCCCTCGGCGACCACGGCCTCGCCGACGACCGCATCTTCGGCGATCCGGGCGCCGCGGCCGATGAGGGCGGCACCGATCGAGGCCGACGGGTGGACCTCGGCCGACGGGTGAACCACTGCGGCTCCGTCCTTGAGGCGTCCGAGCACCGCAGCGAGGTAGTCTGAAGGGGTCCCGATCTCGCGCCAATGGCCGGACACGACGACGCCACCGAGCCGCCCGCTCTCCAGTGCCGGTCGCCAGAGCTCCTCGGTGATCGTCGCCCCGGGCCGGGTACGGAGGTCATTCAACGCCTCGCGTGCGACCAGCATCACGCCGGGGTAGAGAAACGACGCCTCTCTGGGTTCGGGCTGACCCGGCTTCCTGATGTGGCGGACCGTTCCGTTCCGGTCGACGATCACCCGCGACCAACGGAGCGGATCGAGATGAGGCAGAAGCGCCAGGCTGACGAGATCCCCGGATCGCGGCATGCGCTCGAGGAGCGGTTCGAGATTCAGATTGAGCCATCCGTCGCCGTTGATGATCAGGACGGGCCCGCTTTCGCCGAGCAGGCCGCGGTCGCGCGCCAGTGCGATGCCCCCGGCCGTGTCCATCAGCTCCGATTCACGAGAGATCGCGATTTCGAGGCCGAGATCGAGGTCTGCGAGGGCACGCTCCATGGCATCGGCCAGGTGCCAGGTGTTGACCACCAGGCGCTCGGCTCCGACGCTGGTGGCGAGGCGCAGCGCGGACGCTACGACCGGTTCGTCGAGCAGGGGCAGGGCGGGTTTCGGCAGGACGCGAGACAGCGGCAGCATGCGCTCGCCACGACCGGCGGCGAGCACCATTGCCGCGGCGAGCCTCACGAGCCGAAAACCATGTCGCGTCCGAGCCCAGGGTGGCGACGGCGATGATCCCGCCAAAGGCCGATGTACGACTTCATCACCGCCCGTGCAGGGTCGAGACCGAGCCCTTCGGCGGTCGCCTCGAGAGAGCCGGTCGGTCCTTCAAGCTCGACGAAGTCGCCCATGGGCGTGTGGTCGAGTTCGACCCGCACCCCGCCGAGACGCCAACTCTCCCGGAACTTCTCATAACGCAACGCCGGTTCGTAGCCGAGAGCGTTCAAGAGCTCGGAGATGCGTTCGCTCGAGGAGATCTCGAGCTCGATCTCGCGGCGCTGTTTGACCGTGCCGGAGAACGCCGCCGGTCCCTTGAAGGTCAGCAGGTTGCGATCGCCGACCCGCCGGACCCGCAACACCTGCCCGCTCGTGGCCAATCGGCCCGAAGGCGTGTCGAAGAGGACGTTGACCTCGTGTTGAGCAACGCTGAGTTGCTCGGCCTCGGTTGTGGCGAGGCGACGGCGGATCTCATCCAGATCCTCGACGGGGATCTTGAGTTCACATTCGATCACCCGGTCAGCTTAGCCGGTCGGGTGCGACGGGCCAAGTGATCCGGGTTCCGATCTGCTGCCGCGGCCCAAAGGTGTGTACCATGGCTGCATGGAGCATGTTGTTTTCGGAACCGCCGGCCACATCGATCACGGCAAGACGACCCTGGTGAAAGCCCTGACCGGGACCGATTGTGATCGTTTGCCCGAAGAACGGGATCGAGGCATCACGATCGACCTCGGGTTCGCCCAGGTCTCCTCGGGTGACATGCAGCTCCATTTCGTCGATGTTCCGGGGCACGAACGCCTCGTCCACACCATGATTGCCGGCGCCTCCGGCATCGACCTCGCCCTCCTCGTGGTCGCCGCGGACGAGGGCATCATGCCCCAGACCCGCGAGCACCTCGAGGTGATCCGACTCATGGGTGTCCCGGGCGGCGCCGTGGCCCTGACAAAGATCGACACCGTGGACGATGAGTTGGCCGAGCTCGCAGCCGAAGAGCTCAAGGAGTTCCTCGCCGAGACCCCGTTTGCCGATGCCCCGATTGTCCCGGTGTCCGCCGTCACCGGCCGCGGCCTCGATGAGCTGAGCATGGTGTTGGTCTCCCAGGCGCGTTCGGCCCGCCCGCGACAGATGGATGACCGGCCCTTCCGCGAAGCTGTGGATCGCGTCTTCAGTCTGACCGGCGCCGGGACGGTGGTGACCGGAACTTCGCTGTGGGGACGTCTCAAGGTCGGGTCCGAGATCATGATCATGCCGGGCGGTGTCCGCTCGCGGGTGCGCCGGCTCCACGTTCACGGTCAAGAGCGTGAGGCGGTGGAGGCGGGCGAGCGGGTTGCCATGAACCTCGTCGGTCTCGGGCGCACCGACGTCGAGCGCGGACAGCAGGTGATGGCGGTCGGCGACTGGAAACCGACCCGGATGGTGACCCTGCGGCTCGAAGTTCTCAAGTCGGCGCCGCATCCGCTTGGGGAAGGGGACGAGCTCGAGTTGCACGCCTTATCCGATCGGATGCCTGCCCGGATCGACCGACTGTCGAGATCCTCGGTGGCGCCGGGAGAATCCGCCGCCGCCCAGATCAGCCTGAGCGAGCCCATGCAGCTCTTTCCCGGTGACCGGGTTGTCCTGCGCCGACCGGCGCCGGTCAACACCTTCGCCGGCGGGGTCGTCCTCGACGCTCAATTGAGACGATGGCGGCGCCGTGACCGCGCCGGGCTCGAGGCGCTGCCGTCCTCCCGGCGAGGCGCCTGGCCGGATCTGCTCGGGTGGTGGATCGATCAGGCCGGTTTGGAGGGCGCCACCGCGCATCGCCTGGCCGTCCGTCTGGGGGTCCTCGACGGGGCGGTGGAGGCCGCCATCGGGCGTCTGCTCGAGGGTGGGACCGTCGTCGCATTGCCGACCCAGCCGGCGACGCTTGTCGGAACCGCGCACCTCGATCGTCTGACTGAGGAGGCGAAGAAGGAGCTCGAGCGCAGGTTCAAAGGCGTCGAGGTCTCAGCCGGGGTTCCGACCCGCGATTTCGCGGCGGCGTTGTTGCCCAAGAAGGCTCGGGATCTCGCGGGCCCCTATCTCGAAGAGCTTCGGCAAAGGGGGGTGCTCGAACTCTCCGAGGGCCGGGTCGTCCCGCCCGGGAGCGACCGCCACATGTCGGCCCTCGGCGAAGAGCTCGCCCGGCGCGTGGAAGTCTTCTATCGCGAGAAGGCCTTTGAGGCGCCCGGGCCGGGCGAAGCCGCGACCGAGCTTGACTCGAAACCGGCGACGGTCGAGGGCATCTGCACCTTCCTCGTCCAGCGCGGCCGGCTGGTGCGACTCGATGGGAAATTCCTGATTCATCGGGCGGTGCTCGACGAGGTGGCGCGCAAGATTCAAGAATGGGACTGCGAGTCCTTTGCCGTCGGTGAGTTCAAAGAGCGGTTCGGACTCACCAGAAAGCTGGCGATTCCGGTGCTCGAATGGCTGGATTCCGAACGGGTGACGGTCAGAATGGGCAATCAGCGCAAGATCATCAGGCGATCGTAGATCGGAGATGCCGCAAGACCCGAGGCCCAGCCCTCAAGGTTCGCTGTCGGGAGGTTCGAAACTCCGGTTTCGGACCACGTTCACCCCCGACGAATCGAGGGTCGAAATCTTGAGCTGCGCTCTCGCCGAATACACCACCCAGGCCTCGTGAGGCGATCCACCCAATTGGGCCGGATCAAGACGCCAGGTTGCGAGGTAGGCCGACAACCAGCTGTGCAGCCCGGGCTCGATGTTGAGCGGTACGAAACGATCGCACCTCCCGCTCGGGGTGATGTGCACCAGGGCGCGGACCGGAATGTCGGCATCCTGCTCTGGCGCCTTCACCTTCAGTCTCCGAGGCGACGCAAAGGTCGTCAATGAGCTCTGGGGTTCATGGGGGGCGCGGAGGAGGAGTCCCGAAGGCGCCACCCGCAGCGGCGGCGTCGGCTCCAGCGGGGCCGCCGGATCCGGGAGTTCGAAGGTTGGGCCGCCAACGTTCGATTCCTTGATCCGACCTTCGATGTCGAGCCCCAGGACGACCCACGACCCGACCGCCGTCTCGCCCTTCCTCGCCGGGTCGAACCGGACATTCTTGAGTTCGTCGAGGAGGGTCTGGGTCATTCCCGGAAAGGGCAGCTCGAGCGGGACCCCCCCGAGGCAATCGCCTTTGCCGTCGACATAGGCGGCGACGACGGCGGTTCCCCGAACATCGAGCTTTTTTGGCGGCGTCGATGCGAGAAGCCGTGGTGGTTGGTCGACCGCGATCGCAAAAGGGTTCGTGGGATCGAGGACGACGATGGGCACCGGGAGATCGATCTCGACCGCGATCCGTTGTTGCCACGCACGGGGACTGCCGCTCTGGGCGTGCGTCACGGACACGACGCACATGAGACACACACCGGCAATTGAGGCCAGCTTCATGGGCTGATCCTATCACGTATGGCCACGAGATCGTGCCACTCGGGACCTCGGCGGGTGGGGTTAGACTTCATGGTCATGGATGGCCTGACGGGTACCGTCCGCGAACCGGGTTCACCGCAGCGCGGTGTGCTCTGTTGGTTCATTTCTCCGCATGGTCTCGGACACGCCGCGCGCGCCTCCGCGATCATCGCCGGCTGCTCTTCGATGTGCCCTGGGATCCACCACCATCTCTTCACCACGGTCCCGCGCCCGTTCTTCGATGAGTCTCTCGGGGGTGTTCTCTTCGACCTCCACGATCTCGGGTGTGATGTCGGGATGGTGCAGAAGACACCCCTCGCGGAGGACGTCGATGCGACCCTCCGGGCTCTCGAGGGGCTTCAGGTGGATGGCGGGCCGGGATTCGAACGGGTCGTCCGCGAGGTTGCGGCGACCGGGTGCCAGCTGATCGTCAGCGACATCGCGCCCATGGGTCTGGCTGTAGCCCGCCGGCTCTCCGTGCCCGGTGTTCTGGTCGAGAACTTCACCTGGGATTGGATCTATCGCGCCTATGACGACCCTCGGCTGGCGGTGTTCGGTGAGCGACTGGGAGAGATCTTCCGCTCTGCCGCGGTCAGGATTCAGACCAAACCGGTGTGTCAGCCGGTCCAGGGCGCTCACACCGTGGCGCCGGTGAGTCGGCGTTCTCAGCTCGAGCGGAACGAGCTGCGGAGCAGGTTGGGAGTCGCGGCGGATGGTCGGTTGATCCTGCTCAGCGTCGGCGGACTCGATGGCGGCGCGATCGGTCGCGGAGTCCGATTCCCAACGGCCACGATCCTGGTGGCGCCCGGGATCGGCGACCGGATCGGTCCTGGAGTGGACCCGATCCGGATTCCAAGCATGGGCGGGCCGGCCCACCCCGATCTGGTCGCGGCGAGCGATCTCGTGATCGCCAAGCTCGGCTACAGCACCGTCGCCGAGGTCTACCACGCCGGAGCCGCCCTGGCCTACCTTCGACGGCCGAGGTTTCCGGAAAGCCCGATCCTCGAAGCCTTCGTCGCTGAGCACATCCCGTCGGCCGCGCTGCCGGAGAACTGGTTCGAAAATCCCTCGACAACCGAGGTTCTCGGCAGTCTTCTCGACATCTCTCGACGAGACGGCCCACGTCCGAACGGGGCCGAGCCGGCAGCCGAGTTGATCTTGAGTGCGCTTCAGGGTCGATTCTGAGACCCGATTCGGCGCCGGCGGACCGAACCCCGGAATCAATCGGGAGCCCACCATGGAACCCAGGCGACCTGCGGCACTCGCCGTATCCTCCTTAGTGCTGCTCCCTTCCGGGCCTGACACGGTTCGAAGGGCGACGATGCACAGGGCCCGGGCTCCATGGTGGGCTCCCTGCTGCGATCATTGGCGGAGAGGGCGGGATTCGAACCCGCGGTAGAGTTACCCCCACACACGCTTTCCAAGCGTGCTCCTTCGGCCACTCGGACACCTCTCCGGTCGAATTTTTCGGTCATGGCGGAGAGGAAGGGATTCGAACCCTTGGAACCCGTGAAGGTTCAACGGTTTTCGAGACCGCCCCGATCGACCACTCCGGCACCTCTCCGCACGGGGACCGGCATTCTACGCTTTTCGGCGTTTTTTGGCAAAGAAGCGTTCGAGCAGGTCACGACTGGCTGCGGCCTCCAAACCGCCCCTGTGGGCAAGCGGTGGTCCGAGGCGGCGATCACAAGCCAGGTCGAGCATCGATCCGCAGGCGCCGGCTTTGGGGTCGTCGGCCCCCCAGATCACCAATTCGAGCCGCGCCTGGCGGCAGGTCGTGATGCACATCGTGCACGGCTCGAGGGTCACGTACAGGGTGCAGTCATCGAGGCGGAAATCGCCGGCGACCGCGGCGGCCTGGCGAACGGCCAGGATCTCGGCGTGGGCCGTCGGGTCGTGGAGTTCGCGCCGGCGATTGCCCGCCCGACCGATGATTCCACCCCGGCGTACCACAACCGCGCCAACCGGAACCTCATCGCGGTCAGCGGCCGCCGATGCTTCGGCCAGGGCGGCCTCCATGAAGCGGCGGTCCTCATCATCAAAAACCCAGTCGGGAAGCATCTCTCCGAGCATAGCATTCGAGTCGGCTCAATGATGGTGCGCATCTCCGGGACAGGTGCCGATATCAGCGCGCCCCGGTCGCGTCCAAGTGGCGCTGGTGCGCTGTTCATCGCCACGAAGATCGGGTGTCAACCCGCGGAAAACGGGCACCGCGAGGTGCTCGCAATCTCGACTCCGGAGATTTCTCGGATGATCGGGAGTCCGGCCGCAGCCGACGAGGAGCACCACCCGACGCTCCCGACGTTTGCGCAGCGGCGCGCGGCGGAGTTCGACCCGCCCTGAGAAAAAGCACCCATCGGCGGGGTGCCGCCTCCGGGTGCTTGATGTGGCGTTCGGTTTCGCTATTTGACTTCGACCCAATCCCCGATGTAAACCGACGCCCAGCCTCTGGTGAGGATGGCCGTCGAGTAGTGCTCCTCGACGGTGAGGAGACCGAGCTCCCCGAGCACCAGACGAGGCATGCCCTTGACGGGGTTGTCCCTGTAGATCGTGGCGAACTGGCCGGGGTAGACGCCGTCGGCAGCTCCGAGATCGACAAAGACCAGCCAGCCGCCACCGATTTCGATCTGATCATCCCTGGTGTAAATGATCCGCCCGATCGGTTCGCCGTTCGGAAGATCACAGCGGTCGCTCGGATCGGGTTCGATCACGAGGGGGACCGGGATCGGTCGGAACGGCTGCAGGACATTGCCGACATCGATGGGGTCGCAGGCGTAGGTGATCTCGGCGATAGCGGAATTCTCCTGCGCACACAGGACCTTGATCTGGCCGATCTTGCTGTAGACGATGCCGAGTGATTCGTTGCTGTAGACCTTGCCGAGCTTGGGGTCGTCGACGAGCCGCTTGAGCTCGCGGATCCGGGTCAATACGAAGAACCGGTCGCCCGCGGCGACTCCCTGCTCGATCCCACCGTCGATGTAGACGATGTCCCCCTCGGAGAAGGAGTCCTGGAAATCGATGCGCTCGGCCGAGGTGATCGAGAAGGGATAGATCGACTCGTCCTGCACCAGGTCGGCGAAACAGTAGACATCGGCCGAACTGCCGAGGGGTCGGGGTTCTCCTTCGTCGATGGCGGGCTCGTCGAAGCCGCCAGGAGCGACGTACTCGGAGGTCACGGTCTCCTCGGGGACGACCTCTTCAACCTCGGCCGGCGGTTCCTGGACCGCCACGTCGATGGCGATGGGATCGCCGGGATAGATCCAATGAGAGTCCTTGATATATGGGTTGCGTTCCCAGATCTGTGGCCACAGGTAGGGATCGCCCAAATAGGTCGCTGCGAGGTCCCACAGCGTGTCGCCGCGGACCACCGTGTGGACGGTGGATCCCTCGGGGAAATCGGTCGGTGGATCGTAGGGCGTCCAGTGACCGTCAACGAAATGAAGTGGTTGTGGGGGCGGTGCGACAGCTTGACTGAACGCGATAGCAGGGAGCAAGAGCGCGACGGCCAAAACCGGGATTTTCACTTTCATGGGTACTCTCCCAGTGTCAGAAAACACACTACGAGAGTAACCGAAAGCGTAACAGGCGTCAATCTTCGATCTTCTTTGTTCTTTCTTCGACGAGTTTTTTGTATCTTGCTTCAGCCTCGTCGAGCTTTGATTGAATAGCTGAAATCCGATCGTTCACCGCAGCGATTTTGGTGTAATCCGGGTAGTTTTCCTGGATATATTCCAATCGCCACTTGGCTCCAATCCACCGCTTATTCCGGTAGTAATACGACGCCACAAGCCACTCGTGTTCTGCGAGTAACTCCTCGAGCCCCCCCATGCGGTCCCCGGCCTCGGTCGCGTACCGCGAGTTGGGGTAGAGGTTCGCCAGCTGTCGGTACGCGTCAAGGGCTTCGCGTATCGGACTCAAGTCTCTGTCGGCTTTGAGTTTACGAGCGCTGAAAGTGTGCCCGACCATGAGCAGAGCGTAGTCTCGATCGGGGTCGTTGGGGTACCGATTGGCAAAATCCCGATAGCGAAGCCGGGCTTCTGTGAGATTCGTCACATCGTTTTTTGCAGCGTATGTGTCAGCCACCCGGAGGGCGGCCTTGTGGCCCAGTGGATCGTTCGGGAACGAGTCGTAGACAAAGGAAAACAGCTGCCTCGCATCGGGGTACTTTTTCTCTTGGTAGAGGCCTTCAGCGCGATCGAAAATAGTGGTCTTGTCCAGATTCGAGAGCTCCTCCAGGAGCCGCTCTTCCTTCGAGGCCTTCGATGAGCACGAGAGGGTGAACAACACCGACAGCAAGGCGAGCGCTAAAGCGATCGATCGATTCATGATTCGTTTCCTCGTTGAGCGGCCCGCCGGAGCTCCGTCAGAGCCCGTTCGCGGTCGTCGGATCCGAAGATGGCGGATCCCGCGATGAGGGTGGCCGCCCCGGCGGCGGCGAGGGGGCCCGCGGTTTCGGGATCAACCCCACCATCGACCGAGATGTCGATTTTCTGCTCACCGATGAGGCGTCGCAGGCGGCGGATCTTGTTCAGAGCGGACGGAATGAAGGCCTGGCCGCCGAAGCCCGGGTTGACGGACATGATGAGAACAAAATCGATGTTACCGAGGATCTCGTCGAGCGAGGTCAGCGGTGAGGCTGGGTTGAGAGCGACCCCGGCTTCCATGCCGGCGTCTCGAATACCCGCGAGGGTACGGTGGAGATGGCGGCAGGTCTCGACATGGACCGCGATCCGTTGGACCCCGGCGTCGGCCAGCGCCGTCACCAGTGGGTCGGGGTCGGTCACCATGAGGTGGGCATCCAACGGCACAGTGGCGACGGCGGCTAACGCCGCCACCACCGGTGGACCGAAGGTGAGGTTCGGGACGAAGTGTCCGTCCATGAGATCGAGGTGGAGCAGATCGGCTCCGGCGGCCTCGACCGCGGCGATCTCGTCGGCGAGCCTGGCGAAATCAGCCGACAGGAGCGACGGGGCGATTCGGATCCGCGCGCTCATCGGCTCACCCACACCGAAATGATGTCGGATCGCGACAGGGGTGAGCCTGCCGGGGGGTACTGGCGGAGCACGAGACCCGATGAGAGGCCGGGATAGCTCACCTCGTGGACCTGCCCGAGTCGCAGTCCGTGGGCGCTGCAGAACCGGCGGATGAGGCTGACGTTGCGGGACATCAACGAGGGCATGACCCACAGATCGTCCCGGGGAGTGGCGTTGACCAGGAGGCTGACCTCGGTACCCGGAGGAACCGCCGTCGCCATCGGGGGGCCGGTGGCGATGACCTGGTCGGGGCCGGCCTGACCGTCGACTGCGACTCGAGCGCCGACGGGCAGTCCGAGTTGTTCGAGCCCGCGCAGCGCGCTCTGCAGCGATTCGCCGTAGATCTCCGGTATCGAGACCCGTTCGTTTCCGAGGCTGAGACGGACGGTCACCTTGGCGCCCGCCTTGACCTGGAATCCCGGATGCGGGCGTTGAACCGCCACCGCTCCCGCCGGTATCGAAGTCGAGAAGAGTCCCGGATCCTCGATCTCGACATCCATTCCGAGATCATGAACCACGGCCCGGGCCTCCTCCACGGATGAACCGCGAAGATCGGGAACCGCCATGGCTCCCTGGTGGACGGTGTAGACCAGCGCAAACCAGAAAACAACCGCCGACACCGGGAGGAAGACCGCCAACGCAAGCAATCGAGCCGCCATCGCAGCGAACTTTAACACGACCGGCCGGGCCGCCCGACGAAGGAGCCCTCAGCCGGCGAAGAAGAAGTTGTAGATGCCGGTCGGGAGGATCTTGACGATGTCGTTGAAAAGGACGACCACCATCAAGAGAATCAGGGCGTAGAACCCGACCTCCAGGATCCGTTCCTTGACCTTGAGCGAGAAGTCGCGGCGAATCGCCGACTCGAACGCGATGATGGTCAGGTGCCCGCCGTCGAGGATCGGAATGGGCAGGAGGTTGAAGATCCCGAGCTGGAGCGAGATCAAACCCATGAACCAGATCAGAGAGTCGAGCCCGCTGCGGGCGGCTTCACCCGAGATTTGGGCGATCCCGATGGGGCCCGAGACCTGTTTGATGGAGGTTTTTCGCGTCAGCAGCCGACCGATGATGCGGAAGGTCTCCGCGGTCATCCGCCGACAATCCATGCTGGCGGCGGTGAACGCGTCGATGGGGCCGAGACGTTCGGTTTTCGACGGTGGAATCAGCGGAACGCCGATCTTGCCCGCATCCTTCTCGCCGCGGGGAGTGACGTCGACGCTGAGGGTTTCGTTTCCGCGGAGCACCGTGAGGGTGATCTCCTCATCGGCGTGGGGCGAAATGAGCCGGATGAGATCGTAGAATTGTTCCACCGGTTCGTCGTTGATGGCCAGTATCCGGTCGCCGGGCTTGAGACCGGCCGCGCTCGCCACGCTGCCGGCGGGCACCTGCACCAGGACGGGATCGACCGGCGGCTGCAGGCCCGAGTAACCAAAGCCGTATCGCGTGACCGACTCGGGGACCATGGCGACCTGGTGCCGGCGACCGTCGCGCTCGACTTCCAGAACAACCTCGTGATCGGCCGAGGTGACGATGGAGGTTTCGAGTTCCTGCCACATGGTGACCGGGGTGCCGTCGACCGCGACGATGAGATCGCCGACCTCGAGATCCACCTCGGCGGCCGGCGAACCGGGATCGATCCATCCGATCACCGGCGGCTCCTGGCGGAAAGCCGGCGTCTCGACGCCCATCATGTAGGCGACGCCGATGAAGAAGACCGCCGCGACGATGTTGGTCACGGGACCGGCGAGCAGAATCAACGCCCGCTTCCAGCGCGGGAGCAGTTCGGTCTCCTCGGCGCCCTCACCGACGACATCCGACTCGTCGGGACCGAGACCCGGGATTCGGACATAGCCGCCGAGAGGGACCAGGGAGATCCGGTAGTCGGTCCCTCCCCGCTCGAAACCCCACAGCCGACGGCCGAAACCGACCGAGAAGACCTCGACCGGTGCCCCGAGGAAACGAGCCATACCGAAGTGGCCCGCCTCGTGGATGACGACGAGAACGCCGATGACGACAATGAATGCAAAGATGCTCAGCAACATCAGCTAACCGGAACCCGGGAAGGGGTCGAGGAATTTCCCAACGCTGCTTTGGCCAGCAGACGGGCCTCGCCATCGGTCTCCACGGCCTGCTCGATGGATGTGAGCGGATGATTACGGTTGATCCAGTTTTCCATGACGGCGTCGATGGTAGCCGCGATTCGGTGGAAAGGACAGCTTCCGACGAGAAATGCCTCGACGGCGACCTCGTTGGCGGCGTTGAGAACAGCCGGCATTTCACCGCCCGAGCGAAGGGCGGCGCGGGCCAACCCGAGCGCAGGAAAGCGGTCGTGATCGGGCGAAGAGAAGTCGAGCCGGCCGACGGCTGCGAGGTCGAGGGTCTCGACGGGGGAGGCGAGGTTTTGAGGCCAACTCAGTGCATGCAGGATCGGCAGCCGCATGTCGTGGACCGAGAGTTGGGCGAGGAGGGTGCCGTCGGAGAACTCGACCAGCGAGTGGACCAGGCTCTGGGGGTGGATGACCACGTCGATGCGATCCTCAGGCACGGCGAACAGGTGGTGGGCTTCGATGATCTCGAACCCCTTGTTCATCATGGTCGCCGAGTCGACCGAGATCTTGGGTCCCATCCGCCAGGTGGGGTGAGCGAGCGCCTGATCGACGGTGGCTCGTTCGATCCGTGATCCGGGCCAGGTGCGAAACGGGCCTCCGGAAGCGGTGAGAACGAGTCTGGCCACCGCGTCGTCCGGTCTCGCGCCGAGCATCTGGTGCAGGGCCCAGTGTTCGCTGTCCACCGGGTGCAGGCGGACCCCCGCCTTGCTAACCTCGGCCATGACGAGTTCCCCGGCGGCGACCAGCGTCTCCTTGTTGGCCAGAGCGATGTCTTTTCCGGACCGGATGGCGGCGACCGTCGGGATGAGTCCGACCGCGCCGACCAGCGCCGAAACCACCATCTCCACCTCATCGTGGCAGGCCGTTCGGCGGAGACCGTCCGCACCGGACACGATCTCGATCGCGGAGAACTCCGACCGCAGGAGATCGGCATCATCGCGCGAAGCAACCGAGACCAGAACCGGACTGTGCTCGACGATCTGGTTGCGAAGCACCTCGAGGTTGCGGCCCGCAGCCAGGGCGATCACCCGAAATCGATCCGGGTTGCGGCGAACAAGGTCGAGAGTCGAGGTTCCGATGGACCCGGTGGAGCCGAGGATCGCGAGCCGCTTCATCCAATCAGGCCGAGAGCCAGCAGATAGCCGAGGACCGGAGGGGCGGCGTAAAGCAGGCTGTCGGTTCGATCGAGGAGACCGCCGTGACCCGGTATCAGGGTCGATGAATCCTTGACCTTCGTGTCTCGCTTGAATTGCGATTCGACGAGATCGCCGACCGGCGCCGCGACCGCGAGAATGGCGGCGAGAACGGCCATGTGGCCCCACGACCAGGGCAGGCCGAAGACCAGCTTCGAAACCGCGGCCGCGGCGAAGGTCGCTGCAGCGCCGCCGGCCAGCCCTTCCCAGGTCTTGTTCGGGCTGATCCGCGGCGCCATCTTGTGGCGGCCGAAACGCGAGCCCACGTAATACGCTCCCGAGTCACCGACCCAGATACTCGCCAGGAAGAAGAACAGAATGCGAATCCCGAGATCCCCTTCGGGGAGAATCCGCAACCAGCCGAGGCACGCGCCGCAGAGACCGACATAAAGCACGGTGAAGACCGCGGCGGAGGATCCCGAGAGACCGCCATCCGGAGCGCAAGATTGGCGCAACTGAGCCGTCGGCAGGATGATGGCCGCAGCGATCGCCGCCACTGTCGTGCCGGCGATGCCCCAGCGCCACGAACCGACCATCACCGCCATCAGCATGAGCAAAGGAACCCAACGCCCGACGGGAATACCGGCGCCTCTGGCCATGGCCAGCAACTCGTCGGCGGCGAGGGCGACGACGACGACGAGCAGACCGAGGAATGCGGCCGCCGGCAACCACCAAATCGCGGCGACGAGGAGTGGAATCGCGACGGCCGCGAACGCTTCACGTTGACCCATGCTTGTCCTTGGGGGGAGTGAAGACACTCCCGGTTTGGGGCAGACCTCCGAATCGGCGCTCTCGACGTTGAAAGGCGAGCAGGGCCTTGAGGAATTCCTCTTGGTTGAAATCCGGCCAGAGAACCGGAGCGAAGTAGATTTCGGAGTAGGCGAGTTGCCAGAGCAGGAAATTCGAGATTCGTTGTTCGCCGGAGGTGCGGATCATCAGATCAGGATCCGGTTGCCCATGGGTCGTCAGGTGATTCTCAATCCACGCCTCGTCGACCTCATCGGGCTTGAGCGTGCCCGCAGCCGCCTCTCGGACGGCCGATCTCATCGCGTCGGTGAGCTCCTGTCGACCGGAGTAGTTGAGCGCGATCTGGATCAGCGAACCCCGGCATGAAGCCGTGGCGTCGACGGCCCGAGCAAGCTCGCGCTGGACCGACTCGTCGAGCTGATCGATGCGGCCGATCGGTCGGAAGCGGAGATCGTGCTTGAGGAAGGTCTTGAGTTCCCGGTTGATGTACTCCTTGAGAAGGCCCATGAGGGTCAGAACCTCATGCCGCGGCCGCTTCCAATTCTCGGTTGAAAACGCGTAGAGGGTGAGGACGTCGATGCCGAGCCGGGCCGCGGTCTCGATGGTCTGGCGAACCGCATGGATGCCGGCACGATGGCCCTCGACCCTGGGGAGCTTCCGGGCGGTGGCCCAACGACCGTTGCCGTCCATGATGATGGCGACATGATTGGGTAGCCGTCCGGGCTCGATCTGCTCAAGCACGGCACGGGCGTTGGTGCCCGGCTCAGCGATGTCATCGAGCGGTACTTTCACGTCGACCTCGAGGAAGCGAGATTCTATCACGACGATGGGCCGGAGTGCGCGGGCTCTGAACCGGGAGCCGCCGTGAGACTTGGCGATGCACGGTAGTAGACCCGTTCAAGACTGAGACCGCGGGCGGGCGCGGTGTACAGGGGAGCGCCGGGTGACGGAGATTCGAGGAGGCCGAGAATATCGGCCGTCGTCAACTTGCCGGAACCCGCATCGAGCAGAGCGCCGACCATCCGCCGGACCTGATAGCGCAGGAACCCCTCGCCGAAGACGTGGAGCTCGAGACCCGAGCGCCGCCAAACGGGTGTGACCCGGTAGATCGTCCGAACCGTACTCCGGCGGGCGGCGTCGGGCACGGTGAACGACGCCCAGTCCCGACGGCCGGGCAGTTGGTCGCAGATCTGCTCGAGAAGTTCGGGATGAGTCGGTCGGGGCAGGACCGCGGAACGAAGCCCCTGCCACGGGAAATCGGGCTCGTTCCACCTGATGCGATAGGCGTAGTGTTTGCCGAGCGCGGATCTGATGGCGTGGAAGTGGTCGGGCACCCGGACCGCCGAGAGGACCCTGACGTCGTCGGCGAGGCGGGCGTTGAGGAGCCGGGGCAGGACCCGCGGCGGGATCCCGTCGGGGAGGTCGACATGAGCCACCTGCGCAGCCGCGTGAACGCCGGCATCGGTTCGCCCCGCTCCGACGACCACGATTCGCCGACCGTCGGCGAGTTTTCTGAGCGACGCTTCGAGCTCCCCCTGAACCGTTCGGACCCGATCCTGGAGCTGCCAGCCGGAGAATCCGTCGCCGAGATAGGCCACCGTGAGTTTGGTGCGGGCAACCATCCCCGATATCCTCGCACATCGGGTTCAGGCTCGCATGCCTCTCCGGTGATCGCCGTGAGAACTTCGAGGCGGCCATCCCCGGGTGGGTTTTCGACCCGACGGCCGCGACGACCCGCACGGTCGATTCGCGCTCGGGGCCGATGTAAAGACCTCGAAAAGAAGGAAGGACACCGAGTGCTGGACGCCGTCGGCCGCACTAGCTTAGCTGGGGAGTGCGGGCGAAAGGCGGTGAGAACTTTGAACCTGGCCATATCCATAGCAGCGGCGGTCATCGGGGCGACCAGCTTCGTCTCTCCGGAGGTCTCGTATTTTCCCGGTTCGTTTTTCGAAGCCAAGGCCAAGGATCATCTTCAGCAACGCGTCATGGACCAGTGGCCGGGGCCGTCGCAGGTCCTCGCCCGCTGGCAATCCGGAGATTTCGACCAGCAGGAGAAGATGGCGATCCTGCTCGGGATGTCCGCGTCGCACGACCCGGTGTTGCTGCCGATCTTCCGCGAAGCGGTGATGTCCGACAACGATCGTCTTCGGGTTGCCGCGGCCTACGGCTATCGAGAGCTTCTCGGCGATGCTCTGCCGAACGTCGCCGACGGTGTCGACCTCGAATCGGCCCGGTTGCTCGCGGCTGAGATGGATGCGGTTGCCGGAACCCTCCGTGAACGACCATTGGTCGAGTTCTGGCTGCAGAGCGTTCTGATGGATGACGGCGCGTCCATGCCGGGCTGGCGCGGGGTGGTGCTCCGGCGACCGAAGGCCATCGGCCTTCGGGCCGTCGAACGGGTCTTGGCGTTTGACGATTTTCAGTATCTCGCCACGGCCTATCGTCTTGCCCAAGGCAGGGACACCAGGGTCGGCCTCATCCGCCTGCTCGAAGCCATCACCCTGCGGGAGTTTATGGTCGTGCCGGCCGATGCGCGGGCGGGGTGGGGGGCCAAGCACATCAAGGAAGGTTTTGACGCCGCGGATGCCTATGTCGATTACTGGATCGATGTCCGATGCACAACCGATCCGAACGAGATTCTCACCGACTCGATGAAGGCCATGGGCATGAGGGGCGTCCGGCCGCTGGCGCCGGATTCGTTCGAAATCTGGTTGCGCGTATTGAAAAGCGGCGCCCCTCCGTGGCACATGATGGCCGCGCGCCAGCTTTACGATCTCGGGGGACGATGGTCGCGGCTGTCGGTGCTGCAGGGCGGATCACCGGACCAGATCGAAGTCCGGAAAGAACTCATCGCATGGTATCGCCTGCTCCCCGCCCACGTCCTCAATCGTGGCAACGCCAGACCCCAAACGAAGCCCTGACGGGTCTGCGGCAGCGATCACCCTCGAGCGAGGCCCGGTGCTCCAATCGACCGGCTCCGGGGTCCGCTCCGGCGCCCCGTTTCGAGCCGACGGACCGGACGATCTGCGCAGGTGACGAAGGTCGGCCGGTGTGTTCCGGGCCGTAAGGCGGTACAATGACACCGATGCTCGAGCTGATCTATGACGACGCCGACGGCAACCACCGGGTTCCGATTCGAGGAACGCTGACGTTCGGACGTTCGAGCGACAACGACATCGTGCTGCGCGACTTTTCGGTCTCGCGGTACCACGCGCGGATCGACTTCGAGGACGGCATCGCCCGGGTTACCGATCTCGACTCGACCAACGGGGTCAAGATCAACGAGACCTTGGTGGCGTCCGGTCCTTTGGCGGCGGGTGATCGTCTGTCCGTAGGCAGCTTCGTAGTGCTCGTCCAGGACTCCGCCGAGAACGACTCCGGTCTGTCGTCGGCCACGCTCCTCAGGCCGCTTTCAGAGTTCAACGAAGACTATGGGCTCGAAGGCCGGTCGGCGTCCATCTCGTCCGCGGGAGGCGGCGGTCGGCAGCGGGTTTTCGAGGTCCTTGCGCAGGTCGGCAAGACCTTGATCGAGGTCGGCGATCTCGAGCCGGTCTTGAATCAGGTCATGAATGTGGTCTTCGAGCAGCTGCTCGTTGATCGAGGGTTCATCGTGCTCTTCGACGGCGAAGGAGAACCCAAGCTCGAGTGTTTCCGAACCCGGGAGTCGACCGATGTGGCGCCGGAAGTCCCGATTTCGAGGACCATCCTCGACACGGTGGCCCGGCAGAAGGTGGCGATTCTGACCAACGACGCCCAGGCGGATCAGCGATTCGAGGCGGGGCGCAGCATTCGAATTCACCAGATCCGCTCGGCGATGTGCGCCCCGCTGTGGCTCCGCGAACGCGTCATCGGCGTGATCTACATCGACTCACCGCTCCATGTCGGGTCGTTTTCGGCGACCGATCTCGATCTCCTGACGGCCCTTTCCAATTATGCGGCGGTCGCCATCGAGAGGGCTCGGCTCAACGAACGGATCCAATCCGAGCGAGCCGCGCGGGATCGACTCGAACGCTACCACTCTCCCGCAGTCATCGAGGCGGTGCTCGGCCGTATCGAGCACGAGGAACCGTCGGTCACCCTGCGCGAAACCTCCATCATGTTCGCCGACATCGTCGGTTTCACCGCCCGCTGCGAGAGCCTGCCCCCGGAAGAAGTGGCGTCCTTTCTCAACCAGTTCTTTTCCCTCGCCGCCGATGCGATCTTCGAGTTCGGCGGCACCCTCGACAAGTTCATCGGCGACGCGGTCATGGCGTTTTTCGGGGCGCCGTTACCGCAGAGTGATCACGCGGAACGTGCGGTTCGCGCCGCCCTCGCGCTCACCCGGTCGCTGGAGGCGTGGAACCGCGATCGAGTCGCCGCGGGGTTGGATTCGATTCATGTTCGGGTGGCGATTCACTCCGGTCCGGTGGTGGTCGGAGACATCGGGTCGGCGAGTCGTGTCGACTACACCGTGCTCGGCAACACCGTCAACATCGCGGCGCGGCTCGAGGAGTTCGTTGCGACCCCGGGTTCCATCGTCGTGGGTGAATCAACCTACGACGCCATCAAGCACCTCTTCACGGTGGAGCCGCTCGGAGATGTGCCGCTCAAGGGCTTGAGCAAGAAGATCAGCGCCTTCAGGATCTGCGACGGCGAACGGGTCGACGCGGCCGGACCGGCGTCGTGAAGCTCGAAGACCTCGTCTTCGTGACCTCCAACGAGAGCAAGCGGCGAGAAGCCGAGGCGGTTCTCGGTTTCGCCCTTCGCCACCAAGCGTTGGACCTCGTCGAACCGCAATCCCTCGATCTCCACCAGGTGGTGCGAAGCAAGGCGGCCGCAGGGTTCGAACTGGTCAAGGCGCCCGTCCTCGTCGAGGACACGGGTCTCGAGCTTCTCGGCCTCGGGGGGTTCCCCGGGCCGTTGATCCGGTGGTTGCTGGCGAGCGTCGGCGCGAGTGGAATCTGCACCATCGCGCACGCCTTCGGCGACGCGCGAGCGGTGGCCCGATGCGTGGCGTGCGCGGCGGATGGATCTCAGACGATCATCGGCGAGGGGGCTGTCCTTGGAACCATCGCCCGGGAGCCCCGGGGCGCCGGCGGGTTCGGTTGGGACAGCGCATTCATCCCCGACGACTCGGCCGGGCGGACCTACGGCGAGATGGACGACGACGAAAAGAACGCCATTTCGCACCGACACAAGGCCTTCGTCGCGCTTCGGGATGCGCTGAGCCGCTGATTGACCGCCGCAAAGACGCAAGCGACGCCAAGCCCATCGGTTTCTGCGATGCTTGGCGATCTTGGCGTCCTTGCGCTAAGAACATCGTCCCCATCATGCTAGTCTCTCCGCCGTGCGTCAGGAACTGAAAGAAAAGCGGTCGGTCGAGATCCAGCGGATGTTCGGTCGCATCGCCCACCGTTACGATCTGCTCAACCGGGTCTTGTCGCTCGGCTCCGATGTCCGCTGGCGTCGGTTGGTCGCGCGTCGAGTGGCGGCGACCGACCCGGTGCGCGTGCTCGACGTCTGTTCGGGGACCGGAGACATCGCCCTCGGGCTGAACCCGGGGCCGACCGTCATCGGCGCGGATTTCAGCCTGCCCATGTTGGCGCTGGCGCGCGCCAAGGCCGTCGATCGTCGGCGGGTCCTCGAGTGGGTGGTTGCAGATGCGCTCAGCCTGCCCCTGGCGGACGAGTCCTTCGATGTGGTGACGGTCGCCTTCGGGGTGCGTAATTTCGAGAATCTCGAGCGCGGGCTTGGTGAACTGATTCGGGTATTGAGACCGGGTGGGACCCTGCTCGTGCTGGAGTTCTCACACCCCGGGGGCTTCTTCGGGCCGGCGCTCGCGTGGTGGGTCCGCACCATTCCTCCTCGGATCGGGCGGGTCGTCTCCGGCGATCCGGAGGCCTATCAATATCTGCCCGCCTCGGTGGGTGCCTTTGCCGATACCGAGGAGATGTGCCGGATTCTCGGCGGTCTCGGCCTCGAAGACGTCGTGGCGACGTCCCTCACCGGGGGGGTGTGTACCCTCTACCAGGGAGCGCTGCCGCGGCGCCGGAGGGAGACGACGTGATCGAAGAACACAAGCTGTTGAACGGGACGCGGGTGGCGTCGGAGATTCGTGCCGAGGTCGCGGAAGAAGTGGGCGCCCTGTCTGCCGACGGCATCACCCCGCGTCTCGATGTGGTGCTCGTGGGCGACGACCCCGCCTCCCAGGTCTATGTCCGATCCAAGGCCAAGACCTCGGCCGAGCTCGGGATGCGATCCGAGACCCATGTCTTGCCGGCGGCGACGACCCGGACCGAGCTCGAGTTCCTGATCGATAGGCTCAACGCCGACGACGAGGTCGACGGCATTCTCGTTCAGCTGCCGCTGCCCAAGAGCATCGACAGCACGAAGATCCTCGATCGGATCGACCCGGCAAAGGACGTCGACGGTTTCCACCCGGTCAACGTCGGGCTGCTCCAGCAGGGGAGGCCGCAGCTCGTGCCGTGCACCCCCGCCGGCATCATGGAGTTGCTGCGGCGTGAGTCCATCGATCTCAAGGGTCGGCGGGCGGTGGTGGTCGGACGGTCGGACATCGTCGGCAAGCCCATGGCCATGCTCCTGCTCCACGCCCACGCCACGGTGACCCTGTGTCACTCGCGGACTCGAGATCTTCCCGCGGTGAGCCGCGAGGCGGAGATCCTGATCGTTGCCGCGGGTCAGCGGTCGCTGGTCGGTGCCGAGCACGTGGCCGAAGGGGCGGTGGTGGTGGATGTCGGGATGCATCGAGTCACCGACCGCTCGGTGGTTGAACAGCTCTATCCCGGCAACGAGACCAAGATGGCGGCTTTCGAGAAGCGTGGCGCCGTGCTCTGCGGCGATGTCGATACGACCCGAGTAGCGCCCATCGCCGGCCGCATCACACCGGTGCCGGGTGGCGTCGGTCCCCTCACCATCGCGATGCTCATGGCCAACACGGCACGTGCTGCGAGACAACGGCGGGGATCCCGATCGTGAGCCCGAGGCCGTGCACGGTCGGACTCACCGGCGGTCTGGCGTCGGGAAAGTCGACGGTGGCGGGGATCCTCGAAGGTCTCGGCGCGGAAGTCTTCGACTGCGATACCTGGGTCCACGAGCTTTATCGCCCCGGTGGCGCCGGCGCCATGGATGTCCGTTACCTCTTCGGTGACGGTGTCCTGAGTCCGGACGGCGCAGTCGACCGCACCCTCCTGGCCGGGCTGGTCCTCGCAGACCCGGCGGCGCGGAAGAGACTCGAGGGGGCGATCCATCCCCTCGTTCGCAACGGCGTCGAGGAGTGGCTGGCGACGCTCGGACCGCGTGTGGTCGCGGTCGTCGAAGCGGCGCTCCTCGTCGAAACCGGATCGTGGAGGAACTACGATCTCCTCGCCGTGGTCTGGTGTGATCCCGAGCAGCAGCTCTCCCGGGCCGTCGCCCGGGGGCTGCCGCCCGAACGGGCGCGAGGGTTGATCGCGGCGCAGATGCCGATCTCCGAAAAACGCGACTCGGCGCACGTGGTCATCGACAACTCGGGCGCCCGCGACGAACTCGACGCCGAGGTCCGCCGCGCCTGGTCCGAGATCGTTTCGCGCTGTCAACGGCGGTGAAAAAGGACTGGTAGCCGTGAGCGATCAGCCGTCGGCTCCGGCGCGGGGTTGACCGGTCCGGGACGATCTGTCCCGGACTCGAGAGCCGAGAGCTGATTTCTACTGCACCGGCCCTTCGAGCCACTCGGTCTGATACTCGGCCGTCACCGGAACCATGCAGAGAAAGGTCGCGGTCTCGTCGGAACGGTTTTCATACCAGTGGGCGACCCCGGCGGGGATGAAGACGACATCACCGGTCGCGACCTCAACCTCGCGGTGATCGAGACCGATGACCATGGAACCGGAGAGCATCACCTGCTCGTGCTCGATGGTGGGGTGGAGGTGGCGGGGAATCCGGCCCCCGGGCGCCAGGGTGAATCGCCGGGTGATGAAATTCGGCGCGCCTTCGGCGGGTCCGATGAGGACCTGGATGGCGGCGCCTCGCGAGCGCTCCACCACCTGGGTTTTCACCGCGGCGAAGTTCCGGACAACGGGGAGTGTCGGGTGGCTCATGCGAAGGCCTCCATTCGGGAATTGGCTGCAACGGGTCTGGCTTCATTGTACTGGATCAATGGTAGGATGCGGCTCCATGCTCGAGCGTCTCATCGTTCAAGGACTCGGCATCATCGATACCGTCGAGGTTGAGCTGGCGCCGGGTTTCGTCGCCCTCACCGGCGAAACCGGAGCGGGTAAATCGTTGCTGGTGACCTCCCTCGAGCTCCTGGCCGGGCGGCGAGCCTCGGCGGAACTCGTCCGCACCGGTGATGATCGCCTCCGCGTCGAAGGCTGGTTCGGAATCGGCGCCGGATCGGAGATCGAAGCGATCCTCGACGAAATCGGCGCGGCCGACGGCGAGCAACTGGTCATCCGTCGCGAACTGTCGGCGACGGGGCGCGGCCGGTGCTGGGTCAACGATGTTTCGGTGACCGTCAACAGCCTCCAACGGTTGGCGCCCTTCCTGCTCTCGATCCACGGCCAGCACGAGCAGCACGGACTCGCGGACGCCGCGGTCCAGCGGCGATTGGTGGACGATGCCGGCGGTCACGACGAACTGCTCGCGGAGGTCAGCGCGCGATTCGACGAGTGGCGGGATGCGGCCGCTCATCTGGCCGCGCTGGAGGCGGCACGGGCGAGCCGTCGCGACCGCCTCGACGCCATCGCCTTCCAGCTCGCCGAAATCGATGCGATCGACCCCTGTGACGGCGAACACGAGCAGTTGACGGCCCGGCGGCAGGTCCTGCGCAACGCGGCGCGATTGCAGGAACTCGCGGCCTCGGTCCTCGGCAGCCTCAGCGACGATGACGGATCGGCGGTCGATCGACTCGCACGCGCCGAGCGCGATCTGGAAGAGATGGTGGCGCACGGTCTGCCCCTCGCCGAGAGCTCCTCCATCCTGGCTGAAGCACGGATCAACATCGAGGAGATGGTCAGGGAGGTTCGGGCGCTGACCGAGGACGTGGACGACAGCCCCGGCGCACTTGACGGGGTCGAGAGCAGACTCCACCGCCTCGATCAACTCATGCTCAAATACGGAGAGCCCCTCGGCCGTGTGCTCGAGCACCGTGCGGCCCTGGTGGTGGAGAATGCCGAACTCGAAGAGGTCGAGGACCGGCTCGAGACCGCTGCCGCGGCGGCTGCGACCGCCCTCGAGGACTTCGCCGACGCCGCCCGACGGCTCGACGAGGTTCGGCACGAAGCCGGACTTCGGCTGGCGCGGTCGGTCGAGGGGGTGCTCGCCCGGCTCAACATGGCCGGGACGCATCTGGAATTCCGCTGGCTGGCGCGAAATGAAGATCACAGTCCACTGCTGCGAGATGGCCGGGGCGTCGTCTTCGACTCCGGCGGCGTCGAGGAGTGCGAGCTGCTGATCGCCGCCAACCCCGGCGAGGAGCCGCGGCCCATGGCCCGCATCGCATCGGGCGGAGAGCTCTCGAGAATTCACCTCGCCATCCGGACAGTGCTTCGGTCGGCGCGTCCCGGGGGCGCCATGACCCTGCTCTTCGACGAGGTCGACTCCGGTCTCGGCGGCGCGACGGCGGCAGCCCTCGCAGGTCTTCTCGCCGATCTCGCCGGTACCGACCAGGTCCTGGCCGTCACCCATCTTCCGCAGGTCGCGGCAGCGGCCGACAGCCATTTCAAGATCGAGAAGCACCAGCTCAATGAGCGCGCGGTGACCCGCGTCTTCGCCCTCGAGGGAGAGGACCGCGAGACCGAGCTGGCGCGGATGTTGGCCGGGGACAAGATCGGTGCGTCGGCGCGCGCCCACGCTCGAACGCTGCTGGGAGACCGATGATCCGTCTGCCTTTTTCCGATGCGGACGAGATCAGAAACGCCCTGAGCCAGGCCGCAGAGGTGATCGCCGCGGGCGGAGTGGTGCTGATTCCCACCGAGAGCCACTACGGTTTGGCGGTCGATCCCCGGCGCCGGGCGGCCGTCGAGAAGGTCTTTGTGCTCAAGGACCGCCCGGACGGTCTCGCTCTCCCCGTGGTCTGTTCCGACTGGCAACAGGTGGATGCGCTGGTCAGCCTTCCCGATGTCCACCGTTTCAAGCTGGCCCGGATCTGGCCCGCCGCTCTGACGGTGGTGGCGCCCTGCCGGCGAAGAATCGCGGCATCATCGACCGACACCCTCGCGGTCCGGATTCCCGACCACGACGGATTGCGGGCGCTCCTCTATCGGGTCGGCCCGCTCACCGCGACATCCGCCAATCGCCACGGCGAGCCGCCGTGCCCGACGGTGGCAACCGCGCTCGCTTCGTTGCTCGGCGCCCCCGAACTCGTCCTCGACGCCGGGGATCTGGCCGGGGGACCGGTCAGCACCTTGATCGATCTGAGTTCTGCCGAGGCGCGGGAAATCCGATCCGGCCCGGTGCTCTGGGATGAGCCGTTCGACCTCGAGAGCTGGGTCCTCCAGGACGGGTGATTCGGGCCCCCGGGGCACCGCTTCCGAAGCCCATTCGCCTCGCGTACACCCATGTGGAAAACCCTGTGGAAAACCCTGTGGAAAAGCAGTTAAGCTAATGTAAACACAAGCACTTCGACGTTTCGCCGCATTTTTTGTGCTTTGGATGTAAGTTGTTTTTTATCAGCAATTTAAACTTATCTCATTGAGTCCTCGATTGTTGCCTGACGTCGTTTTCGGCCTGAGGTCCACAACCCGCACATTTCCGGTATCTTGCGTGAGGTGATCCGGGAGCTGACGTTGCTGGGTTCAACGACCCTGTGGTAGCGTGCCCACTCCGCTCGTTCGGAAGGCGGTTGGAGGACCCCAATGTCGATTCAAACAGTCTCCGGACTGACCCCGAGCATCGGTCGGCGAGTCTTGATCGCCGCCAATGCGGTGGTGGTTGGAGATGTTTCCCTCGGCGATGACGTATCGGTCTGGTACAACGTGGTGATCCGTGGCGATATCCACTGGATCCGGATCGGGGCGCGATCGAATCTTCAGGACGGTGTCATCATTCACGTCGAACGTGGTCTCTACCCGACCCTCCTGGAAGAGGAGGTGAGCGTCGGACACGGGGCGATGCTCCACGGTTGCACGGTGGGTGCGGGAAGTCTGATCGGGATGGGGGCGATGGTGCTCAACAACGCCGTCATCGGTGAAGGTTCGCTGGTGGCCGCCGGAGCGGTGGTTCGTGAGGGTTTCATCGTGCCGCCGCGCAGCCTCGTGGCCGGCGTGCCCGCGGTGGTCAAGCGCCCGCTCACCGATGTCGAAGCAGATCGCGCCCGACGGACCGCGAGCAACTATGTCGAGTACAAGAACAGCTATCTGGAGCAGGGCCTCGGGAGGCCCCGGTCCGGATCGGAAGAAGAGGACGATTCATGATCCGCAAGGTCAAGGGCACCCGTGACATCCTGCCGCCGGAAACAACGCTGTGGAACGACGTTGAACGTACCGCGCTGCGGATCTTCGGGGGCTTTGGCTACTCCGAGATCCGGCTGCCTCTGCTCGAGCCCACCGAGCTCTTCGTGCGCACGGTCGGCGAGGGCACCGACATCGTGTCCAAGGAGATGTACACCTTTGCCGATCGCAAGGGCCGATCGCTGACCCTGCGGCCCGAGGGCACCGCAAGTGTGGCCAGGGCGTTTATCGAGAACGGTCTCGGCCAGCGGCCGCAGCCCCTGAGGTTGAGCTACTTCGGTCCGATGTTTCGCTACGAGAAGGCCCAACGCGGTCGGTATCGACAGTTTTCCCAGATCGGCATCGAGCTGCTCGGCGCCGCGACGCCGGCCGCCGATGTCGAGGTCATCGTTGCGCTCCACACTTTCCTGGCCGAGCTCGGATTCGACGACCTCATCATCGCGCTCAACAATCTCGGCGACCCCGAGGATCGCGAGAGGTTCATCGCGGGCCTCAAGACCGAGCTGACGCCGCACCGCGATGAGCTCTGCGGCGACTGTCAGCGCCGGTGGGAGGAAAACCCGCTGCGAATCCTCGACTGCAAGGTCCAGCGCTGCCGCGAACTGGTTGCCGAGACGACTCCGGTGGCGGATGTGGTGAGTGAGGACGCGGCACGGCACGTCGCCGCCGTCGAGGCGGGTCTGCAGGAGGCGTCGATTCCGGTACGACGGGCGCCCCGGCTGGTGCGCGGGCTCGACTACTACCTGCGGACCGTTTTCGAGGTCATCTCGCCCGAGCTCGGCGAGGACACCGTGATCTGCGGCGGCGGCCGCTATGACCGCTTGATCTCGGATCTCGGCGGTGCGGCGGTGCCCGGGGTCGGTTTTGCCATCGGCGAGGACCGGCTCGTCGATGTCCTGCCGCAGAGCTTCAAAGATCGAGCCCTCGAACAGAGGATCGTGGCCGTGCTGCCGGTTGGTGGTGCGGCGGCGGCTCAAGCGACCAGCCTGGCGCGCGATCTGGTGCTCTCCGGCGTGACGGCCCACACCGAGGTCACCGGGCGGTCGCTCAAGGCGTGCCTCAAGTGGGCCACCAAGATGGCCGCATCGGTGGCTGTGATCCTCGGCGAGAGCGAACGTGCCGATGGGGTTGCCCTGATCCGCGACCTCGATCGGGGCGAACAGGAAACGGTGGCCCTCGGCGATGTGGTCGCGCGCGTCGCCGAGCTGCTTCAAGCCCGACGATAGTTGATTGCGACGGAAACGGAGACCGAGATGACGAGTGCGTGGATGAGACCCTGGTGCGCGGCGCTTGGTGCGGAACAGATCTCCGACACGGTGGAGCTGGTCGGGTGGGTGCGGCGCCGCCGCGACCTCGGCGGTCTGGTCTTTGTCGATCTGCGGGATCGCAGCGGGCTGGTGCAGCTCGTCTTCGAGGACGACATGGCGGCCGAGGGCGAGAAGCTCTCGGGCGAAGACGTGATTCGCGTCGTCGGAGAGGTGCGGGCCCGCGCCGAGGGCCAAGCCAACACCGAGCTCAGGAGCGGGGAAATCGAAGTCAAGGTGATCGAACTCGAGCTCCTGACCGAGTCGGAAACCCCGCCCTTTGTCGTCGAGGATGACGTCAACGCGTCGGAGGAACTCCGCCTCAAACACCGTTATCTCGATCTGAGACGACCGAAGATGATGGCGAATCTGGTGCTGCGTCACCGGGTGGTCGCCGATGCCCGCCGGTATTTCGACGAAATGGACTTCCTCGAGGTCGAGACCCCGATCCTGACCCGCTCCACCCCGGAGGGCGCGCGCGACTTTCTCGTCCCGTCCCGGATCCACAAGCGCAGTTTCTATGCGTTGCCGCAGTCGCCGCAGCTCTTCAAGCAGTTGCTCCAGGTCGCCGGGGTCGGTCGGTATGTCCAGATCGCGCGCTGCTTCCGCGACGAGGACCTGCGCGCGGATCGTCAGCCCGAGTTCAGCCAGATCGATGTCGAGGCCTCGTTCATCTCCGAGGAGGACATCTACGCCCTGGTGGAGGGGCTTTTTTCCAGGATCTTCCCGATCGTCGGCATCGAGCCTCCGGCAACCTACCCTCGGCTCGCCTATGCCGAGGCCATGGAGCGGTTCGGCTGCGACCGCCCGGACACCCGTTTCGGCCTCGAGCTCATCGAGATCGCCCCCTTCTGCGAGGGCTGCGGTTTCACCGTCCTCGAGAGCGCGGCCGCCGAAGGCCGGGTGAAGGGCATCGTCGTCCCCGGCGGCGCGTCGTTGTCGCGCAAGCAGCTCGACGCACTGTCGGAGTTCGTCAAACCGTACGGAGTGCCCGGGGTCCTGTGGTTCAAACGGACCCCCGATGGCGTCGCTTCACCGGCGAAGAAGGCCCTCGGGGAGGAGGGCGTCGAGCGTTTCCTCGCGGCGGCGGGCGCCGCCGAAGAGGATCTGCTCGTGGTCGTCGGCGGCCGCGAGAAGGTGGTCTTCGCCGCGCTCGGAGCCCTGCGGCTGCACCTCGCCTCCGAGGGGCGCCTGATCCCCGAAGGCCGGCACGACTTTCTTTGGGTGACCGACTTTCCGCTCCTCGAGTGGAATGACGACGAAGGTCGTTTCTTTGCCATGCACCACCCCTTCACCTCGCCGAGGCCCGAAGACCTCGAGCTGCTCGCGAGCGATCCGGGCGCGGTCCGCGCCCGCGCCTACGATGTGATCATGGATGGGGTCGAGCTCGGGGGCGGGTCGATCAGGATCAACAACCCCACGGTCCAGCGACAGATGTTCACGGCGCTGGGGATCGGCGCGGAAGAGGTTCAGGAACGCTTCGGCTTCCTGCTCGAGGCCTTCCGCTACGGGGTGCCGCCGCACGGGGGCATCGCGCTCGGGCTCGATCGGATGATCATGCTCATGTCGGGGCGCGACTCGATTCGCGACGTCATCGCCTTCCCCAAGACCACCTCCGCGTCCTGTCTGATGACCGAAGCGCCATCGGGTGTCGACGAGCGCCAGCTCGAGGAGCTCGGACTGAAGACGCGGTAACCATCAGTCGTCGAGGAACTCGCTCGCGAGCTCGAGCTCGCCGGCTTCGACCTTGGCGATGAGATCGCGGGCCGCGGCGGCGTGCTCGGGGGCGACCATGATCTCCACCGCGCCCAGGCCGTCGAGGATGAAGGCATGGGTCTTGCGGAGCGCCTCGCCGCGGACCACCGTGGGAATCCCGTTGGCCGCGAGGAACATCCGCAGCTGCTGCTCCTCGAACTCGCCCTGGACGGTCGCCACCGCGACCGGTTCGTGATCCATGTCGGCCTCCAACGGTTCCATTCTATCCCTGAGAGTGACGCCGAACGTGCTTCTTTCATCGTGGTTGCCCGTGAGCGCGCCCCTTGACATTGTTCGGCGTGGAGAATCGGGTTTCCGCGCGCCGATGCGGGCGCCGAAGAGTGATCCGGGCTGGCGCGTTCGTTCGAGGCTTTCACCGCGAGCCTTCAAGAGTCCGCGGGATGGGTGCCTGGCATCCCCTCAGGTTTTGCGTGACAGGCACAACTGAACGTTGACAGCAATCACCACTGTTGCTAAGATCCCGGTCCCTCTGGGCTTCCAGAGACTGCTCTTTACAAATAAAGGACGAAGACAGGTTTCAAGAATCCCCACGGGGTCACCTGTCAGTAGCCTGATAGGCGCGTAGCTCAGCTGGTTAGAGTACTACCTTGACACGGTAGGGGTCAGCGGTTCGAGTCCGCTCGCGCCTACCATTTTTCTGTTTCGTGTAGGCGCGTAGCTCAGTTGGTTAGAGCGCATCCCTCACACGGATGAGGTCCGCGGTTCGAGTCCGCGTGCGCCTACCACCGACGGAACAGTCAAACCCGACCCCATCCCGTGGTCGGGTTTTTGTGTTTCTTGCCCGCTGGAACTGCAGACGGAGTGCGACATGCCCGAGACAATCCAAATCACCCTGCCCGACGGCAGCGCGCGGGTGCTCCCCGCCGGCTCCACGGTCCTCGATGTGGCCGCGGAGATCGGTCCGCGCCTCGCCCGCGACACCGTCGCCGGCGAGGTCAATGGGCACGTTGTGGATCTTCGCACCCGGCTCACCGAGAACGCTGCGCTGAGGATCATCACCGTCAAGGACCCGGAGGCGGGCGACGTCATTCGCCATTCGGCGGAGCACGTGATGGCCGATGCCGTGAAACAGCTGTGGCCGGGCACCCCCATCGACGCCGGGCGTCAGGATCACTCGGAGAAGTACCAGTACGACTTCCGCTTTCCACGAGCGTTCAAACCCGAGGACTTCGAGCTCATCGAAGCCAAGATGCGCGAGATCATCGCCGAGGATCTTCCTTTCGAGCGCACCGAGGTCGGTCGCGACGAGGTCCGCGGGGTCATGACTCGGCGCGACGAGGACATCAAGCTCATCCGGCTCGAGGATATCCCCGAGGGTGAGGTCATCAGCCTCTACCAGCACGGAGATTTTGTCGATCTCTGCCGCGGGCCCCACCTCCAGCGCACCGGCCAGATCGGCGCGGTTCGCCTGCTCGAGTCGTCCGGCGCCTATTTCAAGGGCGATGAGCGCAACGAGATGCTCCAGCGGCTCTACGGCACGGCTTTCGGTTCCAAGAAGGAACTCGACGCCTACTTCGAACGCCTCGAGGAACTCAAGCGACGCGACCACCGCAAGCTCGGTCGTGAGCTCGATCTCTTCAGCTTCCACGCCGAGGCGCCGGCCAGTCCGTTCTTCCATCCGCGCGGCGCCATCATCTACAACGCCCTGATCGAGCTCATGCGCGAGAAGTACCGCGAGCACGGCTATGAAGAGGTCATCACGCCGCAGATCTTCGATGTCGAGCTGTGGAAGCGATCCGGCCACTACGACAACTACCGCGACGACATGTTCTTCGCCGACGCCTTCGACGAGGTCGAGGAACGCAGCTCGAGCGTCAAACCCATGAACTGTCCCTCGCACTGTCTGATCTATGGATCCCGCGCCCACTCCTACCGCGAGCTGCCGCGCCGGATCGCCGATTTCGGCCGGCTCCACCGCTACGAGCGCTCGGGCGTCGTGACCGGTCTCACCCGGGTCCGTACGTTCAGCCAGGATGACGCTCATATTTTCTGCACGCCGGAGCAGATCGGTCCCGAGATCGAGGCCCTCTTCGGGTTCATCTTCGAGATCTACGAGATCTTCGGCTTCTCCGATGTCAGGGTCTTTCTCTCGACCAAACCCGAAAAGGCCATCGGTGATCCCGCGGTCTGGGAGCACGCCGAAGCGGTGCTCGCACGTTGCCTCGAGGATCGAAACGATGTGACCTACACCGTCAAGGGTGGCGAAGGCGCCTTCTACGGGCCCAAGATCGACTTCGAGGTCGCCGACGCCCTCGGCCGCGCCTGGCAACTGGCGACCATCCAGCTCGACTTCCAGATGCCCGATCGTTTCGGTCTCGGCTATATCGACTCGGAAGGCTCCGAAAACCGGCCGGTGATGATCCACCGCGCGATCCTCGGTTCGCTCGAACGCTTCTTCGGCGTGATGCTCGAGCACTTCGCCGGCGATCTGCCGCCGTGGCTGGCGCCGGAACAGGTGCGGGTCCTGCCGATCACCGATGCGGTCCTGGAATACGCCGAGAAGGTCGCCGAGACCCTGCGGGCGCGCGGCCTCCGCGCCGATGTCGATCGGCGGTCGGAGAAACTCGGTTGGAAGATCCGCGAGGGCGAAACCATGAAAGTTCCATACCTGCTGGTCGTCGGCCAGCGGGAGGCAGACGAGAGCACCGTTTCATTGCGACTCCGCCACCGACGTGACGAGGGAGTTCACTCTCTCGATGCGGTCGTTGAAAGAGTCGTCAACGCGGTGTCCACCCGCTCACGCGAAGCGTGAAGACGGATACGAAGAAAAGGAGTCAGCAATGCCGAAGATGAAGACCCATCGTGGGGCGGCCAAGCGCATCAAGCGTACTGCGAGCGGCAAGTTCAAGCGCCACCAGGCCTACACGTCCCACATCCTGACCAAGAAGAGCACCAAGCGGAAACGCAACCTGCGCAAAGCCGTGATGGTATCGAAGGCGAACGCCAAGGTGCTCGCGCATATGCTCATCGGGATGAAGTGAGGAGGCTGGAATGCGCGTCAAACGATCGTCCAATCGCAAGGATCGCCGTAAGAAGATTCTCAAGCTCGCCGAGGGCTACTGGGGGAGCAAATCCCGCCTGCACAGGACCGCCAAGATCCAGGTGGAAAAGTCGCTGCAGTACGCGTACCGCGACCGCAAGCAACGCAAACGGCATTTTCGCAGCCTCTGGATCGCCCGCATCAACGCCGCGGCGCGACTCAACGGCACCAACTACTCGACCTTGATGTCGGGTCTGAAGAACGCCGGCTGCGACCTCGACCGCAAGATCCTGGCCGACCTCGCCGTCAGGGATCCCAAGGCCTTCACCGAGTTGGTCGAGCTCTCCAAGAGCGTCGGCTGAGGTTGTCGTGGGGCTCGAGCGCCTTGAAGAAGTGCGCGCGTCCTTTGTTGCCGACCTCGAGGCTGCGGGGACCGATCCCGGGGCGGTCGAAAAGCTCCGCGTGGCTTACGCCGGCCGCAAGTCGGGTTTGCTGCTGGAGCTGACGGCCGCGTTGCGCGAGCTGCCCAACGAGGCCAAACGCGACTACGGCCAGGCCCTCAACGAACTCAAGAAGTTCGTCGAGAATGGGCTCAAGGACGCCAAGCAGTCGGCCTCGGCGAGCGCGGAGACCCGCTCGGCCCACCGGGTCGATGTGACGCTGCCCGGCAGGGCACTGCCGCGGGGGGCCGAGCACCCGATCCATCTCGTGCGGCGCCGGATCGAGGAGATCTTCCTGCGCATGGGCTACGACGTCGAGAGCGGCCCCGAGATCGAGGACGACTGGCACAATTTCGAGGCGCTCAACATGCCGCCGGATCACCCGGCGCGTGATGATCAGGACACCTTCTACATCGGCAGCGAGTACCTCTTGCGGACCCAGACCTCGCCGGTCCAGGCGCGGGTGATGGAGCGCCGCCAGCCGCCGATCCGCATCGTGGTTCCGGGTCGGGTCTACCGCCGCGACTCGGACCTCAGGCACTCGCCCATGTTCCACCAGCTCGAGGGTCTGGTGGTGGACGAGGGCATCACCGTCGGCCACCTCAAGGCGACCCTCGAGACCTTCCTCCACACGCTGTTCTCCGACGACGTCAAGGTCCGGCTGCGGCCGAGCTATTTTCCGTTCACCGAGCCCTCGGCCGAGGTCGACATCTCGTGCATTTTCTGCAACATGAAAGGGTGCGGGGTGTGCTCGGGCTCGGGCTGGATCGAGATTCTCGGTTCAGGGATGGTCGATCCTCGGGTCTTCGAGGCGGTCGGCATCGATCCCGAGCGCTACACCGGCTTTGCCTTCGGCCTCGGTCTCGACCGGGTGGCCATGCTGCAGTACGGCATCCCCGACCTGAGACAACTCTTCGCCGGTGACCAACGATTGACGAGGCAGTTCGAATGAAGTTCGATTCCGCCTGGCTTTTCGAGATGCTCGAGGACGCCGCAGACGCTGACTCGACGGCTGACAAGCTGACCGCCTGTGGTTTTCTGGTGGAGCTGCGCGAACCCGGAGACGGAGCCGAGATCTGGGACGTGGACGTCACCACGAACCGCCCCGACGCCATGAACCACCGCGGCCTCGCTCGAGAAGCCGCGGCGGCAACCGGGGCAACGCTCAGAGCGCTCGAGTTCAGCCTTGAAGAGGGTGGTGAAGCCGCGACCGATTTCGCGGCCGTGGAGATCGCCGACCCCACCATGTGTCCGCGTTTCTGCGCCCGGGTGATCCGGGGCGTCGCTGCGGCGAGCTCGCCGGAGTGGATGCAGCGGCGGCTGAGGAACGCCGGGGTCCGGCCGATCAGCGCCATCGTCGATGTCACCAACTACGTCTTGGCCGAGCTCGGTCAACCGCTGCACGCCTACGATCTCGCCAAGGTGCGCGGTGCAAAGCTCGTCGCCCGTCGAGCCGAGCCCGGAGAGCGTCTCGTCACCCTCGACGGCGAAACCCGAAAACTCGAGCCCGGGATGCCGGTGATCGCCGATCGGGACCGTGTCGTCGGTCTCGCCGGGATCATGGGCGGCGCCGACTCGGAGATCGGCGACGGCACCGTCGATGTCCTGCTCGAGGCGGCGAACTTCGACGCTCTCACCGTTCGTTTGGCGGCGCGCAAACTCGGGATGCACACGGAGGCCTCCCACCGTTTCGAGCGCGGCGCCGATCCCGAGCTGCCGCCGCTCGCCATCGACTACGCCGCCGCCCTCATCGCCGAGTTCACCGGCGGCTCGGTGTGCAAGGGCCGCATCGATGTCCGGCCGCGGCCCTTCGAGCCGCACGAGCTCAGCACCACCGCGGCCCGGGTCTCGGCCTTCATGGGTCTCGAAACTCCCCTCGAGCGGATGGTCGAGATCGCCGAAGGCCTCGAGCTCGAGCCCCGCACCGACCGCGGGGCGATCACCATCACCGTGCCCTCCTTCAGAGTCGATCTCGAACGTGAGGCCGATCTCATGGAAGAGTTCGTCCGTCATGTCGGTTTCGATGCGATTCCGGCCCGGTTGCCGGTGTTGGCCACCGCCCCCGGTCATCGCAACCCCAACTGGGTGCTCGTCGATCGGGCCCGGTCGGCGGCGGTGGACTGCGGCCTGGCGGAGATCATCACCTGGTCCTTCATCGATCCCGCGTTCGACGCCGTCGTGGAGGGTCTGCCGCTGTGCCCGGGCCCCGCCGTCCAGCTCGACAATCCGCTGGCGAGCACCCAGGCGACCATGCGTCGGTCGCTGCTGCCCGGGCTGTTGTCGGCGGTGCGCGACAACCTCAATCAGGGTGAGCGCGGCGTGGCCGTCTTCGAGCAGGGTCGGGTGTTCTGGCTCGACGGCGGCACTCCCGCCGAGAGCGAGCGGCTGGCCGTCGCCTTGGCCGGCCCGGGACCGGGGGACCTCGCCGTCGTAGGCTTTGTCGATCTCAAAGGAGTGGTCGAGGGCGTGGCCGAAAGGCTCGGTTTCCCGGCCGTCTCCTGGCGCCGCGGCGGCGGCCCCTGGCTCGACGAGGCGCAGGGTGCCGTGGTCGAGACCGAAGACGGCCGGGTCGTCGGCTGCGCCGGTCTCATCGCCGACGGAATTGCGGCCCGGTGGGACCTCAAGGCTCGGGTCTTCGCCGCCGAACTCGATCTCACGGCGGCGCGGGAGATCCCGCTGCCGAAGTTCGTCGAGCTGCCGCGCACCCCGGCGGTCACGGCGGACATGACCGTCGAACATGCCGCCGACCTCGGTTACGCCGAGCTTCATGCCGCGGTGAGGGAGCTCACCGGAGAGCTGGTGGAGGCGATCGATCTTCAGGCGAGGTATTCGGGCAAGGGGCTGCCCCCGGGCGCGGTTCGCACCACCCTGAGACTGACCTACCGCGCCGCCGACCGATCGCTGACTCAGAACGAGGTCAACGAGCAGCAGGAGGCGCTCCGCGAGGGCCTGAGCCGGCGCCTCGGCGTGGCCTTCGCGTGATCGAGGAACCAAGGGAGAACTACGATGGCAATGGAATCGGTCTTACAGCAACTGGAGTCCCGAATCGAAGACCTCGTCGAGGCGTACCGAGGCGCCGTCTCGAAAACCGCCGAGCTCGAAACCAGGATTGCCGAGCTCGAAACCGAGGTCGACGAGCTCAACACCAAGCTGTCGACTGAGTCCGACGCTGCCGAACAGGTGGCGACGATCGAGAAGAAGCACGATCAGCTCGCCGGACGGCTCGAGAAGGTGCTCGGTCTCATCGACGGAGTCCTCGGGAAGGGCTAGCGACCTTCGCGATCCGGTGGCGGCGCTGCCCGAAGGGCGGATTCGATCCGAGCCGCGGCCTCGACGTGGCCCAGTCCCGCGAGCAATTGTGCCCTGATCGCCTCGCTGCGGGGGTCGGAACCGGGGCTCATCCATGAGAACCAGGCGAGCTGACTGGCGATGGTGAGCGCAGCAACTGCGGCGATCCACGGCAGGTGACCGCGTCCCAGGCGACCGAGACCCCAGACGAGCACTGCGATGGCCAGCCCGATCGCAGTGAGCCAAACCGTGATCGCGGAGATCCCCGTGGCGGAGCTGATCAGATTCGGCGCCGCGACTCCGTCGCGAAGGCTCGGCAGCACGAACTGGCTCAGCGGGTGGTCCAGCTCAGGGGGAAAGAACGGCGAGACCATGATCGAGAGCACGGTTCGCCAGGCTGAGAGCGTGACCAGGGCCGTCAGCAGCAGTAGGGTCGATCTCCGCCTCGCCATTGCATCCACCGTCACCATGGCCGGGATGACCAACAGCGGAATTGCGGGGACGAGGTGGCGTGCGGCGGCGCACCAGCCGGCCTGCCAGTCGACAAATCCGGCGCCGAACGCGATGTAGACGACGATCGCGGCGGTCAGCGGTGCGACATCCCTCCAGCCCGATCGCCGGTGCATCAACCAGAGTCCCACCGGGGCCAGGAGGAGAACCGGCGAAAAGAAGAAGAGACCGCGGGAGGAACCGACCAGGATGCCCCGCAGAGCATCGAGAGTCGGCAGCGAAACCCCGCTCAGGCCGGAGGTGTGGATCGCCTGAAAACCGGGGTCGGCCTTGAAGGCATAGCCGGTGAGCCACGGTGAGCCGAACGCCGCCTGGTGATAGATCAACACCGGCAGCACGCCGACCAGAAGACCGCTGATCGCCAGCGTCACCTGCCGCCAGGGCGGGCGCCGCGCGATCAGGGTGGCGAAGACCACCGCGGCCAGGAGCACAGTCGGGTACTCGGTGGCGATCGCGAATCCTGCCGCGGCGCCGCCCAGGAGGGCGGTTCGATCGTGCTCGGGGCCGACGTCCGTGCGCGGCCGCAGGAGGAGAATCCAGGCGACCGAGATCAAGATCGCCGCCGGGGCATGACCGAAGAAGACGGTTCCGTAGGTCAACAGCGGGGTGCTGAGGGCGACGATGAGGGCGACCGGGGCCCAACCGCGGGTCTGCAGGCCGGGAATCCGGGCAGCCAGGAAGCAACAACCGAGAGCCGTGCCGAGGGCGACGAGGAGCCCGGTGGCCAGGTGCCGAAGCGGCCAGTAGCGCGGCAGGTCGGTGCCGGGAATCACCGGAAGCAGAGCGCGAGCAAGCCATACCACCGGGATGGCCGCGAAAGAAAGACCGGGAGCCTTGTCGGCGAGCACGCGACCATCGCGCTGCGACGCATCCTCGGATAACCCATAGACGCGCGCCGGCTCCTCGAGGTCGACCGTCGTCGACATCGCCATGGCGACGGCAAGTTCGATGCGAACCAACTCGTTGGGGTTGGTCGTCGGTGGGTTCCCGGCTGCGGCGAGAAGGTAGAGAACCAGCACCGCGAGGACGACCGCGACCACGATCGCGCGACGCCGATGGGGAGAATCCGTTGGCGGGTAAGAAGCGTCCATCTGCCGTCTCTGACGATAACCGGAGGAGGCGGTTGAGACAATGGCCGGATCGCATCCGCGGCATCGTCGGCTGCGAGCCTCACCCGCGCGCGACCGGGCTTGGCCGCCGTCGGGGGATGACATGGTGAGACCCGGATTCGATACTGTATAATCATCAATGGGAAGGAGTGATGAATGGGAACCGTTCGAGCGACTGTCGAAATTTTCGGTCAGCGGCTCGGACTGCGCGCGGACGGAGACGCGACCAGGCTGCAGGAAATCGCCCGGTTCGTGGACTCTCGGATGCGCGAGGTTGCCGATCGGAGCTCCAGTGTCGATACGGTCAAGATCGCGGTCCTGACCGCACTCAATATTGCGGACGAATTATTTCAAGAACGTGAGACAGATCAGGACGTCCGACAAAAACGTTTGGAGAAACACGCGGAACGACTCGTAACGAAAGTCGAAGAGGCCATGAGGCCCGAGGAAGTCGGGAATGAAAACTAGGACTTGGAGGTCCCTGCGCGGTTGGTGATGAGTGATACTATCGTTGAACCAACACCTATTTGAAGGGTTGCCGGGTTTTCCCGCTTCGATGCCTGCCCCGCGGTGGGAGACAGGCGGGGGACAGGTGCCCACCTGTGGTTTCGCAGGTTCAAATAGGCTCGCTCACACGGCCGTAGTGGGGGCCTCCCCTTAAGCTTCTGAATCCGTCCTCTCCGAGATGTCGGCCGCACTGATCGCTCCTTGACAAGAAGGGGGTGGATCGTGGGCTTACCATTGATAGCGGCGCTCTGTGTGCTGCTGGTCGCGATCCTCGGAATGGTTTTGGTCTGGGTGCTGTGGCGGCGTTCGCGGAGCGCGGCACTCGGACTGGTGGCCAATGCCGAGAAGCAGGCCCGAAAGGTCCTTGCACGGGCGGAAATCGACGGCGAACGCCTGCGCAGGGACGTCGAGATCGAAGCTCGCGAGCGATTGCTCGTGGCACGCACCGAGTTTGAACGGGAGACCCGCGACCAGCGGCTCGAATTGCTCGGACTCGAGGCGAATCTGGGAGAAAAAGAGACCGAAGTCGAGCGGCGGATATCGCAGACCGTCGAGCGCGAGCAGGCGGTTGCGAGGCTCGAAGCCGAGCTTCGTGAACAGGAAAAAACCCTCGGCACGCGCGGTGAGGAGCTCGAAGCCGCTCTTGCGGAGGAACGGATCAAGCTCGAGCAGATCGCCGGATTGACGACCGATCAGGCAAAACATGAGCTTCTGAAGTCGTTGGAGAACGAGGCGCGGATGGACGCCGCCAATCTGGTCCGCAAGATCGAGGAGGAATCGGCTGAGAAGGCCAAGGAGAGGGCCCGGCGGGTGATCTCCATGGCGATCCAGCGGATCGCCTCCGAGCACGTGGTCGAGAGCACCGTCTCGGTGGTTGACCTCCCGTCGGATGAGATGAAGGGTCGGATCATCGGTCGCGAGGGTCGGAACATCCGCGCCTTCGAGCAGGCGACGGGTGTGGATCTCATCGTCGACGACACCCCGGAAGCGGTGATTCTGTCGTGTTTCGAGCCGGTGCGGCGCGAGATCGCGCGGCGAACCCTGGAGAACCTGATTCAGGACGGTCGGATTCACCCCGGTCGAATCGAGGAACTGGTCGGCAAGGTCCAGGCGGAGATGGACGAGAAGCTCCTCGCCGATGGCGAGGCTGCAGCGCTGGAGGTCGGGATTCCCGACATCCACCCCGAGATTCACAAGCTCATCGGTCGGCTTCAGTTCCGTTCCTCCTACGGCCAGAACGCGCTCAAGCACTCCATGGAGGTGGCATGGCTCGCCAACCACATGGCGGCCGAGCTCGGCGCCAACGCGGAGATCGCGAAGCGCGCCGGTCTGGTCCACGACATCGGCAAGGCGGTCGATCGGGAAATGGACGGCACCCATCTCGAGCTCGGTCGCGAGATGCTCAGGAAATTCGGCGAGACCGACGAGGTGATCCACGCCATGGAGTGCCACCACGGCGACTATGACCCGCACACGGTCGAGGCGGTCCTGGTCACGGCGGCGGACGCACTCTCGGCAGCGCGGCCCGGCGCCCGACGCGAGATCCTCGAAAACTACATCAAGCGACTCGAAAAGCTCGAGGGCATGGCCTCCGATTTCGAGGGTGTGGAAAAGGTCTATGCCATCCAGGCGGGCCGCGAGCTGAGGATCATCGTCGAGTCCGCGACCATCAGTGACGACAAGGCGGTGTGGCTCGCTCGCGATGTCGCCAAGAAGGTCGAAGCCGAGCTGACGTATCCCGGTCAGATCAAGGTGACGGTGATCCGCGAGACCCGCGCCGTCGAGTACGCGCGGTGATCGGATGATCCGTCTTCTCTTCGTTGGCGACATCATGGGGTCGGCCGGCCGCAAGGCGATCGCAGGTGCTCTCGAGAGCCTCGTCGATCGCGAACGGGTCGACTTCGTGGTGGCCAACGTCGAGAACGCCGCCGGGGGTTTCGGTATTACCGCCGCCGTGCTCTCCGAGCTCGAGCGCTTCCCGGTGGATGTCTGGACGACCGGCAACCACGTCTGGGACAAGAAGGAGGGTCTGCCGCTGCTCGATGCCCACCCGACACTGTTGCGGCCGGCCAACTATCCGGACGGCAATCCGGGTCGGGGTTGGTGCGTCGAGGAGACCGCAGCCGGTTTCCCGGTGGCGGTGGTCAATCTTCAGGGACAGGCCATGATGCCGCCGATCGACAACGCGTTCCGGAAGGCCGACGCGGTGCTTTCGGAGATTGCTTCGGCGCACCCCGAGGTCAAGATCATTCTGGTCGACATGCACGCCGAAGCGACCTCCGAGAAGCAGGCGATGGGTTGGTATCTCGACGGGCGGGCAACCGCGGTCCTCGGCACCCACACCCACGTCCCGACGGCCGACGAACGAATTCTCCCCGCGGGCACCGCTTTCCAGACCGATGTCGGGATGACGGGGCCGTACGAATCGATCATCGGGATGAAGCCGGAGAAGGTCCTCGAGCGATTCCTCTACAACACGCCCAGGCCCTTCGAGCCCGCAAAACGGGACATCCAGCTCCGCGGCGCGCTCATCGACGCCGACGAGGCCACCGGCAGGGCCACGGCGATCCGCAGAGTCAAGGTCGATGTGAGTTGAACCGCCGAGACGCAAAGATCGCCAGGCATCTCAATCGACGGAATTCGGGCGCTGCCGGCAGCGCCCGAATTCCGTCGATGAAGCTCTTTGCGACCTTTGCGCCTCGGCGGTTCTAACCCGCGATGCGTTGACCGTCGCGGACGACGATCTCGCCTGATTTGACCACGTGGCGGATGGGGTTGACGCCGAAGTGGTAGACCAGGTGGTGGTAGCTCGGGCCGTTGAGCACGGCGATATCGGCGCGTTTACCCGCCTCGAGAGATCCGATCTCCGCCGCCCGGTCGATGGCGGCCGCGGAGTTGAGAGTCGCGCCGGTCAGCGCCTCTTCGATGGTCAGGCCCATCTGGAGTGTTGCCAGGGAGAGGATCATCGGCATCGACTCGGTGGGCGAGGAACCCGGGTTGCAGTCGGTGGCCAGCGCGACGGCGCAGCCGGCCTCCGCCATCCGCCGCGCCGGTGCGTAGGAGGAGCGGAGAAAGAACGAGGTGCCGGGCAGGAGGACCGCCACCGTCTGCGAACCGGCCAGCGCAGCAATGCCCGCATCGGTGACGTGCATCAGGTGATCGGCCGACAGGGCGTTGAACTCCACGGCGAGCTCGGTGCCGCCGAGCGGGGTGAGCTCGTCGGCATGGAGGTGGATCCGCCAACCGAGGGCGGCGGCGTCGGCCAGGAGTCGGCGGGTCGCGTCGAGACCGAAGACCCCATCCTCGCAGAAAACGTCCACCGCTTCGGCGAGCCCACGGCGGGCGATGCTCGGGTGGATCTCGGCCACTAGCTCCTCGACCCATCGCTCGGGGTCGCCCCGGTGCTCCGCAGGCACCTCGTGGGCGGCGAGACAGGTGGGATGGAGGTCGACGGGGTGCTTTCGGTCGGCCGCCCCGATCACCTCGAGCATGCGGACCTCGGTGGCAAGATCGAGCCCATAGCCGGATTTGGCCTCGATGGTCGTGGTTCCGTGCTCCAAGAAGGTGTCGAGACGAGCGATGGTGCCTTGGAGGAGCTCCTCGAAGGCGGCGGCTCTGGTCGCTCGAACGGTGGCGTTGATGCCGCCTCCCGACCGGGCGATGTCCATGTACGACTCGCCGGCGAGGCGCCGGTTGAACTCGTCCTCCCGCGATCCCGCCCACACCGGATGGGTGTGCGGGTCGACAAAGCCGGGAATGACGCAACCGCCGGCGGCATCGAGAACCCGCTCGGGAGCGGGGAATCGCCGGTCGTGCTCGGCGGCGTCGCCGACAAAGACGAGATCGGCACCCTCGCAGCGAATGACGGCGTTTTCGATGATCGACAGCCGGCCGAATTCCGTTCCCCTGCGTGCCGTGTCTCCGAGGGGCGTCGCCACCTGGCTCGCGCCCCGGATGAGGAGGCTCATCGCTTACTCTCCCCCTTGCTTTCGGTCTTGCGAGAGAGGATGGCGATCTTGGGCGTCGTCCGCTCCTCCTGCTCGCGGGATCGATCGTCCTCGATGATGCCCTGCAGGAGTTCGACCAGGCGGATGAGCTCGGAACGGGTTTCGCGCCGACGTTCTCGGAGCTGCTGGATGACGTTGTCGATCGTGCGGGATCGGTCGTTGGCCTCCTCGACCAGCCGATCGGCGAGCCCGTGACCGTCCTCGATGATCCGCGCCCCTTCATCACGCGCAGCTTCAACGGTCGACTCGGCCATCCGCTGAGCCGCGACCAGGGCTTCGTGCAGGGCGGACTCGCGCTCTCGGAACGACGCGAGTTCGGTCTCCAGGCGATGGACCTGCTGGCGGAGCTCGCCGCGTTCCCGCATCAGCGACTCCATCCCGCCGGCGACCTCGGTCAGGTATTCGTGAACCTCGTTGGCCGGGTAGCCACGGAACTTCACGGTGAATTTCTTGCCGAGAATGTCGAGCGGTGAGAGCTCAACCATGTTGCGGCCCTCCTTTTCAATCATCGAGTATGCCATGAATCGGCTCGATGTCTGTGATCGAGCGCAGCCGAGACGGGCAATACCGGTTGTGACCCGGTCGCGTTCCTCCGCGAATCGAAACATCTGGTGGACTGGCGGGTTGCGATCGCGCACCGAGGCTCTCGGATATACTTTTCGCGTCCGAATTCCATCACCGTGGTCGAGGCCGGGAGGATGCATGTCCGAGGTTCAGTTGCGGATTCACGATCTCTGGAAGACCTTCCACCCCGGTCTCTTCGAATCTTCGGTGGAGGTTCTCCGGGGACTCAGCCTCGAGGTCGACAAGGGAGAGATCTTCGGTTTTCTCGGCCCGAACGGAGCCGGGAAGACGACCACGATCAAGGCCGTGACCGGTCTGGTGATCCCCGATCGTGGCGAAATCTCCATCGCCGATCAGCCCCATGACTCGATGCAGGCCAAGCGTTTGATCGGATTCATGGCGGAGAGTCCGTATCTCTACACCTACCTCACCGGTCGTGAGTACCTCCGGTTTTCGGCCGAGCTGCTCGAGATCGAGAGTGCCGAAATCGATGACCGGGTCGAGTCGACCCTCGCCCGGGTTTCCATGACCGACCGGGCGGATCGCAAGATGCGGACCTTCTCCAAAGGGATGCTGCAGCGGATCGCCCTCGGGCAGGCTCTCCTGGGCGACCCTCAACTCCTCATTCTCGACGAGCCCATGAGCGGCCTGGATCCGGTCGGCCGCCGGGACGTTCGGGACATCATTCTCGAACAGAAGGATCGGGGCGTGACGGTCTTTTTTTCGAGTCACATCATTCCGGATGTGGAAACCGTCTGTGATCGCGTCGCAACCGTCATCGCCGGATCGGTCCGCGGAATCGGAGCGGTGCGGGAGTTGATCGCCCGTGAGGTCGAAAGCTACGAGGTCACCTTCACCGATCTTGATCCGAAGTCCGTGACCACGCCGGTTGCATCGGTCCATCGCGGCAGCGACGCGGCGTGGGTTCGGGTTGATGCCGAACGGCGCGACACACTGATTCGCGAGCTTGCCGATCGCGGCGCACGCCTGGTCAGTCTGACACCGGTGCAGAGCAGCCTCGAAGAGCTTCTCCTTCGGCAGTACGAGGAGGCGGCGTCATGAGGGCCATTCGCATCATCGCCGTCAACACCTTCCGCGAGGCCCTGCGCGATCGCGTACTCTACCTCTTTCTGGGTTTCGCGATCCTGCTCATGGCGAGCTCGAAGATCTTCGGCATCCTGACGGTGGGTGAGCAGGACAAGATCATCAAGGATCTGGGGCTGGCCGGGATCCAGTTTTTCCTGATGCTCATCGCGGTGATGATGAGCGTGATCCTGGTCAGCCGTGAGATCGACAGCAAGACGGTCTACTACCTCCTCGCCAAACCCGTCCGGCGATGGCAGTTCCTACTCGGAAAATACGCCGGTCTGATCTTGGTGGTTCTGGTCAACCTGGTGCTGATGACGGTGATCCTGGTGTTCTTCGTGTGGCTGTATGGCGGTGGATTCGACCCGAGGCTCTTTCTCGCCACCGGGATGATCGGCGTCGAGATGGCGGTTCTGATCGCCTTCGCCGTGCTGTTTTCGGTGCTGACCAAACCCATCCTCGGGTCGGTCTTCACCCTCGCGGTCTTCGTGGTCGGCCACCTGTCGCAGGACCTCTGGCTCCTCACCCGGCACCTGCCTGGATCTCTCGGCCGGACGCTGGTGTCGGTGCTCTACTATCTCGTTCCCAATTTCGAGCGCTTCAACTTCAAGACCGAGGTGGTCCATCAGCTCCCGATTCCGGCGGCGGCCATCGGTCTCGCCCTGGTCTACGGTTGCTTCTTCACCGGACTCGTGCTGGTGCTCGCCTGCGTCCGGTTCGAGAGGAGAGATCTCCAGTGAAGCGGGTCGCGCTCCCGCTGTGCGCGATCGTCGTCCTGCTGGCCGGCGCGGTGGTGTCCGAGCGGGCCCTCCAGCGCTTCGAGCGGGCGGACCCATTGGGTCGTGAGCTGCTCTATCTGCCGAGCGCGGAGATGCTCGAGCTCACCAGCCTGGGGAACCGAGGTCTCGTCGCGGATCTTCTCTACCTGTGGTCGATCCAGTACTACTCGAAGTACCAGCCGCACGAGCGATTCCTCTATCTCGAGACGGTGTACGGCCTCATCACCGATCTCGACCCGCTCTACTACGACGCCTACCGGGTCGGTGCGCTGATCATGCAGTTGCCGACGACCGAAGAAGCAGAGCACAAGGCCGCCGTGATCCGCCTCTTCGACAAGGCGCTGCGCAACATGCCCGACAACTGGGAAATCGCCGAGGCGGCGGGATGGGACATGTATATCCGCTACCGCGACAAACCCGAAGCGCTCCGCTATTTCGGATCCGCGGCGGCGGTGCCCGGGTCACCCCACCGAATCAAGCGGTTTCTCGCCGTCTGGAGCAATGACGAGGAGGGTTGGTCCTTCGACGATGCCCTGGCCTATTGGAAGGAGGTCCGGGGCGAGGCGGAGAACGCCTATGACCTCGCGGTCTGCGACAAACAGATCTATCGCCTCTTCGCCTCCCGGGACGAGGGCACCCTCGGCCCCGTGCTGCAGCAATGGAAGTTCGGCCACGGGATCTGCCCCGACAGCTGGCAGCAGATCATCGACGCCGGGTGGTTGCGGGAGGTTCCGACGGATTACTTCGGCCAACCCTATCGAATTCTGCCCGAATCCTGTACCGCACACGCGATCGAGGATGTTCGGATCGACTGACGATTCAGTTGCCCGGTCGATTCCCCGCCGACGATTCCAGTACCACCGCCAGGTCGAGCGCCCGCCGGCACCTCGGGTTGGCGGTCAAGGCCCGCCGGAGCTCCGACTCCGCTGCCTGGCGGAGATCGGGGTCGGTGCGGAGGACCCCGGCGAGATGTTCGAAATCGTCGGGATGGACGACCTCATACTCGCGTGCCGCTAGGAAGCCCGCCGGCACCGAGGATCGCCGAACCAGGACGATCGCGATGTCGTCCCAGTAGACCGTCGCCCAGCGCGACGAAGGAAACCAGAGCACCGAGAAGCCGCGCCGCCCGAGATCGGCGCCGTCCGGGGTGGTCACGTTGATCGGTTCGTGGTAACGCAGCAGCACCGAGTCGATCCGCCAGCGTTGGAGGAGAGATTCCCAGGCGCCGACATCGCTGCGCGTGAAAATCTCCCAGATCTCACGCAGCAGGGGTTCGTGAATCTCGTTGCGGTCATCGATGAAGACCTGGCGGTCAGGGTAGCCGTTGAGGATGAGCCAGCCGCCGAAGCGGACGTCGTTGTACAGATTGCCGGCGAGCAGCTGCTCATCGGTGAGGAACCGAAGGGCCTTCTCCGGGTACCAGTCCTCGGCGAACCCGAATCCGGCCCGGGGCCACGGCCGGACGATGGCCGAGACTCCCAGAATCCCGACGAGGGTCAGGCACAGCGCCAGTCGAAGACGGGAACGGGATCGGGCCGGAACCCCGTCCGCGGCGAAGAGCGGCCAGCGGGCGAGCGCCGGCGCCACGTTCTGCGGCAGGAGCACGAAGAAGAGGCCGATGTTCCGGATGTGTCTGACGGCGAGTGCGGCGGTTCCGAGGGTGGAAAACCAATACTGCGGGGCCGCGCGAGCCGCGATCAAGACCAACGCGACAAGCACGAACGCGGCAAAAAGCGCGGGCGCGTCCGCGGGGCCGGGAGAGATCCACTCGGGGTTGGGGATATGGGGTTGCCGAACCATCTCGGCGAGCCGAAACGGCACCGTCCAGACCCGCCAGCCGTGCGGGTTCAGCAGGGGAGCGAGCAACGCCGCGCCGACCCCGATGGCGCCCGACGACAGCATCGCACGGTCCGGTTGGCGTCGGATGAGTTGATCGCCGACCTCGCCTGAGAACCAGATCGAAATCAGAATTGGCGCGACCAGGATGGCGCCGTGGAGGTTGGCGCCCAGGGCGATGACGGCGATCAGAGGCAGCGGCCAGAAACGCCGCCCGCGGCGATCGGCGAAAAGCCACATGGCCAGCGGCAGGAGGACGAGAGTGAAGAGCTCGGGTCGGAGAAAAAACCGTGGTCGGGCGGCGAGGACCACGAGCGCCGCGAGGAGAAGCGCAACCGGAGGATCGAGCCCGCTTTTCGTCCCGATCCGGATCAGCAGGAGCATGAGCGCAGCGACGACGAGCATCCGCATGACCACGAGAGCGGGAGCACCGCCGAGGTCGAAGAGCGCGGCGGAAACGACCTGAAAGAGCCACTCGTGGTCGACCCACTCGGCGCCGTCCGAGGTAAAGCTGAAGACGTCGTGGTCGAGGACCTCGCCGTGCTCGAGCATCCACCGGCCGCTGGCGAGGTGCCAGCCGATGGCGGTGTTGGTGATCTCGAAGGCGCCGCAGACGAGCCCGAACGCGACTCCGGCCAGGATGATCACGAGAGGGAGCGTCCGGCGCACGCGGGCGTTCTTCTCAGCGCTGACGGAGGCGGCCCTCGCCGTCGTCGCCGGCTCCGTCATGGACCCGGCGTCAGTCGTCGTCGTCGAGTTCGGAGTCGGTGACACCGTACCGCTGCCATTCTTCCTCGAACGTGAGCGACTGTGCCGAGGTCATGCGATCGAGAAAAACGACCCCGTCGAGGTGGTCGTACTCATGTTGGATGACTCGAGCGTGGAAGCCGTCCGCGGTGAGGCTCAAGGCCCCGCCGTCCACCGTCCGGCCCCTGATCTTGATCCGGCGGGCGCGCGGGACGAGGCCGCGCAGACCCGGAATCGAAAGGCAGCCCTCCCAGCCCTCCTCGAGCACGGAGTCCACGATCCGGATCTCGGGATTGACCACGATCGTCGGCTCGATCTCGGCCTCGCCGCGATGGGCGGGGAGCCAGTAGGCGAATAGCCGGAGTTCCTCGGCCACCTGCGGCGCGGCGAGCCCGACGCCTTCCTCCACCAGCATGGTGCGAATGAGGTTGCGACCGAGTTCTTCGAGACGCCCGCTGGAAAACCACTCTTCGGGGACCGGTTCCGCAACCGAGCGCAGAACCGGGTGGCCGAGCCGGATGACTTCGAGGAGACGGGGCTCGACGGGCACGATCCTAGCCGCAGCCCGAGCAGCCGCCGCCGGAGCCGCAGGCGTCGGCAACGGGTTTGTTGGGGTTGTCGACCATGAATCCGGTTCCCCGCTGGTCGTCGATGAAATCAACCCTGGCGCCGGTCAGATTGGGCGCCGAGTTCTCATCGACGAGGACCGTCAGGCCACCGTCTTCGACGACGGTGTCACCGTCGCGCTTCTCGTCGAACGTGAAACCATAGGCAAAGCCCGAACAGCCGACGCCCTGGATGAAAATCCGCAGGTTCTTGCCCTCGGCTTCGGGGGTCTGGGCGGCGAATTCCCTGACCTTGCTGACTGCGGTGTCGGAAAACGAGATCATCTGTTCCTCCAGTCGCGCCGCGTGCAAAGCGGACGCGTTTCATGAGCCTATCTCCAAGAGGAGAACGCGGCAAGTCCGCGAGTTATTCGATTCCCTTTTCGGCGAGCCAACGCTCGGCTTCGATGGCGGCCATGCAGCCGGTTCCGGCGGCGGTCACCGCCTGACGATAAACCGAGTCTTGAACATCTCCGCACGCCCACACTCCATCGACCGAGGTCTTGGCGGTCCCGGGGACGGTGGTGATGTAGCCGGTTTCGTCCATATCGAGAAGACCGACAAAGACATCGGTGTTGGGTCGGTGGCCGATCGCCATGAACACTCCCTGAGTCGGGAATTCACGGATTTCGCCGGTTTGAGTGTCCTTCACGAGCACGCCGGTGACGCCGCCGTCCCGCGAGCCGTTGATCTCGGTGATCACCGAGTTCCACATGAATTCGATCTTGCGGTTGTCCATGGCACGCTGCTGCATGATCTTCGATGCCCGGAGCTCGTCTCGGCGGTGGATGACGGTGACCCGGCTGGCGAACTTGGAGAGAAAGACGGCCTCCTCCATCGCGGTGTCGCCGCCGCCGACCACGACAATTTCCTTGTCGCGAAAAAAGAACCCGTCGCAGGTGGCGCACGCCGAGACGCCGAAACCCATGAGTTTGGCCTCCGACTCGAGACCGAGGAGCCTGGCGGACGCCCCGGTCGCGATGATGAGAGCGTCACAGGTGATTTTTCCCGAGGAGTCGGTGGAGACGGTAAACGGGTGGCTCCCGAGATCGACCTTGTTGACCTTGTCGAAGATGAAGCGGGTTCCGAATCTCGCAACCTGAGCCTTGGTGCGCTCCATGAGCTCGGGTCCCATGATGCCTTCGGGAAACCCCGGGTAGTTCTCGACCTCGGTGGTGATGGTGAGCTGCCCACCGGGTTGCATGCCCTCGATGACAAGGGGTTCGAGATCCGCGCGGGCGGTGTAGAGGGCAGCGGTGAGACCGGCGGGGCCGGAACCGATGATGAGGACCTTGACGTGTTCAGAACCCATGGATGAGCCTCCGCGGCGGTTGGGATCATCGAATGTGGCGATGGCGGGAATGCGCGCCGCAACCCCGCATTATCCATAGAACCGGCGGCGGAGCAAGACCGGCGTCGGTGTGACGAAGGGACTCGGGGCCGCCCGGTGGATGGAAAACGACGATGGTTCTCTCGATAATTCTCCTGCTGATGGGCGGGGTCCAGGCGGCCGAGCCGGGCGCCACCGGAGGCCTTGAAGCGCTTGCGCGTGCCGGTCGTTGGGATCAGATTCTCTCGGTGGCCGCGCGGCGGGCCGATCAACTGCCGCTTCGTCCTGAAGAGGCTTTGATCGCCGCCCACGCCGCGCGTTTGTCGGAGGACGCGGCTGCGCAGGCGCACTTCCTCGAAATCGCCGTGGCTTCGTCCGGCCTGGGTTCGGTGGCCCGCGTCGAGCTTGCGGAACTGGTGCTCGCCGAAGACCCGGATCGAGCCTTCGATCTGGTTTCCGGGTTTCTGCGGCGCGCGCCTTCGCGTGAAATCCGCCAAGCGGCGATCAGAATCACCGAGCAGGCGGCGGCGGCCGGTCTCGATCCGGATCGCCGATCCGACCTCGAACGCCTGTTGCCATCGATGACCAGAACCTCGCGGCGGGGGATCGAGCTCGCCCTGGCCGTGAGCACCGATCCGGTGGATCGGACTCATCTGAGCCGACTGCTCGCTTCGTCGACGACCGATCTGGTGGCGCTGAGGGCGGCCGAACAACTCGAATCGATGTCCGAGATTGCGACCGTTGATCGTTGGCGGGTCGCGAACGCGTTCTACCGACACGGTCTCTATGACCGAGCGGCGCCGCTCCTCGAGAGCCTCGACGAGGTCAGCAACGGCGAGGTCTCGCGACGCGAGGTTGCGTTTCTTCGCGCCCGCTGCGCGTTTCGTAAAGAGGACTGGCCGACTGCCGTGAAGTGGTACCAAACCGCCATTTCGAGAACATCGGCCGGGGAGCAGCGAGCCGACCTCGAGGTTCACCTCGGCCGGACCCACGAGCTCGCCGGGAACATGGCCGAAGCCGTGGCGGCGGCGCAGCGTGCGGTCCGGATGAAGACCAGTGACGACCGGCGGCTCTTTCTCGCCCGGCTCCGTTTGCGACGGGATGAACCGGAGCTCGCCGAGGCCGGACTCGCGCGGCTGAAATCCAGGTCGGATCGGGCGCGCGGGCAGCTCATGCTCGGTCTTCATGAACTGAAGACCGGGCTCAACGATGAAGCGAGGACCCGGCTTGCGCTGGTCGACCGGGATCCGTGGCGGGCGCCGGCCGCGGTGGTCGCCGCCGACCTGGCCCTGGTCTCCGGTGAGCCCTCGGAAGCCCTCGATCTTCTCGGTTCCGCGGCCCAGGGCCTTGACTCCTACTGGGCCGAGGAGGCCCGGTCGATCATGGCTCGAATCCCGGCGGAGACGGTGGATGGTTGGCGTCGCCGCGAAGGCGAGGCGCTGGCCGACCCGTCCGGGAGGACCCGCGAGCTCGCCATGGCCCGGTTGCTGGTTTTGGAACCCGATCCGGCTCAGCTGGCCGCGCTTCGAAGAACCGCTGTCGCGATGGTGGGTCTCGAGGGTGAACCCGGGCAACCGCCATTCGCGCCGGGGCTTGCAGCCGATCTCTGGGCGATCGGGCTGCGGTCGTCCGCCGTGCGCTGGGATCCCACCGGTCTGCCGAGCGACGGTGCGCGATCGACCTGGTGGACCGCCGAACAGGAGCTGGAGCTCGGTCAGCCGTGGTTGGCGATTTCCGTCGCCGACACCGCCCGATGGCAGGCGTCTCCACACCTTCCCGAGCGGGGGCTCCCGGTGGGTCTGAGGCGCGCACTGTATCCGCTGCCTTATGAAGCGACGGTGGCGCGGGCCGCAGCGATGCACGATCTTCCTTGGTCGTTGCTCGCGGGCGTGGCCCGGGAAGAGTCGCGCTGGAACCCGAAGGTGGTGTCGAACGTCGGGGCTCGTGGTTTGATGCAGTTGATGCCGGCCACTGCGGTGGCCGCCGGCACCGCCAACGGCCGACCCGACATCGTCCCCGACGACCTCTTCGAGCCGTTCATCAGTCTCGATCTCGGCGCCGCCGAACTCGGGCGGTTGCTCGCGGTCTTCGGCGGCAATCGCGCCGCCGCGGTCGCGGCGTACAACGCGGGGGAGGCACAGGCCCGCCTGTGGCTGGACCAGTGCGGCGAGCCGTGCACGGAGGCGCGCTTCCTGGCCCAGGTGAGCTTCTCGGTTACCCGCGGCTACACCGAAGCGGTCCTGGGCGCGGCGGCCGTCTATGAAGAGCTGTACGGGAAATCCGCGAAAATCCGAGTCAGCGAACGAAGCGAGTGACTTCGCGTTCGTCGAACGCCCGAGTGACCCACCGTTCGATCTCCTCGTTGAGCTTGCGCTCGGCGATGAGCTGATGGAGTTGGTCCTGGACCGAGGTCAGCGGGGGTGCGCTTTCGCCCTGCGACTCGAGCTCGACGGCGAGGCTGCGGTAGGCGGTCTCGATCTCTTGGAGGGTGACGCTGACTCTCGGGCGAAGTCGTTGTTCGGTATAGGCGTTCGAGGCGCAGACCCGGAGAGCGAGCTCGTCGATGTCGGCGTCGCCGAGGCCGGCGGCCGCGAGAGCTTCCATGAGCGAGTCGATGTCCCCCGCTGCCGCCATGACCGAGCGGCGGGCCCCGGGGACATCAAGCTCGAGGCGATAGAGCACCCCCGAGGCTTCGAGATCGCGGAACTGGACCTCGAGTTGAATCCGGGCTTCGAGGAGGGCGGATCGATAGTCGGCGTCGGTCGCACCCGCGGGGCGCTCGACGAGGACGACGAGCTCGGCGAGATCGATATCGCTGCGTAGCAGCGGTGTCCGATCGACGACGGCCACGACCTCCTCGACGGGTGTGCGGACAAGGGCCTGTGCACCGGACAACTGACTGATAACCAGTAAGATGAGCGTCATTGCACCGCGTTTCACCCTGGTATCATAGCAACGTGTCGGACTCCCGCGGAACTTTGTGGATCGTGGCCACCCCGATCGGCACGCTCGACGATTTCGCCCCCCGGGCGCGGGAGGTCCTCGCTGGCGCCGCTTTGATCCTCGCCGAGGACACCCGTCGGGCGCGCACCCTCCTGAACCACGTCGGGGTTGCGGCCGGCCGGCGGCTGAGGAGCCATCACGAGCACAACGAGGCGGATCGACTCTCCCTGGCATTGGAGACCCTTCGGGAAGGGAGGCCGGTGGTCCTGATGAGCGATGCCGGTACGCCGGTCCTCTCGGATCCCGGTTTCGTCCTGGTCAGGGCGGCACGGGTTGAAGGGATCCATGTGGCCTCGGTTCCCGGCCCGTCGTCGTTTACCGCCGCGCTGGCGGCCTCGGGCCAGCCGCCCCTGCCGGCGACCCTGGTCGGGTTTTTGCCGGCACGAGCCGGCGCCCGAAAAGTGCGGATCGCGGAATTTTCAGGTGTTTCCTGGACGCTGGTCGTGCTTCTCTCGCCCCACCGACTCGCCGTCGAGTTGGGAGATCTGGCTGAGGGACTGGGCTCTGATCGACCAGCGACCCTCCTGGCCGAACTCAGCAAGATGCACGAGCGGGCGATCTCGGCGCCGCTTGGCGAACTCGCCGGCTGCGACGAAGCGTGCAATCCGCGGGGCGAGTACGTCGTGGTGGTGGGGCCCCCGATCGACCACGGACCGACGGGACCGGTGGACCGCGGCCAAATCAGACGGGCGTATCGGGTGGCCGTCGATGCCGGGTTGACTCGCAAGGAAGCCTTGAAAGCGGTCGCGGAAGAACTCGGCGTCGGACGGCGCGAGGTCTTCGATTCACTCGTCAATAATGAGATAAATGACGACTGATAAATGTCTTAGATGAATTTCAGATGACACTTCTCGGCGCAGATTTCCTCATATTCTGATGCTGTCTGTGATACTCTGAAGCCGATTACTGGAGGTGCCATCATGTTCCGGCGAGGCATTCTGACCATCGGCGCGGCAGCTCTGCTTTCTGTGGTGTTGGTCGGGTGTGGAAACCAGCCGGTCGTGGGGGTCCTCCTGCCGACCACCGGCGAGCACGGCACCTACGGCGAGTCCATCGAGAGCGGGATTCGACTCGCCCTCAGCGACGCCCGCGCTCGCGAAGAACTGCCCAAAGGCTTTGAGGTCGTGTGGGTGGATACCAAGTCGGATCCGGAGTTCGCGGTCAGCGAACTGCGGCGACTGGCCGCCGAGCGGAGCGTCAAGATGGTGATCGGCGGCGCTACGAGCGCCGAGGCCCAGGCCATGGTCGAGGTTCTCGACGAGCTCGAGGTCGTGTGTCTCTCACCGACCGCCTCGACGCCCGGAATCGGCCATCGGTCGAAGCTCTTCTTTCGGATCTTCCCGTCCGATGAGCTCGAGGGTCACACCGCGGCCCGGTTCATGTTCGACCGGCTCGGCCAGGCAAAGACCGTGGTCTACTCCAGCGCCGGCGACTACGCCGCGGGAATCGAACCCGAGTTCATGAATCAATACGTCGATGCGCTCGGCGGCGAGGTCGTCGCGCGGATCGACCTGGCCGACCCCGAATGGCGGTCGGCATCCGATGCGGTGGTGCCGAAGAGCGGGGTCGGCGCGGTTTACGTCATCGGCTATGCGCCCGAGATTCTCGAGGTGATCACCTACCTCAGGGAAGCGGGCTACCAGGGACGCTTTGTCACCACGTCGGCGTTCTTCAACGATCAGATCATCCTCGATGCAGGTGCGGCGGCCGACGGGATTCTCTTCCCGCTGCCGCCGTTCGACCGGACCTCGGACAAGGAACCCGTCCTCGGGTTCGTCAACCGTTATATGGATGCGCTGGGCAAGGCCCCCGATGTCTTCGCGGCGCACGGTTACGATGCCATGTGGCTGACCATCCAGGTGATGACCATTGCCGACCCACCCGACACCAATCAGATCCGCAAGGCCTTCCACTTCGGGATGAACGAACTCATGGGGGTCACCGGACCGATCCTCTTTGATGATTACGGCGATGTCAAACACTACCCCAAGATGTTCATCGTCCACGAGGGCCAGGTCCAGAGCTATCAGCGCTATATCACGAACGAACGGGAGAGAATTCTCCGCGAAGTCCAAGAGCTCCTCGTGACCGGAGCCGAAGGCAGATAGCCAATGACCCTCGTGCGCCTGCTGTGGCGCCAGCGGGCGCTGATTGCGGTCTTGGTGCGTCGCGAGCTCAACGCGCGGTACCGGGCTTCGGTCCTCGGTTTTCTCTGGTCGCTCCTCAATCCGCTCCTGCTCCTCTTCGTCTACGCGGTGGTCTTCACCTACATTTTCAACCCGCGTTTCCCGGGTGGCGATCCTTATCCCCTGTTTCTCTTCAGCGGGCTGCTGCCGTGGCTCTTCCTGTCGGGAACGGTGCTCGATTCCTCGGTCACGCTCATCGACAACGGTCCGCTGCTGGCCAAGGTGATGTGCCCACCGGAGATCTTTCCCGCGGTCACCGTGGTTTCGCACTTCGTCCACCATCTCCTGGCCCTTCCGGTGCTGCTCGCGGCGCTGGTGGTGACGGCGTTCGCCGGCTCGCACCCGTTTCCGCCGACCGTGTGGCTGCTGCCGCTGGCGCTGGTTCCATGGCTGCTGCTCGCCGGGGGGGCGGCTCTCGGGGTCTCGGCGTTGTCGGTGAAGTTCCGTGATCTGCGCGATCTCGTCGGCCACCTGCTCAACCTCCTCTTCTTCTCCACCCCGATCATCTACAGTCTCGACGGGCTCGAGGTTCCGTCCTGGCTCGAGCGGATCCTCCGCCTGAATCCGCTCGCGAGCCTGGTGGAGGTCTACCGCGACGTCGTGTTCACCGGCGTGGTCCCGGAGCTTGGGCTGTGGTCCATGGCGCTTGCCGTTGGGGTGGCGGGTTGGCTTGCCGGGGCGTTCATCTTCGTCCGCTTCCGCGAGACCCTGGTGGAGTCGGTGTGAAGGGGCGGCTTCGTTTCGCCGGGGTTCGGAAGGTCTACCGCTGGCGTGGGACCCGGGTGCGCAACGAGTCGGTCAAAGGCGCGGTGCTCGGTTCCTGGTGGCGGCGCCGGCGGCCGACCGCCGAGCAGCACGTCGCCCTCGATGGGATCGACCTCGAGATCGACCGCGGGGAAGCGGTGGCGCTGATCGGGCCGAACGGGTCGGGCAAATCCACCCTGCTCAAACTCGCCGGCGGGATTCTGCAACCCACCGAAGGCACCGTCGAGGTCGAGGGTCGGGTGACTGCGCTCATCGAGCTCGGCGCGGGGTTCCACCCCGAGATCACCGGCCGCGAGAACGTCCTCTTCAACGGGATGCTGCTCGGCCTCGATCGCCGCGAGATCGAGGCCCGCCTGCCGGAGATCCTCGAGTTTGCCGAGATCGGAGATTTCATCGACCAGCCGGTCAAGACCTACTCGTCGGGGATGTACGTCCGTCTCGGGTTCGCGGTGGCGGTGGCGGTCGAGCCCGACGTGCTGCTCATCGACGAGGTCCTGTCGGTCGGCGACGAGGCCTTCACCAGGAGGTGCCTGGCTCGGCTGGCGCGGATGCGCCAGGCCGGGGTCACCATGGTGCTGGTGTCGCACGACCTCGATCTCGTCGAGACCTTTGCCGATCGTGCCGTCTATCTCAAAGCGGGCCGGTTGCGGTCGCAGGGCCCCGTCGGCTCGGTGATTGCCCGGTACCGCGGCGATGTCGCCGGCGTCCCCGACCAGCCTGTCGAGGACCGGGAGGCGAGTCCTCGAGTCGACGGCCGGAGTCGACGCTGGGGTAGCAACGAGGTCGAGATTGTCTCCCTGGATCTGGTGACCGGCGCCGGGGCGACGCGGCTGGTGCCCACCGGGACGCCGTGTCATCTGCGGATCGGCTACCGGGCGCTGCGCGAGGTCGACGATTTCGTCGTGGGAGTGGCGTGGCACCGCCCCGACGGCACCCTGGTGACCGGTCACAACACCGATCTTGACGGTCTTCGGCCGAACGTTCTCGACGGCGAGGGCGCACTCCGCTGCTCCTACGATGCGTTGGACCTCGCACCCGGGGATTATCTGGTCGACGTGGCCGTGCATGCCAGGGACGGAAAAGCCTACGACTACTGGTGCGACGCCCTGCGGATCAGAGTCACCTCCGAGGTCGAGTGGCCCGGGGTTTGGACTCCCTCGCACCACTGGGAGTGGGATGGTGAGCTCTTTGAATGACGTTCGGGGGCAGCGGTCGGCGACGCCGATGACGTTGAGCGTCACTCTCGCGGTCAACACCCTGCACGGAATCCTGGCATGGACATTGCTTTAAAGCTGGTTGGATTGAAAAGGAGGATCGCATGCGCAGACAGAAAGGTTTCACTCTCATCGAGCTGCTGATCGTGGTTGCGATTATCGGAATCATCGCCGCTATCGCCATCCCGAACCTGCTCAACGCCATCAACCGTGCCCGCCAAAAGAGGTCGATGTCCGACATGCGGACCATCGGTACCGCCACCGAGGCCTACGCCGTCGACTGGGCGTACTACCCCAGCACCGGTGGTGACGTCAGCGTCCTGGCGGGCCTTGAGCCCCACCTGTCGCCGGTCTACATCAAGAAGACCCCGCCTACCGACGGCTGGCGCGAGCCCTTCCTGTGCCGTTCGGAGTCGCGGTTCTACACCCTGCTGTCGGCCGGTCGCGACAAGAACGTTGAGGGTGGCCTTGCCGACAGCGCCTATGACCGTGATCCGACCACCGACATGGACTGCGACATCGTCTATGCCAACGGGACCTTCGTCTCCTATCCGGAAGGTGTCCAGACCGACTGATCACGTTTTCTCAGTCTGAGAACCTAAACGGAGGCGCTTCGGCGCCTCCGTTTTTTACCTCTTCCCCTGCCGATGTCCGTCGCGCGGACACGGGTGGCGGAACTCTCATGCGGATCCCAACCTCGGCTGCGTGGACCGACGTCCGAAGCAGGTAAGATAGCGTCAGTGGACGAACCGATTTCAGCCGAAGGGATGACGGCCGAAGGGGCGGGCGGATCCGACGCACCTACCGATGGTGTGTTCCGTGGCGTAACGGCGGCGTCGTTGAGCCGCCGGGACGTTCTCCCGCACACTCTCCTGTTGCTCGCCGCCGGCTGGGTGGCGTGGCGGCCGGTGGAGACCCGACCGGCCACCGCCGTGGTCCTGGCAGGCCTGGTGCTCGCGCTTTCCTTCTGGGGATGGCGGCACGGCACGAGAGGGTCGCCGACGCTTGCCGCCGCGTCGATCGGGA
>JAHECW010000116.1 GCA_024641545.1 Acidobacteriota bacterium
TCGACCGGGCGATCTCCGGCCACGAAATCGACAATGCATCGTTGCGGTACGTGGCGCCGTAGGAAATCATCGTCTTGACGGGGCTCAGGCATGTCATGCTCTCGAGGTCCAAGGGCTTCATGAACAGGCGGGAGACGCGCATGCGGTGTTCATTGCCTGTCCTGGTCTTGATCGTGGCGGTCTTGATGAGGCCGGCGAACGCGGCCGGCGTCGGCCCCATCAACGACTCGTGGGCGGTCTTCTCGACGATCCAGGAGGGTGAGCCGGTGACGGTCTACACCTCGTTGGTGGACAACCGAAGCGGCGACCCGATCTTCCTCCCGGCAACGGCGCCGGCAGTATTGACCGAGCCCCTGCAGGCAGGGTTCGGTTGGCAACCCGACACGATCACGGCCGGCCAGGAGGTCGCCTTCGAGGATCGGTCGACCGGTCAGCCCGACGGCTGGTCATGGGATTTCGGCGACGGCGAATTCACCGCACACCCGACCGGCGCCCCACTCATCGACCCGTTGGAACTCACCGTCGGCGAGGGTTCGGGTGCGCGCAGCGGCCGGCTCGACATCTTCGAGGTCGAGGGCACCGGAGTCAGCCGCACCTGGAGTTCGCAGGTCTACCTCGGCTATCCCTTCGGCGTCCAGGTCTGCGACATCGACGACGACGGAACCGGCGGCCTGTTGTTCAGCTGCGGCGGCGTCCACGCGGAATCGGCGGACGGCCCCGGATTCACCGCGGCGGGCCTGGCCACAAACCTCGAACAGTACCACCGCTTTGTCTGCACGGATCTCGACCTCGACGGCAGCGTCGAGCTCGTAACAGGGTGCCGCTGCGACCTCCAGGTGCGGTGCCGTTGAGGTCAAGCCGAACAGCACGACCTGCGGCACCCTTCACAACGGAGTCCTTGTCCGGAGCAGCGCTCCCTGGTAGGCTCCGGACCGATCAGCGATTCTCAAATTCCGTCCCATCCTCGAAACGCGAAAGGGGTCGTTCATCATGTGGAAACCGGCGTTCACTCGAGCCGTGGTCCCTTCGTCCCGTTGCATGCGGTACACCCTGTGTTTTTGTCTCGGTCTGGGTCTTTGTCTGCTGTCCTCCTGCGCTCCGTCCGATGAACCGTCCGGGCCGTCGCCGGCGCCGGGGACCGAGGTCCGACGGCTCGCCACCGGGATGGGCTTCACCGAGGGTCCGGTGTGGCTGCCGGAACAGCGAATGCTGATCTTCAGCGATATCCCGAACTCGCGTCTCATGCAGTGGACCGAGGGCGGCGGCCTCGCGGTCTTTCGGGAGGCCGAGGCGCCCAACGGCAACCTGCTGGATCTCGAGGGTCGTTTGCTCACGTGCCAGCACGGAGCCCGCAACATTGTCCGCACCGAGCGGGACGGTTCGATCACCGTGCTGGCGGATCGATTCGAGGGCAGGCGTTTCAATTCGCCAAACGACGTTGCGGTGAAGTCCGACGGTACCCTGTGGTTCACCGACCCGCCTTGGGGGTTGCCGAACCTCACCGAGGGAGCGGAGCTCGACGGCAGCTGGGTCTACCGCCTGGATCCCGCAGCGGGCGAGATCACCGCGGTGATCCGCGACCTCGCCATGCCGAACGGCATCGCGTTCTCGCCCGACGAGACCCGGCTCTACGTGGCCGACACCGGCGGTTTCTTGACCGCGCCCGAGTTCGAACACCACGATGCGCCCGCGACGTTGTCGGCGTATGAGATCGTTGGTGGCCGTGAGGTCGGCGCACAACCCGTGTGGCGCGTGGAAACCCTGTGCGACGGCATGTGTGTGGACGAGCGGGGCAACATCTACGCAACCAGCGACACCGGAGTGACGGTCTGGAGCCCGGAGGGCGTGCCTCTGCGCACGATCCTCGTACCCGAGCAGCCGGCGAACGTCTGTTTTGGCGGACCGACGTTTTCGACCCTGTTCATCACAGCGCGCACATCTCTGTACGCCGTCGAACTCGACGTTGCCGGTAACCTGCCAAAAAAGTAGGTGCTGCGGTACGGAGTCCGGTGGTTCTCAGGTCGCAGAAGTGCCACCGCGTAACCGGCATGCGCGCTCGATCACTTCGCGTAGTGATTGCGAGCGTCCGACCGGACCAACGCTCGTAACAACCCGCTTTCGCGCTCGGATCTGACGAATCAACCCATGTGGGCGCGGCACGCCCGTACGCGGCGCCCCTGCACGAGTGATCGCGATGTGCGCTTTTCCGCCGTGGCGTCGTTGTCTCATTCGAGGGACGTCGGCGCGGGGTTCCGCGGGCACGTTCTGATTCAGCCGGAGCGACGGACGAGGCGTCCGGCTGGAGCGGGGCGCGAAACAGCATCCGGCTCCCAATCGCCGCCGCGAACGCGGATGAGGAAGGGTCAACCATGCGATCAAAGGTATTCTTCGCCGTTCACCTCGGATTTGTGATCCTGATCCTGCTCGCCGCCACCCGGGCTTGGCCGACGGACTACGTTGTCGACCGCCTCACCGACAGCATTTCCGGCGGGTGTACCGCGAATCCGAATGACTGCTCGTTGCGCGTGGCCGTCCAGCTGGCCAACGACAACCCCGGCGACGATATCATCCACCTCGCCGCCGGAACCTACGAGCTGTCGCTCCCCGGAGCGTTCGACGACGGGGGTCGGACCGGCGACCTGGATGTGACCGATACGGTTCGCATCGAAGGTCTCGGCGCGGAAAAGACCATCATCGACGCCGCGGGGATCGATCGCGTGTTCGATGTCGACGTGGTCGGTGGAAGGCTGACCTTGCGGGGGGTGACGGTCACCGGCGGGGTCACTCCGACGTCCCACCCGGGGAGCGAGACGGATGGCGGTGGCTTCCGCGTCAAGATCGGCGATCTGCGCCTCGAAAGCTGCGTCGTCGCCGGCAACACCGCCGGCGTCGGAATTGGTGGCGCGATCATCTCGACGACCGCCGGAGAGATCGTCGATATCGTTGACACCTGGGTCACCGGCAATAACTCCACCGGCGCAACATTGCACGTCCCCCGGCTGGTGCTGGAGCGCTCCACGGTGAGCGCCAACGTATCGACTTCGAACGCACCCGCGATGATGATCTACGAATCCAGCGTTCTGGCGAACAGCACGGTCAGCGGTCACACGACGCCGTCCTTCTCCGGCGGTGTGGCCGTATGGGGCGGCGAGACCACGATCGCGAGCTGCACATTGGCCGACAACGACGGATCGGAGCTTCATCTCGGCGACAACGCCACGGTCGAGCTGAGCAACACGGTGATCGCCGGCAACTGCTCCGGAATGGTTGACCCGGGCTCCGTCGGCGGCAATCTCGAGAGCCCCGGAGCCACGTGTGGACTGGGGCCCTGGGACATCGACTACGTCGCCGATCCGGGGCTCTCCGCACTCGGCTTCCACGGCGGTGTGGCGCCCGTCTTCCTGCCCCTGGCCGGAAGCGCCGCGGTGGACGCGGCCATCGCCGGCCCGGAGTGCGTGGCCTTTGACCAACGCGGGCTGTCGCGGCCGCGCGATGGCGATGGCGACGGCGCGCCGGCCTGCGACATCGGCGCGGTCGAGCTCGCCGGACCGGGCGAGGTCCTGGTCGAATCCTTCGAGTCCGGATTCCTCACACCCTGGTCGCAGGTCATAACCGAGTAGGCGCGGCGAAAACCGAGTCGAGGCGCGGTCGGCACAACGCGCGGGTGCCGAGTGGCCGGCAGCCTGTGCGACGAAAACGGTGAGAAGCCCGGGTCAGCGTCGATATCGTTTCAGGATCGCCGGGTACTCATCGCTCGGGACGGGGCCCGTCCGGATCAAGGTATCCATGAAGTCCTTGGTCCGAAATTCTTCGCCGAGGCGGGTCTTCTCTGCTTGATAGATCTCTGAAAGCTCCAGAGACCCGAGCATGTAGGTGATCATCTGCATCGGCGACTCCATGAGCCTGCCCCAGAGGCTCTTGGCGAACTGCGGCGCGAGCAGCGAGGTCTCGACGGAGAACCGGTAGACCCTTTCTTCGCTCCAACCGTTGCAGTGGGCCTGGACGCTGGTGTAGGCGCGGTTGGCGTTCTCGAGCCGCTTGCGGAGCTGCGCGAGCAGGGTGAGCCACTCGCCTTCGGCGTAGCCGGCTTCGAGGGCGACCTCTTCGCAGAGGGTCGCCCAGCCCTCGGTGAACGGGTCGTAGAGAAAGAGGATGCGCACGGGATGAAGGTTCTCCCGGAGCATCTTGAGCTGAAGGTAGTGGCCCGGGAAGAGCTCGTGGATAACGATGAACTTCTTGAAGGGATAGTTGAAAGACCGCCAGAAGTCCTCGCGCTCCTGCTCAGGATGGGAGTCGGGGATGGTGGCGAGGTACCAGGTCGTCCACGGATTGGGGTGAAACGGCGGCGGAACGCTGACGTATCCGATGCGGGCCATGGGGCCCGCGCTCTCCGGCGCCAGCACGATGCTGAGGGTCTTCTCCGGAGGCAACGTGACGATTTCATGTTCGCGGACGAAGTCTTCGGCTCCCTGAGCGTACCGTTTGAGCGTCGCCAGATACTCCTGCTCTCCTCGAGGCCGGTCGTCTTCGAGGTCGGACAATGCTCGAGCCACGAGCTCGCCGGGATCGCGAGGCGCCTCTTGATCGGCGTAGGTTTCGTCCCAGTACCGGGTGGCCAGCTTTCGAATCAGCTCTTTGGTTCGATGGATCTCTTCCAGGGCCATGGTCTCGAGCCGCTCGGGGGTGAGGCCGCTGTCGGTGTAGATCGCCAGCTTGCGCGCGTAGTCGTCGTGTCCCAGGATCGGTTCATCCGACAGGGCGAGGCGAGGGAGGAGGTCGTAACGGAGATCTTCAGCCAAGGCGCGGATGGCCGACGACGTCTGTTTCGATCGTGCGACGAAGGACTGCAGCGCTTCCCCATCGATCCAACCGAGAGAGACCTCGGGAAGCTCTTTCTCGTAGAAAAGCGCCGCTTCCTCCAGCTCACCCAATGCGCGCCCGGTCGCATCCGGGCGGCCGTTCTCGAGCGTCCCCTCCGCCGCCGAGCACAGGGCTTCGATTTGAACAAACTGACGACGCAGGGCAGCGGTTTTCTCGTCAGGTGAAAGAAGATCGGAGTCCGCGACTCGGCGACCGGACTCAGCGATGGGAGTCGCATACAGGCCGAGATCGTTGACGTGGGGGCGGTCCTGCTCCCATTTCTCGATCTCCGACCGGATCTGCCGCGCGAGGAGCCGGGCGTCGATGCGACTGTCATGTGAGAGGTCGGCGGATGAACCTTCGAGGGCGGTCAGCGTGGTTTTGTTGAACCCCACCCAACCCTGAATCGACTCGACGGAAAAGTCCTCGACCCCGGTCAACGACGAGAGGAATCCCTGCGAGTAGGCGACGGATGGATAAAAGACCTTCCAGGCGGCGATATACCGTTCGGCGATCTCCTCGACCGGCTCGAACGGTGAGGACTGGACACCCGCGCTGAAGAGAAAGGTCATGAGGACAGCCGTCGCGCAGGTTCTGGACATCTCGCCTCCGGATTCGGATGAGGACCGATCATAGAGGAGTTCGGGGCGCCGATCCACGTTTCCTGATCAAGAGGTTCCGGGCACTCACTCGTGGTCTTGCGGATGTTCCCTCCCCTCCCGGGTCTCGCCTTCGACCGCGTTTCGGAACATCACCAGTGAGTGCCCGGCACCCTGACTGCGGTCTGATTCTCGATCGCGCGTCCCTGCCGGTTGTCAAACCGCCCTTCCGGTGGAGGCCGTCGCCGCGGTTGAAATACCCGCCGGCCGGCCGATGTTGGAGTGTCATCGACCCATGAGAAACCCCGGTCTTCATCCTGACTCGGAGCTCTTGCGAGGGCGCGCTGTGCCGGCGCCGGCCCCCGCGGAAGTCGTTTGCTCGCGCCCCGGCACGGCGACGTCGCGCACGGAGGACACCCAGATGCACACCCCCCCCACCCCAACTCGAGCCACCGCTTTCATTGTCGCCTTCGCCCTCGCCGCCACGGTGACCGCGCAGGCCGCCCCGTCCGCCGAACCGAGCCCGAACGAGAGGATCCGCTGCCAGAGGGCCCTCGAAAAGGTCAACTGGAGCCATCGCTCGGAGAGCGGCGGATCCTCGTTCGAGCAGGCCGTCCCCGAGGCCGTCGTGCAGCGCAAGGTCGAAGACGCCGTGCTGCAGACCGCCGCCCTGCGGCGCTTCTGGGGAGTCGAGATCACCCCGGAGCAGCTCCAGGCGGAGCTCGACCGTATCGCGGCCCACTCGAAGTCGCCCGCGCGCCTTCGCGAGCTGTTCGCCGCGCTCGGGAATGATCCGCTGAAGGCGGCCGAGTGCCTGGCCCGACCACTGCTGGCCGATCGCCTCGTCCGAACCTACTACGCCCACGACGAGCGCATGCACGAAGACACGAGAGCCCGCGCGGAACGAGAGGCGGAGGAGTTCGCCTCGTCGGCCGCTCGGACGCGGACGACGGGGGTGCGCAGCGACGTCGAGTGGCGGAGAGGGCTCGACCGGCCTCGGCTCCCCGGCGTGCTCGCCCTGGCGCCGGACGAGTTCGACGCTCGCGTCCGCGAGCTCGCGTCGGCGCTTGGACGGCCGAATGGCGACATCGTGACCAACCGACCGAGCCCGCTGCGCGAAGACGACGCCCGCTTCTACGTCACCGTCGTCCACGAACTGGACGACCAGGTCGCGCGCCTGACCACGATCGAGTGGCCGAAGCGGTCGTTCGACTCGTGGTGGAACGAAACGCGCGAGCAGCTGACGCCGGAATGGAGCGGCACGGACTTCGAGTTCCGACTCCCTGAGGTCGCCGGTTCCGCCTGCGCGGACGACAGCTGGAGCCCGACGATGCAGCTGCTCGACCCGCGCTACTGGCACACGGCGGTGTGGACCGGCAGCGAGATGATCGTCTTCGGCGGCATGAGCGCCGTGGGCACCATCTACGGCGACGGCAGCCGCTACGATCCGGCCACCGACACCTGGCAGCTCCTGCCGACGTTGGGATCCCCTGGAGCACGCCAGTCGCACGTGGCGGTGTGGACGGGAACGGAGATGGTGGTCTGGGGCGGCCGCGCCGATGCGAGCGGTGGCCGCTACAACCCGGCGACCGACAGCTGGTCGCCGACTGCGGTCGTCAACGCCCCGCAGCCGCGCGTCAATGCCAGCGTCGTCTGGACCGGCACCGAGATGATCGTCTGGGGCGGTGAGGGAAATACGGGACTCCTGAACAGCGGCAGCCGGTACGATCCGTCGAGCAACAGCTGGACACTCTTGCCCACCGCACCCCTCCTGCCGCGCGCCTATCATTCGGCCGTCTGGACCGGTTCCGAGATGATCATCTGGGCCGGCTACAACGTTCACATCGGGCAGCTCTACGGCGACGGCGCACGCTACAGCCCCACCACCAACTCGTGGTCGCCGGTCGCCGGTACCGGCGCTCCCGATGCGCGCTGCTATCACACGGCGGTCTGGACCGGCACCGAGATGGTCGTCTGGGGGGGCGCCAACGAACCGGCCTACGACCGGAGCGGCGGGCGCTACAACCCGGTGACCAACACCTGGACTCCGACCAGTCTCGTCGATGCCCCGTCGCAGCGCTCGTTCCACGTCGCGGTCTGGACCGGCACCGAAATGATCGTCCAGGGCGGGAGCTTCAACGTTGTCGCCGGCGGCCGTTACGATCCGGTCTCCGACACCTGGACCGCCACCAATCCGGTGAACTCCGCCAACAACGGCCAGGGCATCACCGCAGTCTGGACCGGCACCGAGATGATCGTCTGGGGCGGCCTCGACGACGACTTCCTCTTTCACTACGACGGCGGCCGCTACGACCCCCAGCTCGACCTCTGGCACCCCACCGGCACCATGAACGTCCCCGCCGCACGCGGCCTGCATGCCGCCGCGTGGACCGGCAGCGAGATGATCATCTTCGGCGGAAGCGGCTGGGGGGGAACTCTTCCCCCCGGCGGGAGCTACGATCCGGCCACCGACAGCTGGCGGACCATCAGCAAGGTCGGCGCTCCGATCACGGCCGAAACGGCCGTGTGGACCGGGACCGAAGCGATCTTCTGGGGCGCAGTCCAGGACGGCGGGCGGTACAACCCGACGACCGACAGCTGGAGCCTCATCAACGCGACGAATGCACCGACGGTGACCATCGGCTACTCCATCGTCTGGACCGGCAACGAGATGATCGTCTTCGGCGGCATCGGCACCGACACGGTCGCCAAGCGCTACAAGCCCGCGACCGACACCTGGACCGATGCCACCACCGTCAACGCGCCCGGGGCGCGCAATCACCACGCCGCGGTCTGGACCGGTACGGAGATGATCATCTGGGGCGGCTTCATCGACGACGGAATCACCCCCACCGGCGGACGCTACGACCCCGTCACGGACATCTGGACGCCGACGAATATCGCCAACTCTCCCATCACTCGCGAGTCGCCGATCGCGGTCTGGACCGGCACGGAGATGGTCATCTGGGGCGGCTACGAGTGGCTGTTCGTCGGCGACCTCGGCGACGGGGCACGCTACAACCCGGTGACCGACAGCTGGACCCCGACCAACCTGGTCGGTGCGCCGGCCCCCCGCACCACGCAGGGCGTCTGGACCGGGTCCGAGCTCGTGCTCTGGGGCGGCGCGGACGACGGGAGCGGCGGGCGCTACTCCCCCGCGACCGACTCCTGGCGGCCGACGACGCTGGTGGATGCGCCGCCGGTGCGCGCCGGCGGGCGCTGGTCGACGGTCTGGACCGGGTCCGAGATGATCATCTGGGGCGGCATCATCGAAACCCAGCAGGGAAGCCGGTACTGCGTTGACACCGGCAACCGGATCTTCTCCGACGACTTCGAAAGCGGCAACGCGTCCCTGTGGTCCCTGATCGTCCCTTGAGGCCGACGGGCGCCGCTCTTGATGGGCGGCGCCGTTCCGAATCGAGGATTGCCGACGAGACCGGTCGAGCGATGACGGGGACAGCCGTCGGATGAGTCTGACAAACTCAGAACCTCGTCCCCAGGACGACGGTGCAGAGATAGCGGATCACTTCATAATCGCTGTCGGACGCCACCTGCGCACCATCCTTGAGGAGGTGGTAGCCGGTGCTCGCGGGTGGGCTGTACGAGCTGAAAAGTGACCGCATCCGCGCCTTGAACGCCTCGCCCTCATCGCCGTGACAGATCACGGGCACTCCCGGGTACGGCTCGGAGGTATGGAGCGCTCTCAGACCGCGGTTCTTGTAGCGATCAAAAACCGCGTCAACCATCGCCCCGGCATCGAAGCTGCCGTCCAGGACGGCTTCGGCGACCTTGCTGTGGGTGCCGAGATACTCCCAGTACACCGTGTTCCCGCCGCGCGAAAAAGCGCCCGGATCGTCAACCAGGTCGTTCCGATCGATCTTGTTCTGCCACAGGATCAGGCGCGGAACCAGGTTCGATGTCGTCGACTCCGGATAGCCGAGTGCGAGACGCCGGCCGCGAAGGCCCTCGAGAGTCGTGATCGGCGAGTCGTCACGAACGGCGATCACGCTTGCGCTGGGCCGGGCCTTCACCAGCGGCACCACGCCATGGTCGCGGTGAGCCTCGACATACAGGACCGGTCCGACGAACGCCATGCGGAGCTTGCGGAGAATGAAATCCCGATACAACTCTTCGACGCTCGGATAGAACACGATCTCGAAACGGTCATTGCCCGCTCGTCCGAGATGGTCGGTCAGGGCCTTGTAGTTTTCCTCATTGCCGGCGTCGGTAATGCCGATCTTGATGACCTCGGCGCCGACATCGGCCACGCCCCAGAGCCAGACGAAGGCGACGACAAGACACACCACGGCAAGCAGATTGGGCTTTTGTTTCATTTTTCTCCTCGATTCGGCGCCACGTTCACCACTCTTGCATTGTAGATGAACGTCGGCTGGGCGGAGGGGCGCCACGTTCACGATTCTCGCACTGTAGATGAAGGGTGGCGCCGTTCGTCGCCCGTTCCATCCTCTTCGCAGCCTCGATGTCTCGTGGTAGCCTCGGCCGCGGACGGATGATGAGGAGACAGACATCATGAAAATCGAAGTCTTCGAAATGGAACGGATGCAGTCAACCTGGGAGAACGTGGTTGACTTCGACCTGAGCGAGAGCGGCGTGCTCCCGGTTTCGCTGCGCGAACTGTCCGAGATGGGGCTCGACCTGGAGTGGGCTTTGAACACTCCGTTGACCTACAGCCAATCCAACGGGACCCCGGAGCTGAGAGAGGCTCTGGCCGGTATCTATCCCGGCACGACCATCGACAACTTCGAGGTCACCAACGGAACCTCGGAGGCCAACTACCTGACCGCTCTGACCCTGTTGCAGGACGGTGTCGGGTTTGCCCTCGAGGTGCCGAACTACATGCAGCTCTGGGGCGTTCCGAGGAGCTTGGGCGCCGAGGTGAGCACCTTCAGACTGCGGCAGGACGAGAACTGGGAGCCCGACTGGGCGGAGTTCGAAAGGGCCGTCAACCCGCAGACCCGGCTCGTCTACGTCTCCAACCCCAACAACCCCACCGGGTCGGTACTGTCCCCGGGCGCCATGGAACGAATCGTGAGGCGGTGCGAGGAGATGGGCGCCTACCTGCTCGCCGACGAGGTCTACCTGGGCGCCGAGATCGACTGCCCACGGACTCCCAGCTTTTGGGGCATGAGCGATCGGGTCATCGTCACCAGCGGACTGTCGAAGGCGTATGGGATTCCGGGCGTTCGAATCGGCTGGATCGTCGGTCCGACGGAGCTCGTCCGCGAGTGCTGGACCCAGCACGATTCGGTGACGATCTGCCCGAACAAGTTGTCCGACGCGGTGGCGCGCATCGCGGTGAAGACGGAGAACCGGGAGCGGCTCTACCAACGCGGCCGCGCCCTTCTGCAGCGCAATCGACGAATCTTCACCGACTGGGTCGCCGGTTTGGGGGAGGGCTACTCATTCATCCCTCCGAAGGCCGGCGCCCTCGCTTTTCTGAAGTACTCCTCGCCGATCCCGAGTCTCGAACTGGTCGAGCGGATTCGCACCAACCAGAGCACGCTCATCGTTCCCGGCATCCACCTGGGTCTCGAGGGCTACCTGCGCTTCTGGTTGGGGGGCGAACAGGCCTATCTCGAGGAAGGCCTGCGACGGGTTGCCGAGGAGCTTCCCTGACAGGTATCGGATAGACCCGGGCGGGTGCCGGTCCGGGTCCGGCTTGTCGGTGTGGTGCCGACGATTCTGGAACACAGCGGCCTCGACCGGGAGGCAATAAGCCGGAACCCTCAGGTTGTTACTCTATCTGACCGGCGGCCGCCGTCAACCGGGATCGCCCCTGAAGCGCTGCGCCAACAACGAGAGGAATGAGTCATGCAACACCTCCCATCGGCTCCATCCGACGCACCGGTATCGGCGACACCTCGAACCAAAAGGTCTGCTCGTCGGTGGCGAGGCGCGCTGCGATTCTCTCTCGCTGCCCTGTCGGCGGCGATCGCGATCTCGACGATGGCCGACGAACCCGTCGAGCTTCGTCTCGCCTCGGATGAGTGGCCCCCGTTCACGGGCGCTCCCGGCAGCGAGCGAGCGGCCATCGAGCTGGTGCAGACGGCGCTCGATCGCGCAGGGATCCCCGCATCGACGGAGATCGTCGACTGGAAGGCCGTCGAGGCCGGCATCCGAAACGGCGAGTTCGACGGCAGCCCGGCCATCTGGCGCACCGAGCAGCGAGAAAAGTACCTCTTGTTCTCTGCGCCCTACCTGGAGAACCGCTTGGTACTCATCGGGCGCTCGGGGAGCGATGTGTCAGCGACCCGAATGGTCGATCTTGCCGGCAAACGAGTTGCGGCGGTCGGCAGCTATGCCTACGGCGACGCCGTCAAAACGGCAACGGGGGTCCTGTTCATCAACTCGCGCAACGACCAGGACTGCCTCGACAAACTGCTCGCCGGCGAGGTCGACTACATGCTGATCGACGAGCTCGTGGCGCGCCATCTTCTGACCTTCCAACCCGAGGAGACCGAGGCGAATCTCGAGATCGGGCTCAATCCGCTGTCCCGGCGACTGCTGCACTTCGCGATCCGGCGCGACGTGCCCGGCGCCGACCGGATCATCTCAGCCTTCGACGCCGAGATCCGTGAGATGCTGGGAGACGGCTCCTACGCGAAGATCCTCAACGTCGGGTGGATTCGGGTCGACACCGACGGCGACGGGCTTTACGAGCTCGTACCGCTCGGAGAAAACGTCGCAGCGTTGACGCGGGGTTCGGTGTACGACGTCTTCGGCGAGATGCCCGGGGATGCGGCGCCGAAGAAACAACGGATTTCCATCCATGGAGATATCTACGAGGGCTGGGACGCCATCCCCGATCGCTACAAGCAGCCGCCCACCTCCGCCGGCGGCGACACGTCGTTCAAGTACGGCACGACGGTCATGACGTTGAAGTTCTGAAGGTTGACATCGATGATGGGCGCCACGGCGGTTGCCGCGGTATTGCTCGTGGATCTGAGCCCCCGGCGATCGAGCCCTGAAGTCTCAACCTGATACGCGAGCCTCCCGCAGGACTCCAACACCTGTCATCCTGAGCACCGCCACGCGGTCGGGTTGAAGCGCCATTCTGGTATCATCGGAGGCGACGCGTCGTGAGCCCGACGTCCGCGATGAGTCGGGCCGGCACGACCCGGGCGTCGGGAGCAATCATGTCAACAAGATGGACCCTCACCCTTCTCGGCGCGGCGTTGTCGATGTGCATCGCCGCGTTTGCTGAGGCCGCCGATTTTCAGGTCATCGTCAACCGGGCCAACCCCACGAACTCCATCTCCAAGGCCGAGGTGTCGAAGATCTTCCTCAAGAAGACGACCACGTGGCCGAACGGCCAGGAGGTGATGGCGATCGACCTGACTCCGGAATCCCCGGTCCGGGAAAAGTTCTCACAGCAGATTCACGACCGCAGCGTGGCTTCGATCCAGAGCTACTGGCAACGGCAGATCTTCTCCGGAAAAGGCGTCCCACCAGTGCAGTTCTCGTCGGAGAACGACGTTGTCGTCGTCGTCGCCGACAGCCCGGCCGCGATCGGTTACGTCGCGGGCTCGGTCGAGGTCGGGAACCGGGCCAAAGTCCTCGAGATCCGGGACTGAGCAGCGTGGCGGGTGCCACCATCGACCTCGTGACTCGAGTTCCGATGGATCATGGGCGCCGCTGATCACAACCTCGTAGCACAGGCTTTTCCTGTCAGGATCTGAACCGGTGTCGAGCGGCAAACGATCACCTCTTCCCCGGACCGGCCGCGATCATCGTCACGAACAGCGGCTGTTCGCTGATCCGTCAGCAGGCTTCCAGATATCCCGCTGCCGACGTCGTTGAAATCTACGCGACGGCAACCGCCAACCCGCAACGCAACCCGGTGACCCTCATCCACGGCTTCACCGGAGCCAAGATCGTCCGGACGGCCGACGGCGCCACGGTGTGGGGCGCGTTCTTCACCGAAAATGCACCGTTGCCATCGACACCGGACTGTTTGCGGGCGGTGGCCCTCGACCGCCACCCCGAGACACCGCCGCCTGTGCCCCTGATCCTCTCTGTTGCCGAAAATTCCTCTCGATGCGAAGGGTGGCAGCCTCGAGGGCTCACGGCACGCTCTTGCCAGCGACCGGCTCAAGGGGTAGCGTGAGAAGCCGCACAAGCGGCACGCGGCGGTTGAACACGAGCGAGCCCGCGCCGGAGGATCGCCGCTCTCGGCGCCGGAGCGGCAACCGTGGGGCCACCGTCGAGGGCTTGCCCGTCGGACGGCGGCGAGGAGACGATCATGCCGGTGTACCGCGTGACCATCGAGTACGACGGAAGCAAATTTTCGGGTTGGCAGACCCAGCTCCGCCAACGCACCGTCCAGGGGGTGCTGGTCGAGACCCTGCGCCAGGAACTCGAGGACAGCCGGCTGACCCTTCAGGGCGCCGGCCGCACCGACGCCGGCGTCCACGCTCTCGCCCAGGTCGCCTCGCTGCGTTGCGCCCGGACCTTCTCCATCGACCGCGTCATGGACCATCTCTCCCGCTCGCTGCCGAGCGACCTGGCGGTGCTCGACATCCGGCCCGCCGCCGACTCCTTTCACGCCCGTCACGACGCCGTGGCACGCTGCTACCGCTACCAGCTCATCCGCCGCCGCTCGGCCTTCGGCAAGCGGTCGACCTGGTGGTTCCGAGACAACCTCGACGTCGAGCGGATGCGGTCGGCCGCGGCCCGCTTCGTCGGCCGCCATGACTTCGCCGCCTTCGCCCGCTCCGGCCACACGGCGCCGAGCACCGTCGTCGTGGTCGAGGATTGCCGGTTGTGGGAGTTCGGCGAGTTGGTGCTGATACGGATCCTCGCCAGCCACTTCCTGTGGGGCCAGGTGCGGCGCATGGTCGGAGCCCTGGTCGCGGTGGGCTGCGGCGCCGCCGACCCGGAGGACGTGCCCGGGTGGCTCGCCGGATCGGTGTCGCCGCCGGAGCAGGCCGCGCCCGCCTCGGGTCTCTTTCTCGAAGCGGTCTTCTATAACGGCGAGCCCCGCGATCTCCCGCCGCCGGCGCCTGTCGGCGTTCCTTTGCAGCCCCGTCTCATCGGCCCGAGCGCCGACTCACGCCGTCCGGCCGATCCACCGGCCCGCGGCCGGAAGACGCACGGCCGCCGCCGGAGAAACGACGGCTGAGACCCAACGTGACCGACGACGGCGGGTGCGGTTCGAAAGTCGATCGCCGGTGGTCAGTCGGTTTCGAAGATCTCCGGACGCTCGATCATGGTCTTCAATCCGGAAAGCACCGCCGGCCATCCGAAGCTGATGCTTTTCAGCATCTCGGACCCGGGTTCCAGCTCGGAGTGGACGATCCTGAGCCCGACCCAGGGACCGTGCGGCCACTCGCCCTGAGGCGAGACCTCGAACCCCACCCGCGAGACCGCTGCCGCGTCCTCGTCTTCGCCGGGCAATGCCCACGACAGGACGAGGCGGTTCGGCGGGCTGCTCTCGAGCACCCGGCCGACGATGTCCACCGTTGCCTCGGCGTCGGTTCGGCGGTGGACCCACTCCGAACCAACCTGCCAGTCCGAGACGTTCTCGTGGAACCAGTAGCGGCGGGTGATGTCCGGATTCACAAGTCCATCCCAAACCTCCTCCGCCGCTGCGTGGATGTAGATCACGTAACTGAAGCTCGACGTGCTCATGTTCACCTGCCTTCTGCCGAGTGCCGCCGGGTCGACGTTCGCATTGTCGCATTTTGGTCGGTTGACCAGTGATCGGCGCTAACTCGTCGGACCCGGGTCATCGTTCTTCGGCCCCCCCGCAAGCCGATCCCGCCGGAATCGCCTCAGCCGGTTGACACGAACAACGGGTCGGGGGCGAGAAGGACGCCGCCCCGCAACCCCGGCAATTCCACGATGGCGAACGCGGCACCCCTCGGATCCCTGCCTCACCGAGCACCTGATCCGCTACCATGGGCCCCGCTCTGACGCCGCCACAGGCAACCGTCGCCGCGACCGCGCTCCGTGGGTGGGCCGCTGCGCTCCGCAGCGGCAGACATCGTGAAGGAGGATCCCATCTCATGACAGAGAGAATCGGCTTCATCGGCGTCGGCATCATGGGCCGGCCCATGGTCAGAAACCTGGTCAAGGCCGGCTACCCGGTGACGATCTTCGATGTCGTCCCCGCCGCGGTCGAGGCGCTCGAAAACGAAGGCGTGCCGTCGGCCGGCTCGTCGAAGGCGGTCGCGGAGGCCAGCGACGTCGTCATCACGATGCTGCCCGAGGACCGGCATGTCGAGACCGCCGTCCTCGGTGAGAACGGCGTCTTCGCCGGCGCCCGCCCCGGTCTGCTCGTGATCGACATGAGCACCATCTCTCCGGTCGTTTCCCGCAGGATCTCCGAGGAGGGGAAGCAGCGGCAGGTTCGCGTCCTCGACGCCCCGGTCAGCGGCGGCGACGCCGGCGCCGTCGCAGGGACCCTGTCGATCATGGTCGGCGGAGACGCGGCGGACTTCGACGCCGCCAACGCCATCTTCAAAGCGATGGGGAAAACGATCACCCACTGCGGTCCGCACGGCGCCGGTCAGGTGGTGAAGGCGTGCAACCAGATCGTGGTGGCGCTGACCATCGAGGCGGTCTCGGAAGCCCTCGTGCTCGGTTCGAAGGCGGGCGTGCAGCCCGAGATCATCCTCGAGGTCCTCGGCGGCGGACTTGCCGGCAACAAAGTGATGGAGGTCCGCAAGCGGAACTTCCTGAACCACGACTTCGCGCCGGGGTTCAAGATCAAGCTCCACCGCAAGGATCTCGGCATAATCCTCGCCACCGCCCGGGAGTACGGGGTCGCGCTGCCCGTCACCGCGCTGGTCAACGAGATGTTCACAACCCTGGTGAACGAGGGCCGGGCCGAGCTCGACCACTCCGCGCTGCTGACCCATATCGAGAAGCTGTCCGGCCACGTCAT